>DASXMG010000103.1:0-23851 GCA_036495805.1 Steroidobacteraceae bacterium | reverse complement strand
AGCCGTCGTTTTTTTATCACGGGGCTGACTGCACTGTCGGCCATTTCTTTCATCGACTCTTTCATCGACAAAGGGTCGGCAGCAACCTTGTCTGGGCCGATGCAAAGCGACGTGTCGATCGAGAATTTCTCGCCGGCCGGCAAGAGCCAAGGCGTCATGCTGGTTGCAAAGATCGTGAAGACCGATGCGGAGTGGCAGGCGCAGCTCTCGCCGCTCGCTTTTCAAGTTACGCGCCAGGCGGCTACGGAAGTGCCGTTCAGCGGTGAGTATGACCACTACGATGCAGACGGCCTTTACCACTGCGTGTGTTGCGACACGGCATTATACGACTCGAGGACCAAATTCGATTCCGGCACCGGATGGCCGAGCTTCTGGGAGCCGATATCAAGTATGAATATCGTCAAGAAAGGCGACAAAAGTGAGGGGATGCAACGCCTGGCGATCTCCTGCCGCCGCTGCGATTCCCATTTGGGCCATGTATTCGATGATGGCCCGAGGCCCACGGGATTGCGCTATTGCATGAACTCGGTGGCGCTGCACTTTGCTGCCCGCGCGTAGAGCCAAGCGCGGACGACTCACGGCGCTGCTGGGTGCGCTGATGGGCGTTCTTCTGTGGGGCTCGCCATTGTTCGGCGCCGAGGCTCCGGCGATCATCGCGCCGCCTGCCGTTGACAATCCAAAGGCGGCGGGTCCGATGCAGACTGCGGTACTGGCGGGCGGTTGTTTTTGGGGAGTGCAAGGGGTGTTCGAGCACGTGCGGGGCGTGCGCAAAGTAATTGCCGGCTATTCCGGCGGCGCACGATCAACGGCGGACTACGAGAGGGTCGGCACCGGAAGCACCGGTCACGCCGAATCGGTCAAGATAATCTTCGACCCGGCAACTATTTCCTTCGGCCAGATATTACAAATCGCGTTTTCGGTGGTGATGGATCCGACCCAGATCAATCGACAGGGTCCCGATGTCGGCACGCAATATCGTTCCGTGATTTTCTACGCCAATGACGATCAACAGCGCATAGCCCAGGCATACATTGCTCAATTGGATCAGGCTCACGTATTTGCGAGACCAATAGTCACCCAGGTCGATCCGCTCAAAGGGTTCTATGAGGCGGAGGGTTATCATCAGGACTATCTGATCAACAATCCGAACAACTCCTACATCGAAACGTATGACGTGCCCAAAGTCGAAAACTTCAAGCGCACTTTTCCGGAGCTGTATAGCGGCCAACCGGTATTGGCTCACCGTTAGCGTTCGCCGAGATCGTTAGCGTTCGCTGAGTGTCGTCGCAGTTTTTCTGAGTGCTGCGCCGACGACCTTGCCGTAACGGGATTCCTGCACGAAGCCGATCACGCGCAGATTCGCAGGGTCCACACCGGCTTTCACGGGCACTCGAAAGTCCTGGCTGAACTTACCGCCCGGCATCAGCGCACCCAACTTGGCGAGTTCGAGCAGGATGGCCACGTGGTCGAGTGTCTGGCCGCGATTTTCCCCGCGCAGCACCTTTGACTCGAAATGATCCAGGGCCAGCCCGAGATAGACGTCGCTCTTATGCCCTTGTGCACTGCCGTCGGCCGTAACCTTGCCGCTCACGAAGGCCGGTGTGCCGGGTTCTATCTTGAGCGAGTCGATACTCACCGGGATCTTTGGGGAGGCCGCAGCGTCGGTCAGCAATTGCGCAATTTTCGGCCGATCGCTCAAGCGCATCTCTGAAGTGCCATCGATGATGAACTGAGGCGTGTAGGGCTCGGAGCGCCCAAGCGCGCGCTCGTAACCGCGCTGACGATCGGTGAGCGATGCCGAAGAGAACGGGTCGTGCCAGCCCTGGTTATCCCAGTAGTCGACATGCTCGCCGAGGGCGATCAGCTGAGCTCCGTGAACCGGTTGAGACTGATCCAATATCCGAAGGAACGTGTCGGCGGGAGGACAAGAGGAACACCCCTCCGCCGTGAATAGCTCGATGAGTACGGGCGATGCGGATTGTTGCGCATCGGCCGCCGCGGCAATTCCGCCGCTGGCCGCCATGAGCGTCAGCAGGAGGAGCGGCATCTTGAACACCTTGGATTTCGGATCGACGTTCCTCATGACAGCATCAGCGTACCCCGGGACCCAGGTTGCTAGCAAAGGAAAAAAGGCGCGCTCATCAGCGAACTGCTGCGTCTGTGCGCTGATCGCAACTGGACTCCTAAAATAGCGTTGCATTGGCGCCCTCATTCTCCTCCTTGGAATGCCGCTGAGCAGTGCTACCCAGATAAACTGCGCAAGTGGTTGTTGAAAATGTCGCGTGACATCCTCAACGCGGCGGCTGCCGAAGGAGGCATGAATGAAAGGTCCGAGAATCACTGCACAACAGATTGTGACTATCCTCCGAGAAGCGGAGCAAACATCGGTGCTTGACGCGGCAAGGAAATACAGCGTGAGTGACGCCGCTATTTACACCTGGCGAAAAAAATTCGCCAAGCTGGATTCAGCAGCCGTGGATCGACTGCGGGAGCTGGAATTAAAAGGCGGTCGGCGCAAGAAGGTGGCGCAGGCTAGCCTCCATCCGTGCGGCTCACAGGTCCGCTGACAATGCTGGTTTTTTCGAGCTCGACCAGCGAGGAATTCGGACCCTTGGCTCCGCTCGACCAGTATGAATACCGCCGCATGTCGCGTCGATATGCCACCAAAGTAATGGGATCTACGATCAGCCGCATGTCGGTGCGCGACTGCAACTGAGGCCGCTGCCGGCGAGGCAGGCGAGCGGAGCGGGAAAGGCTGCCCAGCATCTCGCTGAGGACTGCGGGATCCGGCGTTGCATGCAGCACCAATTCAATGCAGCCAGTTTCCTTGGCGTCGTCGGTGCATTGAATCGGGCGCGTGTAGGCGAATTCGATCGCGTTCTTTACGAAGACCTGCCGTTCCAGGGGCAACGACAGCGCTGCGGTCATGTTGTACCAAACGCCCTGGTCAAGCGTGGCACCGATCCACGTTCCTGACTCGAAGTTGTAATCCTCAGCCACGAGATCTTCGATAGCTCCGGGCGATTGCTGCGCCCTTAGGGCTGTGGCGACGGTGAGCATAAGCTGCGCAGCAGGAATGCGTTTGGCTGCGAGGCCGCTAGTCAGCGCCTTGAGGTCCGCGCGCACGCGAGAAGCGAATTTGGAGCCTTCAGTGCTGCTGTCGAATTCACCGTTGCGAGCAAGTTCGAAGTCGTGGAATTGTCCCAGCATACCCACGATCGAAGTGGCGAGTCCCTCGAGCGCGAGATCTTTGAGCGGTGAGTTTGCCAGCTCGAAGTGCGCCTCCGCGGGCTGGAATGAGACCTTCCAGCTGGCCAAACCCTTGCGGACGCTGCGGTGTGCGCTTCGGGTGCTGTGGAGGTCCCAGGCCTCGCCATCCGCGACTTGGTTGTAGTCGGACTCGATCTTGACCTCGGCATCGCCCGGATACCAGTCGAATGCCAGCGTGGCCGAGCGCTCCGGGAAGTCCTGCATACGTGCGGCAAGCTGGTCGGGGCCCGCTTCCAGGTTGTTCCACTGCAGCAGCTGTGAGTAATTGTCTTCGGCATCGTCTTCGTAGCCATAGTCGCGGTCCATGGCGATCGCTGTCTGCAATGCCGTGATTGCGGCCGCCGTGTCGCCGAGATCGTGATACGCCACGGCGCAATTGAATTGCATGGTCACCATGGACACGGCATCGAAGGCTTCGCGATATAGCGCGACAGCGCGCTGTGCCGATTCCAGTGCAGCGCGAAATTCCGTATTGCGCAGTTCCGCATCGGGCGAGGCCAGATCGCGCGCATCCGAGCCTCTGCACACGGCTCGTGCCGAATGCACTTGATATTCAGCGTCTGCCGCGCGCGCCAGCCCGGCGGGAAGCGCGACCCCCAGTGCCGGATTTGCACGGGCAAGATCCAGTTGACTCTGGGCACGGTCCAAACGAGTGCGACAGTCGCCGCCGTCCATCTGCGCAAGAAAACCCGCGTAGGCAAGCCGTGCGTTCAGGGTGTCCGGGGCTTGCGGGTCGCGCGCATTGAAGCGCTCAATCGAGCCGGCGAGTTCCTGCGCCTTGCTCTCGGCGTCCTTATCGGGCGTCGCGGGGGAATCGGCCGCATGCAGCGGTGGAGCTATCCCGCTCAAGATCGCGGCGAGCAAGGTGGCGGCCGCCGCAAGATTCATATGCCGCGCTACGAGCCGTGGTTTGCCCCGAAAGCGGACCGCTTGGTTGGGCCGAAGCAAGGATCCCAGTAGAGGTAGGGGTTTTCGAGGTAGAGGTTGGGTAGAAAGGGGCAGGGAATTTCATCGATGACGAATTCGGGTTCACGTCGATCATAGGGATGATGATGGTGATGATGATCGTGACCGGGACCGTGATGATGATCCGTGCCGGCCATCCTCGATGTCGAGCGTTGGAAAGCGACGTGCTGACCTGCGATTGGCTTGCCGCCATGCATGGCGAACGAGTGCGAGTTTGCGAGTTCGCCTCCATGATTGGCGAATGCATGAGCGGCGGACGCGCCGCCAAAGGCGGCTGTGCGCGCATTGGCTGCGGCGCCTCGTCCGCCCATTCCTCCGCCACCGAAATGGCCGCCGCCCCCGCCATGGCCGCCGCCACCCGAGCCGCCGCCGGAGTGACCGCCTCCGCCGCTGCTGGATGCGGTGGATGTGGAACCTCCTGAGCTTCCAGAGCCAGGGCCGCTTGCGGCAAGAACCGGCCCCGCGGCGATCAGCGCGGCAGCGAGAACGACGAGTTTGATTGGCATGGCGGCTTACCGATGCGATGTGGTAGACCCAGTTTTACTCCCGTCAGGATCGCGGGTCAAACGCTGCGGAGCCTATTTTCCCAGGGATTTTCGCGCTCGCCGAGAACATCGGGGTTTAATAATTCGCCCACATCCGGTTAATGTCTGCCGGCGGCTTCTCTCTCATTGAACCGCGAAGCCTTACCCACTAAAATTTCAATATAGTGGGTAATCACGGCACGCTCTATCGTTTGCATGAAGCAGCCATTCGTGCGCTCTACGCGGACGTTAAAGATCGAGCGAAGTCCACCGTGGAACTGTTGCCGGGAACTCCGGGAACCCTCGTCAAGCGTGCCGGTACCGGCCACCAGTATTGGTACCGGTCTTACTATCCGGCACCCCGAAAGCGGTCGGAACAATTCGTGGGCACGGTGAGCAATGCAGCCGCGTACGAAGCGATGCATGGCCGAATTGCGGGATCCGAATTGACCGCGAAGCAGGTGGCGGCGCTCGCGAAGTTCGGCTATCAAGTCGCCGACAAAGTTGTCGCGGGTGTCCTTGTGGAATTGCGCAACCGCAAGATGTTCGACGCCGGCCTGGTGGTGGTCGGCGCCTTGGCGTACATCAGCTGGCTCAACGAATACGGCGCGGTGACGCCGGGCGCGAAGATGCAAAATCACTTGGAGCTGGCGCGGCGGCAGCCTTTGAAGCTCGAGACGCCGGCCGCGTTCTTAGCCACCATGCAAGCCACGCAACTTCCGTTCGCCGCCCTTCCCGGGGGCTCGGGCAAGAAACCCCCGACGTCGGTCAAGCTGCCGGGCGCGGGTCTACGTGTGGACCTGTTTGCTCCCGGACCCATTGCCGGGGAGACCATTGCGATACCGGAACTCGGCTGGCATGCGCAGGCGATGCCGTTCTATGGCTACTTGCTCGAGGGGAGCCGCGATGCCGCGATCCTCGCCGGCGGGCACTGCATTCCCGCCCAGCTGCCCGAAGTCGGGCGCCTGGTTTGGTACCAGCTCTACACGAGCACGCGCCGCGGCAAGGACGCGGCGTTGGCGGAGAGCGATCTGGTGCAGGCTGCGACGCTCGCCGCACTCATGGTCGAAAGGGATGCCGCGCTGCTGCGTGAGTCCTATCGGGCCGCGCCGCGAGAGTTGCGCAATGCCGCGCATTCACGGCTTCCGCGCCTGGAGCGCTTACTCGCCGAGCATCCTGGTGCGCGCGATGAGTTTCGGAAGTTGCGGTAGCTGCTGTTTGGAGACTACTAAAATGTCCAACGTCTTGATGCTCGCCGCACTCTCGCTCACCGCACTGCTGGCGCGTGCCGCGCCGGCACCCGAAGCGAGGACTTACCCCGACGTGATTCGCCGGCAGGACGTGATGGTTGCGGCGCGCGACGGCATATTGCTCGCCACGGACATCTATCGGCCGGGTAACGGAGGCACCGCGACACCGGAGCGGCTGCCGGTGCTGCTGCATCGGACGCCGTACGATAAGTCAGACGCGGCGGCCGTCTCCATCGCGCAAGCGCTGGCGAAGCACGGCTACGTGGTCATCGTTCAAGATACCCGCGGGCGGCACCACTCGCAGGGCGTGTTCGAGAAATATTATTCGTACGATGCGTACGATGGATACGACACCATTGAGTGGGCGGCAAAGCAGCCATTTTGCGACGGCAAGGTGGGCATGTATGGCACCTCGTATGCGGCGCACACGCAGGCGGATGCCTCGAAACTCGCGCCGCCGCATTTGCGTGCGCTGCTGCTTAACATGGGCGGGATGTCCAATGCCTGGGATCACAGCGTCCGATACGACGGCGCATTCGAAATGGGGCGTCAGCTGACCTGGGCTTGGTCGCAGGCGTTGGAGGACGCCAAGGACCCGGTTACCAAGGGAATGCTGACCAAGGAGGACGTCAACGCCTGGTACGCGGCGCTACCGATTCGCAAAGGCTTGAGCCCGCTCGCCGTCGCGCCGGATTACGAGGGCTATTACCTCGACGAGGCGACGCACTCGGATTACGACGCGCATTGGGGCACGCTCGGCATGCAGTGGGAAAAGTTTTACGCGCAGACCGCGGATATTCCCATGATGCACGTGGGCGGTTGGTACGACATTTACCTGCGCGGCACGATCGAGAATTGGCGCAGGCTCGGCGCGCTCAAGAAATCCCCGATGCGACTGGTCATCGGCCCCTGGACGCACCATGGCAACACCGCGACCTACGCCGGCGATGTGGATTTTGGATCCGACGCTGCAATCAAGGATTTCGACACCGATTTCCATCTGCGCTGGTTCGACTATTATTTGAAGGGCGTCAAGACGGCCGCGGCCGCGCAGGCACCGGTTCGATATTTCTTGATGGGCACCGGCGATGGGCACAAGGACCCGGCGGGTCGCCTGTACCATGGCGGCGAGTGGCGCGAATCGAAGGTATGGCCGCCGGCCGAATCGCGCGCCGCGATTTTTTATCTGCATGCCGATGGATCGCTAAACCGGCTTGCGCCGTCCCCGCCTGAGCCGGCCGCGTCGATGTTTCAATTCGATCCGGCTCATCCCGTGCCCACCATCGGCGGCGGTGTGTCGAAACGCCTGAAGGATGGCGCCTACGATCAGCGCGAGCGTCCTGATATGCCGGGATCGCGCCCTCCCTACCTGCCCCTGCGTGCGCGCAGCGATGTGCTGGTGTTCGAGAGTGAGGTCCTCGGGCAGGATGCGGTGCTGGCGGGTCCGGTGGAAGTTACGCTGTACGCGGCATCCACGGCGACGGACACGGATTTTACGGCCAAACTCATCGACGTCTATCCGCCGAGTGCCGATTTTCCCACCGGTTTCGACATGAATCTAACCGACGGCATCGTGCGCGCGAGCTATCGCGACCATTTCCAAACGCGCCAGCTGCTGGTGCCCGGCAAAATCTACAGCATCGTCGTCCGGCCGTTCGATACCGCGAACGTGGTCAAGAAGGGGCATCGCATTCGATTGGATATTTCCAGCAGTAATTTCCCGCGATTCGACGTGAATCCCAATACCGGCGAGCCGCTCGGCTCGAGCCGATTGCTGAAGACGGCGGAAAACACGATCTATCACGATCCGCCGCATCCCTCGGCGGTGAAGCTGTTTCTGATGCCGGCTATTCCTTGACGTAGGCGATCTTATCTTCTCGCAAGCGGCAGGCTGCCGCGATCAAATCGCTGCCTTCAAACAGGTCTTCCTTCGACAGCCCCACCAGATCGATGAGCCGCGACATGGTTTTTTCCTGAGACTCGACGCTGCCGTCGGCCAGGATGTGCGCGATGCAAGCGCCGGTACGCTCCAGCGCGCGGCTGACGAGCAGCGTGCGGTGACAGTCCAAGGGCTCCTTTTCCGCGCACATGAGGGCGACACGAAATTTTTCCGCGCCGGCCAGCACGCGCTCGATGCCGGTTTTGAACATCGGCGTTGCCGCCAGGCGCGGATATTGAACCTTGCCGTTTTCGTAGCAGGACGGATCTTCGGAGCGCGCGCCCAGCTCCCTACCGAGGAATACATACGCGATGCCCTGTTGCGACAGCGTCGCGGCGAGCCGTTCCTTATTGAACTGCGGATGCCGTCTGCTATACGGTCGGGAGCGCACATCGGCGACGGCCGTGATGCCGTTCGCAGTCAACAAGCCGATGAATTTCTCGATGGGATGATTCGAATGTCCCACCGTATAGAGCGTCGCCAATCGCCACCTCGTATCGCCATTCGCTATTTAGGCCGTGGGTCCTGATTCCCGCGCGCCGCTGCGCAGATGTTCGCTCATACGGTACAGTAGACATAAACTTGGCCCTATAATAATTCCCGAGGACCGCATCCGATGATCAGTACATTCCTAGCCGCCGCGGCCTTGGCCGGCGGCTTTCAGCATCCCACTCCCTCGCCACCTGCTGATCTTGCCGCAAGCGTATATCGCGAGCGCCGCGATCGGGTCATGAAGGCGCTTGACGGATGTATCGCGGCCATCGGCGCGCAAGGCGAGGTGTCCGGGATCACCGAGGATTATCGTCAGGATGCGGATTTCTACTGGCTCACCGGCATCAATGAACCGGGCGCCTTTCTGGTGTTTGCGCCGAAATCCCCTTTCAACAAGGTGACCTTGTTTTTGAAGCCAAGAGATCCCGAAGCCGAGCGCTGGACCGGACCACGGGAGCCGATCTCCCCCGAGCTCAAAGAACGCTACGGCGTCGATCGGGTGCGGCGCGGGTCGCCCGATACCACGCTCGAGGGCGCCGGCGAGAATCATGACTGCGTCAGCATCATTGCCCCGCCGAGCATGGCGAAAGAGGACCGCAACGACGCGGATTTGGCAGCTCGTGTCGCGCAGCGCTTCGGCTTGCGCCTGGTGCACCAGCGCTCGTTGCTGGCGGGCCTGCGCGAGGTGCACAGTACCGGCGAGATCGAGCGCATGGAGCGCGCGATTGCCATCACGCGCACCGGCCACGAGGCGATTGCCAAGGGCAGCGTGCCGGGGGTTTCCGAGCGGGATCTTCAAACCCAGTTGGAATACGCCTTCTTCGCCAACGGCGCTACCGGCTTGAGCTACTCCTCCATCGTGGGCTCCGGACCCAACGGCGCGGTCCTGCATTGGGATAAGAACTCCAGGCTGCTCAAGGACGGTGACCTCGTCGTGGTCGACGCAGCGGCCGAATACGGGCGATATGCCGCGGATGTCACGCGCACCTATCCGGTGTCCGGCAAGTTCGACGCGGAGCAAGCCAAGGTCTATCGGGCCGTGTATCAGGCGCAGGAGGACATATTTGCGGCCATCCGTCCCGGCGTATCCATGGCGGAACTGCAGCACGTGGCCGATGAGTCGCTGCGCCGCGCGGGGTATCTGAAGGACTTCATTCACGGCTTCGGCCATTTTGTCGGCCTGGATGTGCACGATGCGGGCCTCTACGAGAAACCTTTGCCGGTCGGTGCGATATTCACGGTCGAGCCCGGCGTCTATTTGCCGGAGCGCGGTTTCGGCGTGCGCATCGAGGATGAGGTAATCGTCACGCCGGCGGGGTATCGTCTGCTGACCGCGGCCTTCCCGCGAAAACTCGAGGACGTGGAAGCGTGGGTCGCCAAGGCCCGGCGCTAATTTCTGTGGGGAGTCCGGCTATGCGTTCGCTGTTGTCTTGCCTCGTATTGTTTGTCAGTTGCGCGGGTGCGGTGCTCGCGCAGCCAGTGCCGCCGGCGATATTCACCGACCCTCCGGCCGATCGCGCTCATCCGGCGGCCATGACGGTGCTGCACATCCCGAGCCATGGGATGCTGATCAATGGATTGCTGTACTCGCCGGCCGGCGCCGGCCCGCATCCCACGCTGGTCATCTGCCATGGGCTGCCCGGCAACGAGAAGAACCTCGATTTGGCGCAGGCGGTGAGGCGCGCCGGTTGGAATGCGGTGACTTTCAACTACCGCGGCTCCTGGGGCAGCCCCGGCTCGTTTAAATTCGCGCAAAATCCGCAAGATGCCGATGCGGTTCTGGCTTATTTACGCGATCCATCCAACGTTGCGAGACTGGGGATCGATGCGAAGCGAATTGCCATCGCCGGCCATAGCATGGGCGGCTGGGTCGTTGCGCACACCGCCGCTCACGATCACGCCTTGAGCGGCGCCATCCTCATTTCCATGGCGGACATGGGCTTGGTCGCAGGGCGGCCGCGCGCGCAGGCCGTGGCAGCGATGGCCGATGACATGGAGACCCTCGCGGATGTCACTGCCGAGAGCATGGTCGATGAACTCGCCGCGCACGCCAAAGAATTCGTCGTGACCGGAACCGCGGCGGGTTTGGCGCAGATTCCTGTGCTGGCCATCACCGCGAACGACCATCTGGCGTCGCAGACGGATGCGCTGGTGGCGGCGATCAAAGCCAAAGGCGGCACCCGCGTCGCCACGGCACATCTGGACACCGATCATAGTTATTCGGATCGCCGCATCGCCCTCGAGAGCATCGTGATCACTTGGTTGTCGGGATTGAATTGAGTTGGTCCGCTAAACAGTATGTCGCCTTCGAAGATGAACGCACGCGGCCGGTGCGCGATTTGCTCGCCGCGCTGCCGCCGATCGATGCACATTCGGTCATCGACTTAGGCTGCGGGCCCGGCAATTCCACCGAGGTGCTGGCGGCGCGCTATCCGCGCGCAAGCATTTCCGGTATCGATAGCTCGAGCGACATGATCGAAGCGGCACGACGCCGGCTGCCGCACGTCGGTTTTTCGGTTCAAGACCTGCTGGCCTTAAGCGATGCCGGACCGTTCGACGTGATATTGGCGAATGCCGTTCTGCAATGGGTCGAGCATCACGAGCGGCTGTTGCCGGCACTGATCGAAAGACTTGCACCGGGCGGCGCTCTGGCCGTGCAAATGCCGGACAATCTCGACGAGCCTGCGCATCGGCTCATGCGCGAGGTTGCGGCTGACGGACCGTGGGGCGGCCAACTCGCGGCATCGGCGGCGGCACGCGCGCCTTTGCCGAGCGCCGCGTGGTACTACGAATTATTGCAGCCGCTGTGCGCGAAGGTCGATCTGTGGCGCACCACCTACCAGCATGTTCTGCCGGGAGGAGCCGAGGCCGTGGTGGAATGGTTCAAGGGCAGCGGTCTTCGGCCGTTTCTTGAACCCTTGAATACCGCGGAGCGCAGCGCATTTCTCGAGCGTTACACGGCCGCGATTGCAAAGGCCTACCCCAAGGTTGCGGATGGCAGCGTCTTGTTGCCGTTCCCGCGCGTGTTCTTGACGGCAATTCGCTAGGCGCGGCAACGCAGAACTCAGGCCCATGGAATTCCTTGCGTCGGTACCGGAAGAATTGCGTGAGTCCGTCGAGCGTTGGTGGGAGCGGGCGTGCGCTCAGCGTGAGTTCGCGGACCGCTATCGGGCGCTGTCCGATTCTCATCGTGCCCAACTGCCGCGCGTCGTCGCGGCCAGCGAATTCGTTGCGCAGGCGTTGCTCCAAGATCCGGGTGCGCTCGCGCTCGGCGGCGTGAATGGCCATTACGAAGCACAAGTCGCAGGTGCGCGCTCGGCCGAGCAGGCGCTTGTGCTTTTGCGCGAGTGGCGCAGGCGTGAAATGGTTCGCATCGCCTGGCGCGATATCGCCGGAACCGCCGCCGTCGCCGAGACCCTGCAAGCCGTGTCCGACCTGGCCGATGCCTGCGTTCGCGCGGCCGCGGCAGCCGCGGAGCGGCATTTGCTGCCCATATTCGGCGCGCCGCGGCGCTCGAACCCGGCACTATCGCCGTTCATCATCTTGGGAATGGGAAAGCTGGGCGGGCGCGAGCTTAATTTCTCCTCGGACATCGACCTGGTATTTTTATTTACCGAGACCGGCGAGACGAGCGGGCCGCGGGTCCTCGACAACGAAGAGTATTTCAATCGACTGGGCCGAGAGGTCATCCGCTTGCTCGACGAGCGGAACGCGGATGGCTTCGTGTTTCGCGTGGATATGCGGCTGCGGCCCTTCGGCGAAAGCGGCCCCTTGGCCGTGAGCCTGGCTTCGCTCGAGGATTACTTGCAGCAACACGGCCGCGACTGGGAACGCTATGCCTGGATCAAGGCGCGCGCCGTGGTCGGCGCCGATGCCTATTCCGCGGCTTACGAGGAATTCGTCCGTCCCTTCGTCTATCGGCGCTATCTGGATTTTGGCGTGTTCGAGTCGTTGCGCAACATGAAGGCGCTGATCGTCCGCGAGGTGGGCCGGCGCGACCTCGAGCATCATCTGAAACTCGGCAAGGGCGGTATCCGCGAAATCGAGTTCATCGTGCAATCCATGCAGTTGGTGCGCGGCGGAAGCGATCGGCGCTTGCAAAACGCGGCCCTCCTCGAGGTGCTGCCGCTGCTCGCCGGCTCAAAGCTCGTGTCGGGCGACGACATCGCGCAGTTGACCGAGGCGTATCTTAGGCTGCGCAAGGCCGAGAATGCGCTGCAGATGATGCGCGATCAGCAAACGCACACGTTGCCGGAAGATTCGCTCGATCGCGCGCGGCTCGCCCTGATCATGGGATTCAAGGATTGGGAGGAAACGAATGCCGCATTGAATGCGACCCTCGAGCGGGTGGCGGAGCAATTCGAGGCGCTGCTGTTCGGCGCGCCGGACGCCAAGCGCCGTCACGACGACCTGGGTGCCGCATGGCTCGACGCGAACGATGCGAAGTTCGAGGAGGAACTGGGCAACGGCGGCTTTCCGCGCGCTGAAATTGCCGCCGTTGCCGCGAATCTCGAGTCGTTTCGCCAGGCCGCAAACTATCGGCGCCTCGACGAAGCGGGGCGCCGGCGCCTCCATGTCATTTTGGACCGGCTGCTCAAATCCGCCGCCGCACATGCCGCTCCTGCCACGGTCGTGCAGCGCGTGCTGCGCGTGCTCGAAGCCATCGGATCGCGTGCGTCATATCTGGCATTGCTCAAGGAGCAACCGGCGGCGCTCGACCGGCTGATCGACATTTGCGCCATCAGCGGCTTTCTATCGCGGCAGATCGCCGACTTTCCGCTGCTGCTGGATGAGCTGATCGATGCCAAAGCCTTCGATGAATTGCCGACGCGCGCGGGATTCACCCTGGAATTGGCGGCGCGCACGGAGAGGTTGTCGCCCGATGATCCGGAACGACAGGTCGAGGCGTTGCGCCAATTTCAAAAAGTGGCGATCTTCACGGTGGCGCTCGCCGATTTGACCGGCCGCCTGCCGCTGATGCGCGTGAGCGATCGGCTCACCGACATCGCCGAGCTCATCGTCGAATGCTGCATGGATCTTGCCTGGCAGCAAATGACTGTAATTTACGGTACACCGTATTGCGGGGAAGATCCCGCAAGCCTGCGCCCGGTCGCGGTCGCGGTGGCCGGTTACGGCAAGCTGGGCGGCCTGGAACTGGGCTATGCATCGGATCTGGATCTGGTTTTTCTGCACGATTCGGCCGGCAGCATCCAACTGACCGACGGCGAGAAAGCGCTCGACAACGGCGTATTCTTTTTGCGCCTGGGGCAGCGCATCGTGCATCTGCTGACCATGCATTCCGCCGCCGGCCGCCTTTATGAAGTCGACATGCGTCTGCGTCCCAACGGCAAGGGCGGTTTCCTGATGACGGGCATCGACGCCTTCGAGCGCTATCAACTGAGCGATGCGTGGACCTGGGAGCACCAGGCACTGCTTCGCGCCCGGCCGGTGGCCGGCGACGCCCAGCTGCGCGCGGCCTTCGAAGCCGTGCGCCGCCGCACGCTGACCCTGGCGGTGCGCCGCGCGACGTTGCGCAATGACGTGCTGCAGATGCGGCAACGAATGCGCAAGGAATTGTCACGTTCGGGCCCGGGCGAATTCGACATCAAACAGGATGCGGGCGGCATCGGCGACATCGAGTTTCTCGTGCAGTATTGGGTGCTGGCCGGAGCCCAGGCTCATCCGGAACTGCTGACCTATACCGACAATATCCGGCAACTCGAAGGTTTGGCGGCGGTCGGCATAGTCGATGAGAGCACGGCGCTTTGGCTGAAGGACACCTACATCGACTACCGTACGGTGCTGCATCACTTGTCGCTCGAGGGTGAGGGCGAGCGCATCGTTGCAGCGGCGCCTTATCAGGAGACCCGCGCCCGGCTGAAGGCCATATGGCATGCGACGCTTGAAACCGGGCCGTGACCTGTCAAAATCCCAGGTTAGGGTTTCCAAGGTAGTGTTTCAAGCGGGGCGATGAGCATGTCGGCATGGGTTCAAGACGATTCCAAACATCGGCTGATAGTGCCGAACGCTTTACATCACTACAGCGTCGATATGGGCGATTTACCCCTGTGCTGTCCGATGCCGGGCATGATGCTGTGGAATTCGCATCCCAAAGTTTATCTGGCCATCGAAGCCACGGGTTGGGCCAAGTGTTCGTATTGCGGCGCCGAGTACACGCTCAATAGGAACGTGCCGGGGCATGCGGACATCGCGTCGGAAACCGATTCCTGAGAGTATCGTGAGCCTTCAGGACTTGTATTCGGCGTAGGATTTTTCCTCAACGATCGTCGAGCCCAACTTCAAGTTGATGCGCCGCTTGATGGCGGCACGCTCGTCGTTCTCGAAGTACACGGCCCGGGCGAGGCGAATAAATTCGTTGTCGAATGCCTGCGTCCGTTCCTTGTCGCGGATATCGTCCTCGATCACCCACAGCCGCTCGTTGACCTGCAGCAGTGCATTCACGTCGGCTGCGATGTCGGATCTGGCATAGGGCGAGGCGCCCCAGGTCGCCTCGAGCAGCTTGAGCTCAATGCGTACGTTCGCGAGCTTTTGCGCATCGCTCATGCGGCTGGACTTGATCCTCAAGATCGTGATCTTATCCAGCAATTCGCCGGGCGAGACCGGAACGCTGATTTCGCTCATCGCCGCATTTTAGCGAAAATCCGGCGCGCGCGCCGCGCCGAGCATGAGCGCGTCGAGTTTTTCGATCGTATCGCGCACCTCGATCAGGTCCATCACCCCGGGCCGTTCGATTTTCGTCGTCCAGGGGATTTGTGCTGCGGGTTTGCCCAGGTATTTGCGCGCCGCTGCATCATACTTGTCGATGCACCATTGGCGGCTATAGTAGGGTCCGGCGCGCTGCGGATTGGTGGCGGCGTACAGGCCGATGACGGGCAATCCGACCATGCCCGCCATGTGCGCGGGACCCGAATCTGGCGAGAGCAGCACGGTGCTTTGCGACATCAGGCCCAGCAATTGCGGCAGCGTGTCCTTGCCGATCTGATTGATGAGCGGCGTGCGCGCCGCGGCGGCGATCGCGGCGCCCATGCGCGCCTCCTCGGAACTGCGGCCGCCCACCAAGACCACGCTCATGTCATGCGCCGAAGCGGCATGATCGGCGACGGCTGCATACCTCGCGGCTGACCAATTGCGCGCGGCGTGGCTGGAACAGGGGCTGATGAGGAGCGTCGGTCTGCCCGGGACGATGACGCTGCGTGCATACTCGAGCAAGCTCGGCGGCAGGGAAATATCCCAATGCGCAGGCGCTGGATCGATGCCGCAGGCACGAGCGAAGCCCATGAACGAGTCAAGCACGTGCTCCGCGGCCTTCGGTTCAATCTGTGCGTTCGTAAACAGCCACTGCAGCTCGCGGGCCCGCGGCCGATCGAATCCGAGCTTGATCGGCGCACGGACCAGACGGCTGACCAGGCTTGCGCGAAAGGATAGTTGCATGTCGAGCAGCAGGTCGAAACGCCGGCCGCGCAACAGCGCGTGCGCGCGCCACAGTTCTCGAAGAGTTGCGGCCTTATCGAAGGTGATAAACTCGATTTCCGGAAGTAGCTCCCTCATCAGCTTGGCTTCGACTTTGCCGATGATCCAGGTAAACCGCGTTTCGGGCCACGCCGTTTGGAAGGCTCGAAGCACCGCCAGCGCATGGCAGGTATCGCCGATCGCCGACAGACGCAGCAGGCATACGTGTTGCAGCGGCGGTTTGAAGCTTAAGGTAGTCATAAGAATGATAAAGGGCGGCCAACGCATTGCCACTGCAACGGGCGTCATGCTGGCTGATCCCCATAGCCTTGGCAATGCACAGCAGGGCGCTTCTGAAGCGCTGTTCGATCCGGATTTTTGGACGGCGCGCGGCGAACTGGCCGCCGCTTCCCGCGGCCGGGGTTCGGCCTGGTTCGTCGGATCCGCCGCCCACCCATGGGTGCTCAGGCACTATCGTCGCGGCGGCTTCATCGCTCGAATATCGGCAGATCGGTATTGGTGGTCCGGGGAAGATCGAGTGCGCGCTTTTGCCGAGTGGCGCTTGCTCTCTTGGCTTTCGGAGCGCGGCTTGAACGTGCCGAAGCCGGTGGCGGCCTTCTACCGGCGCGAAGGGCTTGCTTATCGTTGCGACCTGATCACAGAGCGCATTTCGCAGGCTAAACCGCTGAGCGCAGCACTCGAGGCCGGATCGCTCGCGGCGCCGGTCTGGCGTGCCATCGGTGCGGCGGTGGCGCGCCTGCACCGCCAAGGAGTCGATCACGCGGATTTGAACACGCACAACATTTTGCTCGATGCCGCCGGCAGCGTCAGCGTGATCGATTTCGACCGCGGCCGATTGCGGTCGCCAGGCGCATGGAGCGCCGGGAATCTGGCACGGCTCGAGCACTCGCTGCGAAAAATCTCCGCCGCCATGCCGCCGGATCGATTCACGCCGGCATCCTGGGAAGAATTGCTCGCCGGATACCGGGCGGCCTGAGGTGCGCTTCCTCTACTCCTGTTTGATCCGATTCGCGGTGCCTTTCGCGTACGCGGCGCTGCTGTGGCGGGGATTTGGCGACCGCCACTATTGGCAGGGATGGGCGGAGCGCTTAGGCTACGGAGGCACCCTGCGCTCCACGAGCATCTGGCTGCATGCGGTTTCGCTCGGCGAAATGTCGGCTGCGGTGCCGCTGCTGCGCGCGCTGCATCTACGCTATCCGGAAATTCCGCTGGTCGTGACCACCGCGACGCCCGCGGGAAGAGCGCGAGCAGAGGCATTGTTCGGAGGCAGCGCAGACATACGATTTCTGCCTTACGACACTCCCGGTTCGGTCAGGCGCTTCCTGAAGCGCACGCGCCCGCTTGCCGCAATCATCATGGAAACGGAACTGTGGCCGAATCTGTTGCGTGAGTGCGAACGCGGCGGCACCCCGGTGTTGTTGGCGAGCGCGCGGCTTTCCGCCAGGTCCGTGACGCGGTATCGGCGCTTCGGCAGCCTGTTTGCCGGCGTGTTCGGCAAAAACTTGCTCGTGGCGGCACAATCGGCCGAGGACGCCGAGCGCTTCAGGTCGATCGGCGCTCAGCCGGAACGGACTTTGGTCGCAGGCAACGTGAAATTCGATGTGAGCGCAGACGCCGCCGTCGCTCAAGCAGGCAAAGCGCTGCGCGCTGCCTACGCCGCTTCCCGGCCGGTCTGGATCGCGGGCAGCACGCACGCGGGCGAGGAGGAGCAACTGCTCGACGCGCATGCTCTGCTGCTGCGCTCAATCCCGGATGCGGTCCTGCTGCTGGTGCCGCGGCACAAAGATCGTTTCGCCGGCGTCGCCGACTTGCTGGCGCGTCGCGGTGTCGGATTCGCACGCCGCAGCCGCATGGCGAGCGGCGAGGAAGCGCCGCAGTTGCCTAACGACGCATCGGTGCTGCTGGTCGATACGCTGGGCGAGCTGGCAACGCTGTACGCGTCGGCCGATGTGGCATTTGTCGGCGGCAGCCTGGTGCCCATCGGCGGGCACAATCTGCTCGAGCCTGCGGCCCTGGGGCTTCCCGTGGTGACGGGGCCCTCGCACTTCAACGCCAAGGAAATCGCGCAATTGCTGCTGGCGCGCGGCGCGGCGCTCGAGGTGCAAAGCGCCGCGAATCTCGCGGCGGTATTGCAGCGGCTGCTGGCTCAGCCGGACATCGCCGAGCAGATGGGCATCATCGGCAAGGAAATCATCGCTGCGAACCGCGGCAGCGTCGCGAAACTGCTCGCGCTCATTGAGCCTTGGCTTGCGGCGGCAGCGCATCCGTCGGCGGCGCCGGAGCCGGCGTGTCCGTGAGCAGCGCATTGATCCGCTGCAAGCTTTGCTCGGACAGGATGCCGGCGGCTTGCTGCAGCTTGATCACATTCAACATGTAGTCATAGCGGCTGTGCGCATAGTCGGTTTGCGCTTGTATCCACTGTTGCCGTGACTGCAACACATCCACCGCCGTGCGCGTACCCGCTTCGTAGCCCGATTCGGTGGCGCGCAGCGCCGTGACATTGGACTCGACCGCGCGATGCAGCGCTTTGACCCGCGAGATTTCGGAAAGCACGCCCAGATACGCGTCGCGCGCGTCGTGCTCGGTCTGGCGTGCCACCCGCTCCAAGCGTTCCTTGGCCGCTCGATGCTGATAGGTCGCCTGGCGCACCTGCGAAGAAACCAAGCCACCCGAATAAATGGGAAAGGTCAATTGAATACCGATCGAGCGCTGCCGTTCATCCAAAAACGTGCCGCCTGCGGGACTGCCGTCAGGGTATACGTCGAGCTGGTTATTCGTGAGCTTGCCGGCGCTGCCCACCAGATCCAGCGACGGGAAATGCCCGCCGCGCTGGATGGAGACATTTTCGCGCGCAATGTCGGCGGCGAGGCGGCTCGACACCAGCGATAGATTCTGCTGCAGGGCCATCTCAACCCAGCGGTCCTCGCTGATCGGATCCGGGTTCGCCATCTCGAAGGGCTCGATCGGCCGCGCCAGGAAGTCGAACGGATCGCCGATGATTTCCCGCAACAATTCCTGGGTCGAAGCCAGCGCTCGCTTGGCGGCAATGACCGCGGCGGCGGTGCTGTCTCGGGACGCGCGTGCCTCCTCCACGTCAGTGACCGCGATGAGCCCGATTTGATAGCGCGCCTCGGCTTGGTCCCGCTGGCGGGTGACCGAGACCAACGCGACCTGTTGCGCCTCGAGGTCATCCTGCGCCCCGAGCACGTCGAAATAGCGCTGCGCGACCCGCTCCATCAGGTCCTGTTGCGCGGCTTGATAGTCCGCTTCGGCTTGCGCCACTTGCGAATCCGCGCGCTTAAGCGCCTGCCAGTTTTCCCAGCGAAACAGGTTTTGCTTGAGGTCAACGGTGTATTGGTGAACGGTGGTGTCGATTTTGCCGCTGAACGGGAAGGATTCGGTCACCGTCGTGGGCGTACCCGGCGGAGCACAGGGCTCACCCGCGGGGATCGCGGGACCGCATACGGGCAGGGCGAGCGACTGGGTTTGGTTGATTGAACCCGAGTCGCGTTCGCGCGAGATTTTGCCGTTGCCGGTCAGCTGCGGCAATAAGGTCGACAGGGCCTGAGGCTTGGCCTCCAGGGCGGCCAGGCGCGTGGCTTCGGCTTCACGCAGCTGGGGGTCGTTTTGCAGGGCTCGCTGGTAAACGGCCAAGAGATCTGCCGCGGAAACGGCGTTCGTCAGCAGGTACAAGGCCAAAACAGTCGCAAGTCGCTTCATGAATTACCCATTTGGCCGCCCCAGGCCGGTATTATAGTGTTATATACCACTATATCACAGACGCGGGAGTGGTCAATACTGCGGAATACTAGGGTCTATAACCCGGGACCAGGCCAAAATTCCGCCGGAGAGATTAAAAACTTTTCCGAAGCCCTGGCGTTCCAGGAATTGGGCCACTTGGGCGCTGCGGCCGCCGGAGCGACAGATGACGACGGTCTCCTTTTGGGGGTCCAACTCCGAGACTCGATCCGAGATCTCGCCCATGGGGATATGCACGGTGTGACTGGGGACCGGCGCCAGTTTGACTTCCCAATCCTCGCGCACGTCGAGAAGGGTCATGTCCTCGCCGGCTTCGCGCCGATCCAGGAATTCCCGCGGGGTCAGTTCTTGAGGCATCTTAAAAGACGAACCTTTGCGCCGCGGTGGCGTTGATCAGCGGTTCAACGACGGTCTCAAACAGGCTTTCCCGAATCCATTCGGCGGTATCGACCCTCCGGACCAAGATGGCGTCCATCACGGGTGCTTCGCCGACGATGGCGAATAAACGGCCGCCCAGGCGCAGCGCGCGTTCGAAGCGCGCGTCGTAGACCGGCAGCGAGCCGGTCACGGCGATGGCGTCGTACTCGCCCAAAGGAGCGGAGGCAAACGCGTCGCGGGTCTCGAACTGCACGTTGGCGCGCGGCACGGCACGCAGGTTGGCTTGCGCCGCGGCGGTAAACTGCGGGTGGATGTCGATGGATCGCGTTGCGGACCCTAAGAGACTCAGGCAAGCGGCCAGATAACCGTTGCCGCTGCCGACCTCGAGCACGCTGTCGTTGGCCGCGACGCTCAAGGCTTGGAGAATGCGGCCCTGAATTTTTGGGGCGAGCATCGATTGGCCCAAGCCGATGGGTATGGCTGTGTCGGCAAATGCCAGGTCTCGGTATTGCGCCGGGACGAACGCTTCACGCGGCACCATGGCGAAGACATCGAGCACTCGAGGATCGAGCACTTCCCAGGTGCGTATCTGCTGATCCACCATTTGCTGCCGAGCGGCCAATGTATCCATGATTTCTCGCAGGCGATTAAGGCCGCTGATTATGGTCAATTTCCACAGGCTACGCGAGTCCCTTGCGCTATTCTCTACATCACGATGGTTCGCGACGTGTCCAGCTCGTGCAGGGCGCCCAACTATTAAGCGTCGCTAAGACTCGTCGTTATTGAGGTCAGCGTTGATCTTCTCTTCCCTTGCGTTGTGGCTAGTCATCGCGGCTATTTTGGCAGTGGGCGTGATCGTGCTTTTCTTGTGGAAGCGGCGCCAGGATCGCGCGGTCAACGATTTCTCCAGCCAGATCCAATACCTCATCAACGAAGGCGGCGCGACCGGCCGCCTTGCGCCGAGCGCGGAGCCCGGCGCGCTGGGCAAGCTGGGTGCCGCCGTCAACAAATTGCTGGAGGATCTCGAGCAGCGGGGCGCGCAGCTGCAGGATCGCGAGCAGCTGTTTCAACGCCTTGTCGAGACCGTGCACGATGCGGTGCTGGTGCATCGCCAGGCGATTCTGTTCGCCAATGCGCGCTTTCTTGCGCTGCTGGGGATGAAGTCCGCGGACGTCGTCGGCCGGCCGCTCACCGAATTCGTGGCGCCGGAATATGTCGAGTTGGTGGAAAATAATTTGCGGCGGCGCCTGGCCGGAGAATCTGCCGCGGAGCGCTACGAAATCGAGCTGATGGATCGGCAAGGTCAGGTTACGCGTATCGAGCTCTCCAGCACGGTGATCGACAGTTCCGGCGAGCCGGCGCTGCTCCTCACCGCGCTGGAAATGATGCCGGGTGCGATCCCGACCGAAGTCTCGCAGAAGCCGCGCGCCATGGCGACGCTCGATGCCATGGGCGAGAGCGTGATCACCGTGGATGCGGAAGGGCGCATCGACTACATCAATCATTCCGCGGAACTGCTGCTCGGTCAGCAGGTGAATCAGGTTTTGGGCAAGACCTTTGCGGAGGTTGCGTCCTTGCTGGATGAGAACGACCGCCGGCAGCTCGGCGATCCTGTGCAAAAGGCCCTGAGCAGCGCAGGCCGCGCGTCCGCCGCCAGGCGCGCAGTTCTGGTGCCGGCAAACGGCGGCAATGAACGCTACGTCGAGATCAGCGTGACGCCGCTGCAGCTCGAGGCCAAGGACTCCTCCGGCCTGGTGCTGGTGCTTCACGACACCAGCGAGCTTCGCGGCCTGACGCGGCAGATGACGTATCAGGCCAGCCACGATGCCCTCACCGGACTCGTGAACCGGCGCGAGTTCGAGCGGCGTCTGCAGGAGGCGTTGGACTCTGCGCAGACCGGCGATGCCGGGCACGCGCTCTGCTATCTCGACTTGGATCATTTCAAGGTCGTCAACGATACCTGCGGCCACACCGCCGGCGACAACATGCTGCGCGAGATCGCATCGCTCATCAAAGATACGGTGCGCGATTCGGATACGGTGGGACGCATCGGCGGCGATGAGTTCGCGCTGCTGCTGGTCGGCTGTCCATTGGAAAAGGCGCGGCAAATAGCCGACAACGTGGTGCGTTCGGTCAACGACTATCGCTTCGTCTGGAAGGACAAGATCTTCAATGTCGGCGTCAGCATCGGCCTGGTTGAAATCGGGCGCGACAGCGGCACCATCGAGGACATCATCAACTCGGCGGATTCCGCCTGCTACGTCGCGAAGAAGCAGGGCGGCCTGCACGTGCACGTCTATTCGGCGCGCGAGGAGGCGAACGCGCGCCATAGCGGCGAGATCCATTGGTTGCTGAAACTGCAGGGCGCGCTGCGCGACAACAAGTTCGAACTGTATTACCAACCCATCGTGCATGCGCGTGCGGGCGGCTTGAGCGGGCCTGCGCTCGAGGTTTTCGTGCGCCTGTCCGTCGAGAACGGGCAACCGGCGGCGCCGCCGGCCGAATTCATCCGCGCCGCCGAACGCTACCGTTTGATGCCGCATGTGGATCGGTGGGTGGTGCAAGCGGTGCTCTCCGCGCTTGGGCGCGGCGGCTTGAAGCTGCCGCCCGGCCGCAGCGTTGCGATCAACATTGCCGGCCAGACCTTGGGCGATGCGGAATTTCTGGAATTCGTGGTGGAGTGCTTCGATCACACGGGCGCCAATCCCAGCGACATCTGCTTCGAAGTGACGGAAACTTCGGTGGTGGCGAATCTGGACCATGCGCAACGCTTCATTGCCGTGCTGCATGGGATGGGCTGCGAGTTTGCCTTGGACAATTTCGGCAGAGGCTTGAGTTCATTCTCAACGCTCAAGACCTTGCCGATGGACTATCTGAAGATCGACGGCTCCTTCATCAAGAATCTCGCAGAAGACGCGGTGAACCAGGCCATGGTGGCGGCCATGATCGAGTTGTCGCGCAGTTTGAACTTCCGCGTGGTCGCAGAGCACGTCGAGGACCAGTGGGCGCTGGATACCGTGACCGGTATGGGCATCGATTTCGTGCAGGGCTTCATGGTCGGGCGCCCGCAACCGCTGTCGATGACTCCCAGCACCTAGAAACCCATCGGCTTGCGGCGTTATAACGCGCGGGCAGCCCTTCATAACAAACTTCTATGGCATTCCTGCCGCGCTTAGGAGGAAAATCCCCGTTTGAGCTCGAGAATTTTGCGCCGAGGTTTTTATGCCTGTTTATGAGGACAACACCAGGTCCATCGGCCGTACGCCGCTGGTACGGATCAACCGCCTCAATGCCGGCGGTGGCGCGACCATTCTCGCCAAGGTCGAAGGCCGCAATCCGGCCTATTCGGTCAAGTGCCGTATCGGCGCCGCGATGGTGTGGGACGCTGAAGAGCGCGGGGCGTTGAAACCCGGCATGTCGATTGTCGAGGCAACCAGCGGCAACACCGGCATTGCGCTGGCGTACGCCGCCGCGGCGCGCGGCTACGGCTGCGTGCTCACTATGCCGGATACCATGACCATGGAGCGACGCAAGGTCGTGACGGCATTGGGAGCGAAGCTCATATTGACTCCCGGTGCCAAGGGCATGAACGGCGCCATGGCGAAGGCCGAGGAATTGGCGACTTCCGATCCCAAGAAGTATCTATGGGTCAGGCAATTCGACAATCCCGCCAATCCTGGCATTCATGAGAAAACCACCGGGCCGGAAATTTGGGACGACACCGAGGGCAAGGTGGACATCTTCGTCAGCGGGGTCGGCACCGGGGGCACCTTAACCGGCGT
>DASXMG010000102.1:0-50251 GCA_036495805.1 Steroidobacteraceae bacterium | reverse complement strand
ACTGTGCTCATCGATCAGGGCAAGCTGGTTGCCGACACGTTCCCGGGCAAGCCCTTGGAAAGTGCTCAGGCCGGGAAGTAGAGATAGTGATCCACGATCAGCGCCGCGAACAGCAGCATCAAATAAGTGATGGAGAATCTGAAAGTGCGGATCGGTAACTCGGGCCGGGTCCCCTTGTTGAGCGCCACCACGAAATAAAGAAAGCGGGCGTTCAAGACCAGCGCAGCGGCCAGATAGACCAGCCCGCTCATGCGGGTCAGGAACGGCAGCAGCGTCGTCAAGATCAATAGGATGGTGTACAGCACGATCTGCAGCCGCGTGTAGGGAATGCCGTGCGTGACGGGCAGCATGGGAATGCCGACTTTGGCATAGTCATCGCGCCGCGCAATCGCAAGCGCCCAAAAATGCGGCGGCGTCCAGGTGAATACGATCAGGAACAGCACCAAGGCATTCGGATCGATGGAGTTTGTTACCGCTGCCCAGCCCAGTATGGGCGGCGCCGCGCCGGCGGCGCCGCCGATCACGATGTTTTGCGGCGTCGCACGCTTCAGCCACAGGGTGTAGATGATCGCGTAGCCGATCAGCGAACAGAAGGTCAACGCGGCCGTCAGGCCGTTCACCCCCTTCCACAGGATCGCCATGGATGCCAGCCCCAGCGTCGCGGCAAAGGCGATCGCATGGCCTTCCTGCATGTGGCCCGTCGGCAGCGGGCGGCGGCGCGTGCGGTTCATTTGTCCGTCGATGCGCCGATCCAAAATATGATTGAAGGCCGCCGCCGAGCCCGAGGCCATGGCGATTCCGATCGAGCCCAAAATCAGCGCATTCAGCGGGATCCAACCGGGCGAGGCCAGCACCATGCCGACGACGGCGGTGAACACGATGAGCAGGCTCACCTTGGGTTTGGTGAGCTCCAAATAATCCCGCCACCCGCCGTGAACGGCGGCGGCGATGGGCGGGCTATCGGGTACGGTGGACATGGCGCAAGGGTATCACGCGGACCTCACGGTACGGCCCGTGCAGGCGATTCCGGCCAGAGCAGGCGCAGCAAAGTCACGGTACAGATGACCAGCAGGGCAGCGCCGGCGTTGTGCATCGTGGCTAGGCCTAACGGCATCCCGAAATGCACCATGCTCATGCCGATGCCGATCTGCAGCAGCACGGCGCCGACCAGCAGGCCGCCGATCGTTTTCAAAGCGCGGCTTTGCGCGCGGGCGAGGGTTATCGCTGCCACGGCGATCAAGGTCAAACCCGCGACCAGCGCGCCGATTCGATGCGTCACATGGATGGCGATCCGCGCGGGATTCGCGAGCACGCCGCCGGTGTAGTTGATGTCCAGCCCACGCCAGAGCACGAAGGCGTCGTGGAAGTCCATGTGCGGCCACCAAGATTGCTGGCAGGTCGGGAGATCCGGGCAGGCCACGGCCGCATAGTTGCTGCTGGTCCAACCGCCGAGTGCGATTTGCAGCGCGAGCGCGGCAAATCCCAGCAGCGCAAACTTGCGCAGGCCCAATTCGCGGCTCGACAGCTCGCGCCGCTCCGGTATGAGCGACAGCCACCAAAGGACAGCTAAGGTGGAGAGGCCGCCGAGCAGGTGCGCCGTGACGATCAAGGGTTTCAGCAGCAGCGTGACGGTCAAGGCACCGAGCGCGCCCTGCAGACACACCAGGACGAACAGCAGCACGACGGCCTTGAGCGGCTGGCCGCGAGCCTTGCGATTCCACAGCGCCCAAGCCAAGAGCCCGATGATGATCGCCCCAAGTGTAGTCGCGAAATAACGATGGATCATTTCGTGAATGGCTTTGCTGAAATTGTGGTCGGCTTGCGGATAGACGTGACCGTAACAGCCCGGCCAATCGGGGCACCCTAAGCCGGCATCGGTCAGGCGCACCCAGGCGCCCAGCACCACGACCGTCGCGGCGAGCGCTGCGCCCAAGAGCGCGAGCCGACGAAACCAGACCAAGCGGCGTTGCGGATCCACAGGATCAGCCTATGGAGGACAGGCGCAGCAGCCGCTTCATGTCCTCGAGCATGCCTTTGGCTTTTGCATCGGCGGGATAGAACATCATGAGATTTCCCAAGGGATCGATCACATAGACGCGCTGCGAATTGAGCGCGCCGGGCCGCTCCGGCAACAACGCCAGCAGCGGTTCGTCGGCGGGGTCGGCGCGAATGGCGATCAAATCCGGATGCGCCGCCAGCAGTTCCTTCAGGTCGCAGCAGTCCGCGTCGCCGATGAAAACCCGCTGCACCCGGTCCATTTCGCGATCGAGAGCGAGGCGCACCTGGCGCGTGTCGTAAAGATGCTTGCGGCATTCATCGTCGCAGCGGCCATGCTGCACGTACAAAAAAGTCCACTTGCGCTTGAGAAATTGCGGATTCGTTTGCGTGGCTGCGCCGGCGGCTGCGCCGGCAGGCGGGGCGGCCAACGGCAGTGCCAGTGCGGGCAGCGGCCGCGCCGGATCGATCAGCTCTCCGGCATTGACGCGGCCGCCCGGATGCCAAAACTGCCCGTAGTACAAATAGAACGACAGCGCGAGGGGCGCGAAAAACATCAAGGCCACCCCGATCAAGATGCGCCGCTGACGCCGATCGTGCGCGCTCACCGTCATGCCGGCCTATCCTTGTTGCGCCGAAAATTGGTCACGACATAGATGACGGCCAAGGCCAGCGCCAATCCGAACCATTGCACCGCGTAGCCGATGTGGCGCATGGGCGGGAATCCCGGCGGCGCCCAGTTGCGCACGTAGCCGTCGGGCTCGCGGGCGTCGAGCAGGATCAGGTCGGTGGCGGGAGCCCAATGGGATTCCTTGAGCAGCCGCGCCACTTCCGCGCGTGTCGGGTAGGCCGCGACCACGGGGTAGGGAGGAGCGAGCGGCGCCGGAACGCCCATGCGAATGCCGGGACTCGGCAAATTGTCGGCACGGCCGCGGATGGTTCTCTCGTTTCCGGCGACGGGAATCGCCGGCCGGTCGGCGCGGGTCTTTCCGAGCGGCACCCAGCCGCGATTCACTAGAACCCAACCGCCGCCTTGCAGCGCAAACGGGGTGATCACGAAATAGCCGGCCCGCCCGGCCTCGACCATGTTGTCGATCAAGACTTGGCGCGTCGTATCGTAGCTGCCGTCCGCCGCGACCCGACTGTAGCGCGGCACCGGCGGCGATTGCAGGTCGATCGGCTGGGCCGCATCGCTTGCGGCCGCAAAGGCGTCGAACAATGCGCGTTTTTCCGCGGCACGGTGCAGTTGCCAGCGTCCCAACGAAACCAGCATGGCAATTAATAGGATCGCGAGCAGCGTTGTGAAGAGCCGCGGCTCGAAAGTCCGATTTCCGATTTGGAGGGACACGATATACTGCGAGACCTCAAGGCCTAGACACGCCCGATGGCATTCAAATATCTCATCCTAGTGATGCTCGTGCTGATCCTGATCAGCTTGGGCAAGGCGCTGTTTCACTTGTCCAGCACGCGCGAAGACGACGGCAAGAAAATGGTCGCGGCGCTCGCCTGGCGCATCGGCCTGTCAGTGGCGCTGTTCGTGCTGCTTATCGTCGCCTATTACAACGGCTGGATCGAACCGTTGCACCGGCCTCACAGCCAATAGACGAAGAAAAACAGGCCGAGCCACACCACATCGACGAAGTGCCAGTACCAGGCGACCGCTTCGAAGCCAAAATGCCGCTTGGGCGTGAAGTGGCCTTTCAGAACCCTGAACCAAATCACCGTCAGCATGATGGCGCCGACCGTGACGTGCAGGCCGTGAAATCCGGTCAGCATGAAAAACGTGGTGCCGTAGATGCCGGTGCCGAGCTGCAATCCGAGTTCGGTGTACGCCTCGTGATACTCCGTCGCCTGCAGGGCCACGAACGAGAATCCCAGCAGGAAAGTCATCGCCAGGAAAATCTTGAGCCGCAGCCGATGTCCGGTGATCAACGCATGATGCGCGATGGTCACCGTGACGCTGCTCGACAGCAGGATGGCGGTATTGACCACCGGCAATCCTAGCGCCGGAACGGTTTCGAACGTGCCGTTGGCGTGGCCACCCACGGCGGCGGGTCCATTGGTCGGCCACACGCCGCCATAGTCGTTCCACAGCAAGAGCTTGGTGAAAATCTTCACGCCGTCCCCGGACAGCCAGGGCACCGAGAAATTGCGCGCATAGAACAGCGCGCCGAAGAAAGCGGCGAAGAACATGACCTCGGAAAAAATGAACCACATCATTCCCATGCGGAACGATCGGTCCACCGCCATGTTGTACATGCCCTTCTGGTTCTCGCCGATGACGGTGTGGAACCACAAGATGAACAGCATCGCCAGCATCAAAAAGCCCGGCAGCAGGAACCACGCCGGGCCCCAGTCGTTGAGGGTGATGACGGCGCCGGACATCAGCGTGAACAGCGTCACCGACCCATAGATGGGCCACGGGCTGCCGTGCGGGATGTAGTAGTGGTTGTGGTCTTCTGTGCTTACTTGCGCCATTTGCAAATCTCTGATCGGTGAAACAACGATAGTTTAGCGGGGTAAATCAGGGCCGTGTTGCGCTTTGCGTCGTATCGTAGAAGGTATAGGCCAATGTGATGCGGTCGATGTTGGCCGGCAACTGCGGGTCGACGATGAATCGCACCGGCATATCGCGGCCTTCGCCGACGGCAAAATTTTGCGGGCTGAAGCAAAAGCATTGGGTCTTGTGGAAATATTGATGCGCCTCGGCGGGAGAAATGCTGGGAACGGCCTGGGCCACGGAGGCCACCGAGGTCAGATTCTTGGCATAGAACTGGGTTTCGTACAGCTTGCCCGGATGAATGCGCATCGAGGCGACCTCGGGCCTGAATTCGTAGCTCCCAACCGAGGCGGGCGAAGCCACGAACTCGATGGTGACCTCGCGATTCGGATCGACGGCTTCCTTCACCACGGCCGGACCGGCCTTGGCCTCCGCGTTGCCGATGCCGGTCGCGCGGCAAAACACGTCGTACAACGGCACCAGCGCCCAACCGAAGGCGAAACTGCCTGCGGTCATGATCAGGAGGCCCCAGAGCAGCTTGCGGTTGGTGCGCTTGCGATCCATCAATGGTGACTGCGCAGGACCAGGAGCGCGATGAAGCCGAAATAAAACACCAGCGCCAGGGTCGCCAGCCCCAAAGCAGCGTTCCTGATCCGCAATTTTCGAGCGTCCTGCACCTGCGGTGCGCCTCGAGCCGTGCTCACTTGACTTCAGGCGCCGTGGTGAAGCTGTGGTAAGGAGGCGGCGAGGACAAAGTCCACTCCAAGCCGTTGGGCCGTGCGTCGTCCCAAACCTTGGCAGTGGCTTTTTTGCCGCCGCGAATGCATTGGACGATCACGATCGCAAACAGGATCTGCGACAGGCCGAAGCCGAAGCCGCCGATCGAGGACACCATGTTCCAGTCGGTGAATTGCACCGCGTAGTCCGGTATGCGCCGCGGCATGCCGGCGAGCCCCAGGAAGTGCTGCGGGAAGAACAGGACGTTGACGAAAATCGTCGACAGCCAGAAATGCCACTTGGCCAGGGTCATGTTGTACATGTGGCCGGTCCACTTCGGAATCCAGTAGTACACCGCGCCCATGATCGCGAAGATGGCGCCGGGCACCAGCACATAGTGAAAGTGCGCCACCACGAAATAAGTCTGGTTGTATTGGAAATCGACCGGCACGATCGCCAGCATGACGCCGGAAAATCCGCCGATGGTGAACAGGAACAGGAACGACAGCGCGAACAGCATCGGCGGTTCGAATGACAGCGAGCCGCGCCAGAGCGTCGCGGTCCAGTTGAACACCTTCACGCCGGTCGGCACCGCGATCAACATGGTGGACATCATGTAGAACAGCTGCGCGGCCACCGGCATGCCGTCGACGAACATGTGGTGTCCCCACACGATGAAGGACAGGAATGCGATCGATGCAATGGCGTAGATCATCGAGGTCGCGCCGAAC
The DNA here is from genome assembly GCA_036495805.1 of Steroidobacteraceae bacterium. Classification (GTDB taxonomy): domain Bacteria; phylum Pseudomonadota; class Gammaproteobacteria; order Steroidobacterales; family Steroidobacteraceae; genus Bog-1198. The sequence goes on along the minus strand of DASXMG010000102.1, from coordinate 44,308 downwards.
AGCGGCTTCCGGGCGAAGGTCGGCAGGATCTCCGAGATGATGCCGAAGGCCGGCAGAATCATGATGTACACCTCGGGATGCCCGAAGAACCAGAAGATGTGCTCGAACATCACCGGATCGCCGCCGCCCGCGGCGTTGAAAAAACTGGTCCCGAAGAAATGATCGGTCAACAGCATCGTGACGGCGCCCGCGAGCACCGGCATCACGGCGATCAACAGGTAGGCGGTGATGAGCCAGGACCAGCAGAACAGCGGCATCTTCAGCAAGTTCATGCCGGGTGCGCGCATGTTCATGATGGTCACGATGATGTTGATCGCGCCCATGATCGAGGAGGCACCCATCATGTGAATGGCGAAAATCAGCATCGGAAAGGCGTCGCCGGTCTGCAATACCAGCGGCGGATACATGGTCCAACCCGCGGCGGCCATGCCGCCGGGCACGAACATGGTCGACAGCATCAAGGTGAAGGCGAAGGGCAGAAGCCAGAAACTGAAATTGTTCATGCGCGGCAGCGCCATGTCGGGCGCGCCTACCTGGATGGGCACCATCCAATTCGCCAATCCCACGAAGGCCGGCATCACCGCGCCGAAAATCATGATCAGCGCGTGGTTGGTCGTCAGCTGATTGAAGGTCACCGGATCCAGCAGCTGCAGGCCGGGCTTGAAAAGCTCGACGCGGATCAGCATGGCCATGAATCCGCCGATGAAGAACATGATCAGGCTGAACACCAGGTACATCGTGCCGATGTCCTTGTGATTCGTGGCGAAGATCCAGCGTTTGATCCCGGTAGCCGGGCCATCGTGATGATGATCGTCGTGTGCGTGATCGTGCGCGGTATTGCTGGCGTGGACATTGGCCATAGTCAGATAGCTCTCTTGAAAAATTGCTGCAATTTAATTCGGCAAGGCTTGCGCGGTGGGCGGCGCCGCGGTCGGCGCCGCGGCGGGCAGGGCTGCTTGCTTCGCGGCCGCTTTCTGTATTTCCACCCACTTCTTGAATTCATCGGGGGTCCGCACATCGACGACGACCGGCATGAAGCCATGGTCGCGGCCGCAAAGCGCGGCGCATTGCCCGCGGTAAATTCCTTCCTTGCCGGGATCCACCTTGAACCACAATTCGTTGATGAAGCCGGGGATCGCCGCGCGCTTCGCGCCGAAATCCGGCACCCACCAGGCATGAATGACATCCTGCGAGGTCAGGAGCAGCCGCACTTTTGTGCCGCTGGGAATGACCATGGGCTTGTCGACCTCCAGCAAATAGTTCGGCACCGTTTTGGGATCGATGCCGGAACCCACCTGGCGCGCGAAATTCGAATCCCGCGCCAGCGTGGAGAAGAAATCGATGCCCGCCGCCGCATCCATGTAGCCGTATTCCCATTTCCATTGGTATCCGGTCACGCGGATGGACAATTCGGAATTGCGCGTATCTTCCTGCTTGAGGATGAGATCGGCCGCGGGGATGGCCATGACCACCAGGATCACCACCGGAATGATGGTCCAGATGATTTCCACCTTGGTGCTATGGAGCATGGAGGTGTCGGCGACCGCGCCCTGCGAGTGGCGGAATTTGACCAGGGCATAAATCATCGCGCCGAATACGACGACGGCGATGCCGACGCAGATCCAAAAGACCTCCATGTGCAGGCCGTACATGTCGCGGGCCAGGTCGGTCACACCGGTCGGCAGGTTGTAGCCGTCCGAGGTGTTGGCGCCGGCGTTCGCGGCGCATCCTAGAGCGGCCAGGCAAAGCGCTCCCGCCGAAATCAATCCTCGCGGCCGAGAAGTGCTGTGATCGATGCCTAAAGTAACTCTCATCTAAACGGATCCCCTATTTCACGAAAAAGCGGCGGTGATTCGTTCACGCCGCCGACCAATCTAGCCAAACGCTCCGCCAGCAAGCGGCGCTCTTCCTCGGTCAGGAAGCTGCCTACCTCGTAGGCGCGCCCATGACTCTCTATCGTCAGCCGGCTGGTACCGAGGCGCCGCGGCGGACTGCGAAGTCTAACCTTCGCCCAATGCCTCGCAAACTCCTGTTTTGCTTCGCCGTGCCGCGATCGGGTCACAAGATGGATCCACGAATCGCTGATGAGCACCGTCTGGGTGTAATTTCGCCGCTGCAGGCTGGCATTCAAGGCTAACCCAAGGGCCAGCATCTCTAAAGCCCAAAACAGCAAAACCGGCCAAAATCCATGTAGGACGAAAAAAAGAGTAAAGCTCAAGGAAAACAGGCAGGTACCTGCATAGAACAGTCTGGCGGCTGGGAGGCTGAGCGAACAATTGGGCGCCAGTTCGATGCGCTGTTCCATGCCGGAAGAATAACGTAAGGCCGGGCTACTGAGGCATCGGCAAGCACCCTATTTCTTTTGCGGCTGTTGCGCCTTCGTGCTGCGCGCTCGCAATTCCCGCTTGATTTCTTCCAAGGAGACGCTCGCGGGCTGCGGGCTGCGACGGGCGTGAGCAGGAGCCCAGGCATGGGCGAAAACCACCTCGTAGGTGGCGGGCAGCCGGCCGTCCCGCCGAAACTTTTCGTATCCCGCCTGCACCGCCGCGAACTTGCGCGGGCTGGTGAGCCCTCTTGGCCGGCCGACCGTGGAATTGTGTGCGCCGGTGGCCTTCAAGTCCGCGGCCACCTTGCGCACGTCGAGGTACTGCAGCGTAAATCGCTCGACATCGAGCACCGGCGCCGCAAACCCGTTGCGCACCAGCGCATCGCCCAAATCATGCATGTCGATAAACTGGTGCACGTGGCTGTGCGCGTCGACACCTCGCCACGCGACGCGCAATTCGCTCAAGGTGTCGGGGCCGAAGGCGCTGAAATTCAACAGACCTTCGGGCCTCAAGACCCGGCGAAACTCCGCGAACACCGCATCCGGATCGCACCACTGCAGCATCAGATTGCTCACGATCAAATCGATGCTGCCTTCCCTCAAGGGCAAATGCTGCGCATCGGCGCAGACGCGCCGGAACGGCCGCAGCCAGGATTGCTGCTTGCCGGCGGCTTTCAACATCTCACCCGCGGAGTCGAGCGCCACCACCAGCGCCTTGGGGTACAGGCGCTTGAGCGCACGGCTGGCGTGGCCCGTGCCGGCGCCGGCGTCCAGCACCACTTGCGGCACCAGCGTCACCAACTGCAAGCGCTGCATGAGACTCTCTCGGACTTCCGCATGCAACACCGCAGCGGCGTCATAGGTCTTGGCTGCACGATTGAAGGAGCGTCTGACCGCGCGGGGTTCGAGGGCATACGCGCCGATGTCATCGCTCATAGGCGATTACGATGCCACAGAAGCTCCCGCGCCGTGCGCTTCCGCGGCGATTTTCAGGCGTTGAAACAACTGCAGATCGTGTTCCGTATCGGGATTTCCCGTGGTGAGGAGCTTCTCGCCATAGAAGATTGAATTCGCGCCCGCCATGAAACACAGGGCCTGTAGTTCATCGCTCATTTCAGCGCGCCCCGCCGAGAGGCGCACGTGACTTGCCGGCATGAGAATGCGCGCCACGGCGATCATGCGCACGAAGTCGAAGGGATCGAGCGCCCGAGCGTCCGCCAGCGGCGTTCCCGCCACACGCACCAATTGATTGATGGGCACGCTTTGCGGATGTTCAGGCAAGGTTGCCAGGGTGTGCAGCAGCTCGATGCGATCTCGGGGTTCCTCCCCCATGCCGACGATGCCGCCGCAACAAACCTTCATGCCGGCGTCGCGCACTGCCTGCAGGGTGTCCAGCCGGTCTTGGTAGACCCGGGTGCTGATGATTTCTTGGTAGTAGCGCGACGAGGTGTCCAGGTTGTGATTGTAGAAATCGAGGCCCGCGGATTTGAGCTCGAGCGCTTGAGGCGGCGTCACCATGCCGAGCGTCGCGCAGGTTTCCAATCCCAACGCTTTGACTTCGCGGATCATGGCGAGAACCTTGCGCAGATCCTTCTGTTTGGGCGAACGGTAGGCCGCGCCCATGCAAAAGCGGGTCGCACCGGAATCCTTGGCGGCACGGGCGCGCGCGGCGACATCCTCGAGTTCCATCAGCTCCGATGCCGCAAGTCCCGTATCGAAGCGCACGCTTTGCGGGCAATAGGCACAATCCTCCGGGCAGGCGCCCGTCTTGATGCTCAGGAGCGTGCTGATCTGGACCGTATTCGGTGCCTGACAGGCCCGATGGACTCCCTGTGCCTTGAACACTAAGTCCATGAAAGGTAAATCAAAAAGCTCACTCACCTCGGCGAGCGTCCAATCGTTGCGTATGTCCACGGCACCTCCTTTGATCGGGCAGTATTCGAGCGCGCTCGCCTCTAGTCAACCGGGACCACACGATAAGGTTTACGAACGCGATGCGCCTTGGACGCTAGAATCGGCGCCGCGTTAAAAAAAGAGAAAATGATTCAGCCCGATTTCAGCGACTCTTTGCGGCTCGAGCGCCCGGACGGCGGTTGGTTGCACTACTCGACCGCCGGCGCCGGCGATCCGGTCGTATTCATCCATGGTTTCGGCCTGGACCTGCAGATGTGGGATCCGCAATGGCAGGTTTTCGCACAGCGGCACCATGTCATTCGCTACGACATGCGCGGCTACGGCGGCTCGAGTTTGCCGGCGGGGCCTTATTCCCACGTCGATGATTTGCTGGCGTTGATCGACTCATTGGGTAGCCGCCCGGTCCACCTGATCGGTCTGTCCTTGGGCGGTCGCGTGGCGCTGCGCGTTGCCGCTTCGCACCCCAAAGCCGTGCGCTCTCTGACCTTGGCCGATCCGGCACTGGATGGACACATTTGGAGTGCGGATTGGTTACGGCGCTGGCGCGCGATGACCGAGGCGGCGACACGCGGCGATCTCTCCGCGGCGAAGCAACTCTGGCGGGAGCACATTTTGTTTGCGCCCGCGAATGCGCAACGCCACGTGGCCGACGCGCTGCGGGTGATGGTCGATCGCTATTCGGGTTGGCATCTGGCTTACCCAGACCCCGGAACCGCGCCGCAGCCGCCCGTTGCGCAAGTGCTCTCGAGCATTTCAATTCCGACCCTGGTACTTGTCGGCGAGCATGACCTGCCTGATTTTCAAGCCATCGCGCGGCGCTTGAGGAAGGAGCTGCCGCGGGCCGAACTGCGAACCCTGTTCGGATCAGGGCACATGAGCAACATGGAAGCGCCGCGCGAGTTCAACGAACTCGTGCTGCAACATCTGCAACGCGGTTGAGGCTTCAGCGGTTGAACTGATACTCGAGCGCGAGCCCGATGAACACGGACATGCCGAAATAATTGTTGTTGAGGAAGGCGCGAAAGCAGCCGTCCCGATCGCGCGCGCGAATCAGCCAAAGCTGGTAAATGAAAAACACTGCGCCCGCGGCCAGGCCGGCGTTGTACCAGCCGTCCGCGCGAATCGTCTTGCCCACAAGGAAAAGAGTCACCAGCGTCATGACCTGCAGCACGAAGATGATGTGCCGATCCGAGTCGCCGAACAGAATGGCGGTCGACCGCACGCCGATGCGGATGTCGTCGTCGCGATCCACCATGGCGTACATGGTGTCGTACACCGTCACCCACAGCACGTTGGCGAGCAGCAGCAGCCAGGCGACGCGCGGCACCATTTCGATCTGTGCGGCGAAGGCCATGGGGATTCCGGCGCCGAACGCCAAACCCAGATACAGCTGCGGCACCGATAAAAATCGCTTCACGAACGGATAGGTGACGGCGATGAACGCGCCCGCCACGGCCCAGAGCAGCGTCAAGCGGTTCAGTTGCAACGCCAGCACCAGGGCCGCGAGCGACAGCAGCGCGAACAGCACCAGCGCTTCGAGCGTCGAGAGACGCCCGGCGGCGAGCGGCCGGTCCTTGGTGCGCGCGACGTGCGGATCGAAGCTGCGATCGGCATAGTCGTTGATGGCGCAGCCGGCGGAGCGCATGAGCACGGTACCGGCCACGAAAATGATGAAGATCAGCGGCTTTGGCTGGCCGCGGCTGCCGATCCATACCGCCCACAACGTCGGCCACAGCAGCAGCCAGATGCCGATGGGGCGATCGAGCCGCATGAGGCGGATGTAGTCATGAACGGTGCCGAGAATTTTCGGCAGTTCTTCCGTGGTCCAGGGATGAAAGCGAATGCGATACGCGTACCAGCGCAATCGCGCCATGATCATCTGGGCCAGCTCGTCGCCGTTGCGTGGCAGTGGCACGCGTTGTGCCTAGAGACGGCCCATGGCGGGCAGGAACAATTCTTGAGTCAGCAAGGGTGCGGCGCGCAGAGTGATGCGCGCGCGGCGCGCCCACAGGCCCGCGGGTTTGATCTCGGCGTCGCGCAAAGCGCGCGACGTCACAGCCTCTTCAGCCGGAAGCCACGCGTACTCGTAAGGACTGCGTTCGACGCCGGACAGGTCCGCCAAGGTTTCTCCCAGCGCCGAGTCTCCCAGTTCCGCCAGCCAGGGATGCACGCACAGAGTCGAGTCCGGGATGAGGCTCTGGCTGAAAACCCAAACGTAGCCGCCGCAGCACATTTCGATGTCGCGGAACAAGCCGGCGTTGTCCTCGGTGCGAAGCGCCGCCTTGTGCGAAGCGCTCAAGAGGCCGGTCCACTGATCGACCAGGCGCAACGCGAAGCGTCCGCCGCAGGCCTCTCTGAGGCGCAGCGTCAGCAGTCCCTTGCCGATGAGCCATGGCCGCAATTGCGCATCCATGGACAATTGCCCCAGGCGTTCCTGGGGTTGCCACTGAATGGACTCGATCGGACGTGCGTTGCCTCGACTCATCCGCGCGATTCTACCCCACGCGGCCGTATTGCTCTGCTAATCCCACCCAGCGGCGGATGAGCGGCGCCGCGTGCGCGGGATAATCGCGCAGCAAGGATTCCGCCGCGATCTGTACGCGCGGCAGCAAGTCCGCGTCGCGTAACAAATCGGCAACACGCATTTGCGCAAGCCCCGTCTGCCTCGTCCCGAGGAGTTCGCCAGGTCCGCGCAACTCCAAATCGCGCCGTGCGACTTCGAAGCCGTCATTCGTGTCGCGCATGACCCCGAGGCGCTCGCGCGCCATCGAGGATAGCGGCGCGCGGTACATCAGCAGGCAGGAGCTGGCATGCTGACCGCGGCCGACGCGGCCGCGCAGCTGATGCAGCTGCGCCAGCCCTAAGCGCTCGGCGTTTTCGATCACCATGAGGGTTGCGTTCGGCACATCGACGCCGACTTCGATCACCGTGGTCGCAACCAGCAGTTGGATCTGGCCGTCCTTGAAGCGGCGCATCGTGCCCTCTTTGGCCTGCGGCGGCATGCGTCCATGCACCAATCCCACCTTGAGCTCCGGCAACGCCGCGGCGAGCGCCGCGGCCGTCTCCTCCGCCGCTTGATAGGGCATTTCTTCCGATTCATCGATCAGCGGGCACACCCAGTAAGCTTGCCGGCCTTCCAGGCAGGCGCTGCGAATCCGCTGCACAACCTCGTCGCGCCGCGCCTCGGCGAGCACCACCGTCTTGACCGGCGTGCGGCCGGGCGGCAGCTCGTCGATCACGGACACATCGAGATCGGCATAGGCCGTCATGGCCAGTGTGCGAGGGATCGGTGTGGCGGTCATGATGAGCTGGTGCGGCTGATGGCCATCCGCCGCGCCTTTTTCGCGCAAGGATAGGCGTTGGTGCACGCCGAAGCGGTGCTGCTCATCGACCACGACCAAGGCCAGGGAGGCAAACTCGACGCTCTCCTGAAACAAGGCGTGCGTGCCGATGACGATGGCCGCGTGGCCCGCGCGAATGCCCTCGAGCACCGTGTTGCGCGCCTTGCCGGTCAGCCGTCCGCTCAATAAAGCCACGGCGATGCCGAGCGGCTCGAACCAGCGGCGGAAATTTTGCGAATGCTGGTCGGCGAGCAATTCGGTCGGCGCCATCAGCGCAACCTGCCGTCCCATTTGAATGGCCTGGGTCGCCGCCAGGGCCGCGACCAGCGTTTTACCACAGCCCACATCGCCCTGGACGAGGCGCAGCATCGGCTTCGGCAACCGCAAATCGCCTTCGATCTCGAGCAGCACGCGCTGCTGTGCGGCCGTCATGGAGTAAGGCAACGCGGCAAGAAAGTCGGCCTTGAGGTTGCCCGCCGATTGCAGCGGCCAGCCCGGATCGCTCTGTATCCGCCGGCGCAGCAGCTTGAGCGACAGCTGATGAGCCAGCAATTCCTCGAATGCCAGGCGGCGCTGCGCGGGATGGCGGTAACTCATCAGCAGATCGACCGGCGCGTCGGTGGGCGGCCGGTGCACGTACAACAGCGCATCGTGCAGCGAGGGCAGGCGCGAGTCGGCCAGCAGCGCCGGCGGCAACCAATCCTTGGGATCCTCGGCAGCCGTCTGGTCGAGCGCCAATTTGACCAGCAGGCGCAGCCGTCCCTGGGTCACGCCTTCCGTCATGGGATAGATCGGTGTGAGATGTTCCTCGGGCGGCTGCGGCGCGTTCGGATCCACGCGCCGGTATTCCGGATGCACGAACTCCAAACCCTTGGGTCCCTTGCGCGCCTCGCCGAAGCAGCGCACGCGTGCGCCGCGCGCCAGGCCGTGCTGCTGCTGTGCCGTGAAATAAAAAAACCTTAAAGTGAGGAAACCGGAACCGTCGGCAATCCGGCACAGCATCTGGCGGCGGCCGCGAAAGGCAACTTCGGTCAGCAGCACCTCGCCTTCGACCGAGGCGCGCTGCCCCGGGCGAAGCTCGCCCAAGGGCACGATGCGCGTGCGATCTTCATAACGCAGCGGCAGCAAGAACAACAAATCCTGGGTTGTTTCTACGCCCAAGGTGCGCAGGCGCGCGGCGAGCGATTCTCCGACGCCGCGCAAAACCGTGACCGGCTTCAAGTCGATCACAGGGCGACGATGCACTCCACTTCGAACTGCGCGCCTTTCGGCAGCGAGGCGACTCCGACCGCAGCGCGCGCCGGATAGGGTTCGCGAAAATACTCGGCCATGATCTTGTTGACCAGCGCGAAGTGGGACAGGTCGGTCATGAAGATGTTTGCCTTGACCACGTTATCGAGCGTGGCGCCGCTCGCGACGACGACGGCCTTCAAGTTGTCGAAGGCCCGGCGCACTTGCGCTTCCATGTCGCCCTTCACCAGTTCCTTGGTGGCGGGGTCGATGGGAATCTGGCCCGAAACCCAGATGGTATTGCCCACCCTGGCCGCCTGCGAATAGGTGCCGATGGCGGCCGGCGCATTGGGGGTCGAAATAATTTGTTTGCTCATAGCCTTGGATAGTAATGATTGAGAGGAAAATCGGGCGGCGAAAATTTACGCCAAAGTGCGAATTAGGCCAATGTACGGGATACGCGCTGCACGTCCGGCATGCGCCTGACGGTTCGAATGACGCGCGCGAGGTGTTTTCGGTCGCGTACCTGCACTTGAAATTTCAAGGACGAACTGTTCATGTCGCGTTCTTCCAACGACACTTGATCGATGTTGGTTTCCGTGCCGGCGATGCTCGAGGCCACCGCCGCCAGCACGCCCACGCGGTTATTGATCTCCAACTGAATCTCTGAACTAAACAAGCGGCCGCGCGTCGGTTCCCAGGCCACGGACAGCCATTTGTCGGGCTGCTTGCGATACTCCGCGAGGTTACCGCAGTTCTGCCGATGAATCATTACGCCGCGGCCCGCGCTCAAGTAAGCCATGATGGGATCGTTGAGGATGGGAAAGCAGCAGCGCGCATAGGTCACCAGCAGTCCCTCGGTGCCTGCGATCATGAGCGGCCCGCCCGGGTGTGCATGGCCGAGATCGCCCTCGCCATTCGCAGGCTGCAGCCGGCGCGCGACCAGGGGCGCCAGCCGCTCACCCAAGCCTATTTTTTCATACAGCTCGTCGGCATCGCGCAAGTTGAATTCTTTGACCACGGCGTCGATCTGCGCCGCGGGAATCTTTTTCAGGCTGAGCGAGAATTCCTCGAGCGCGAGTCCCAGCAGCCGGCGCCCCAGGTCCAGCGCATCGCCCTTCTTCAGGTTCTTCAAGTATTGGCGGATCGCCGCGCGAGCTTTCGCCGTCACCAGAAAACTGGACCACGACGGATTCGGCTTGGCGCCCTTCGCCGTGATGATCTCCACGGTCTGTCCATTGCGCAACGGCGTGCGCAGCGGCACCAGGCGCCGGTCCACTTTCGCGGCGACGCAGCGATTGCCGACGTCGGTATGGATGGCGTAGGCGAAATCCACGGTGGTGGCGCCGGTCGGCAGGCGCAGGATCTTGCCCTTGGGGGTGAAGACGTAGACCTTGTCCGGAAACAGATCGACCTTGACGCTCTCCAGAAATTCTTCCGAGCTTCCGCCTTCCTGGATTTGCACCAGGCTAGCGAGCCACTCGCGCGCCCGATCGTGTTCCACCCCGCCGAAGGTGTCGCCGCCGGATTTGTACTTCCAATGGGCGGCGATCCCCGACTCCGCCACACGGTGCATCTGCTCGGAGCGGATCTGCACCTCGATGGGCACGCCGTTAGGACCGAACAAGGTGGTGTGCAGCGACTGATAGCCGTTGACGCGCGGGATGGCGATGTAGTCCTTGAAACGCCCCGGCATGGGCTTGTAGACGCTGTGCACCAGGCCGAGCACGCGATAGCACACGTCGGCATTTTCGACGATGATGCGAAAGCCGTACACATCGACCATCTCGTTGAGAGAGATCTTCTTGTTCTGCATCTTCTTGTAGATGCTGTACAAGTGCTTCTCGCGGCCCTCCACGCTGCCTTCGATCGCTGCTTTTTTTAATGCACCCTTGAAAGTCCCGGCGATCTTGGCGAGGAACTCCTTCTGGTTGCCGCGGGCGCGCTTCAATTCCCGTTCGAGCACCTTGTAGCGATACGGGTATAGCGCGCGAAAGCCCAAATCCTCCAGCTCCAGCTTGACGGCGTAGAGCCCCAGGCGCTCGGCGATCGGCGCGTAGATCTCGAGCGTTTCGCGGGCACTGCGCCGGCGCTTGACCGGCGGCATGACGCCGAGGGTGCGCATGTTGTGCATGCGGTCGGCGAGCTTGACCATGATGACGCGGATGTCGCGCACCATCGCCAGCAGCATTTTGCGGAAGCTCTCGGCCTGCGCTTCCTGGCGGTTTTTGAACTGGATCTGGTCCAGCTTGCTGACGCCGTCGACCAGTTCGGCCACCACTTGCCCGAAAATGGATGCGATCTCGGCCTTGGCCGTGGGCGTGTCTTCGATGACATCGTGCAGGATGGCCGCGACCAGGGTGTCCGCGTCCAGGCGCAAATCCGCGAGGATGTCGGCAACCGCGACCGGGTGGGTGATGTACGGTTCACCCGATACGCGCTTCTGTCCCTGATGCTTTTCGGCACCGAAGTCGTACGCTTCGCGCACCCGCTCGACCTGGGCGGGGGATAAATAGGCTTCGAGTTTGTCTAAGAGCTGGCTGATCCCGGTGGACCGTCTTCCACCAGGCAAGAAACCAAGTATGGAAGACGCATAGTCCATCGCCGCTCTTGTAAGTTCGCCGTCTGCTTAGTCCCCAAGCCCGAGCTGCGGCGCACGAAAATCCGACGGCATGTCCAGCTCGCTGACCGGCGGCTGTGCCGGCTCCTCGGGCTCTTCCAACATTTCCAACGTGATGTTTCCGGCAGCGATCTCGCGAAGCGCTACCACGGTCGGTTTATCGTTCTCCCATTCGACGGTCGCCTCGGCGCCGTTGGCCAGGCGTCGGGCCCGCTTGGCGGCCAGCAACACCAGGTTGAACAGGTTGGGTTCATTTTGAAGGCAGTCTTCGACTGTGATACGCGCCATGCTTGAGGTTCTTCCAATGGAGGGAAGAGAAATCATAGCAGAAATGGCGCCATCCTCGCCACCGCGAAGGCGCTGCGGCCCGACGAAACGGCCATTATTTGCGGGCTAATTACCGGTTTTGCTCAAGAATCGACCAGTCCCGCCGTCAGTTGCGCGACTTCGGGACGCGCGGCGCGCAGATGTTCGCCGCGGCTTTCAACGATGGCCTGCAGATCTTCGATGGCCCGCTCGAACCGATCGTTGATGACGACATAGTCGAATTCGCGCCAATGCCCCAAATCGTCGGCCGCATCGCGCAGGCGTCTTTGAATGACCTCGGCGGAGTCGGTGCTGCGCGCTTTCAGGCGCTGCTCCAAGGCCGCGCGCGACGGCGGCAGAATGAAAATGCTCACGGCCTGCGGAATTCTGGCGCGCACCTGGCGGGCGCCCTGCCAGTCGATCTCCAACAACAGCTGCTCGCCGTTCGCCAGGGCCTCCTGCACGGTGTGCACCCCGGTGCCGTAGCAGTTGTCAAAAACCTGCGCGTGCTCGAGAAACTCCTGATTCGCAATCATCTCTTGGAAGCGTTGCGGGCTTACGAAGTGATAGTCCCGGCCCGGAATCTCGTTCGCCCGCGGGCGGCGCGTCGTGTAGGACACCGAAAACCGGATGCGCGGTTCCCGCTCCATCAAGGCCTTTACCAAACTGGTCTTGCCGGCGCCGGACGGTGCGGCAACTACGTAAAGGCGTCCTTGTGGCATCGATCGCTGCGGGAGTTGGACACGGCTTGCCCAGCCCGGAATCTAGCATATGCGCGCAGCAGCCACGCGGCGTTCAGCGCGCGAATTTCGAGCCGGCACGAAACCGGATATGCCTGTTGCCGCGTGAATCCGCGCGCCGCAGATCTACTCGATGTTCTGAACCTGCTCGCGCATCTGCTCGATGAGCACTTTCATGTCCACCGCGGCGCGGGTGGTTTCGATGTCCTGGGACTTCGATGACAGCGTGTTGGCTTCGCGGTTGAGTTCCTGCATGAGGAAGTCGAGCCGCCGGCCCGCGGGTTCCTGGCCGTCGAAGGTCTTGCGCACTTCGGCGACATGGCCGCGCAGCCGATCGATCTCTTCGTCGACATCCAACCTCTGGGCCAGGATGGCGAGTTCCTGTTCGAGGCGGTCTTGGTCCACATCGCTGACCAGTTGCGCGATGCGATCGAGCAGCTTCGCGCGCATGCGGGCGCGGATTTCCGGCAGCCGGTCGGTGACGCGTCCGGAGAATTCCAGCAACCCGGCGCAGCGCTGCTCCAGGGCGTCGCGCAGGCGCCCTCCTTCACTGTCGCGGGAACGGGCCAGGTCCGATAAGGCTTCCGCGAGCAAGGTTTGCGCGGCGGCGATCATGGGCGCGGCGTCGCGCGTGCCGTCGCGGATGACCCCGGGCCAGCGCAGCAGATCGAGCACATCGATTCGCGCCGTGACGCCCGCCTGCGCGGCAACCTGCTGCGCCCGCGAGGTCAGGCCGGCGAGCAATTCGGCATCGACTTCCAGCGCGGTCGAAACGATCATGGGCCGAAAGTGCAGCGAACATTCGACTTTGCCGCGGCGGACGGCGGCGGCGACCGCGGCGCGAAAGTCCGCTTCGGCGGCGCGGAATTCCTCGGGCAAGCGGCACCCCAACTCGAGAAATCGGTGATTCACGGTTTTGAGTTCCCAGGCCAGAAGTCCCCAGGGGAACTGCCGCTCGCGTCGGGCAAAGCCGGTCATGCTACGAATCATGGGGGTCGTCGCTGAAATCGGCGATACTACAGGATCGCAAGCCAGACGAGGAGCAGGGCATTGCAGATCGAAACCGCGGACGTGAGCCTGATCGGGCACCGCGAGGAAAATCAGGACCGCGTCGCGATTGCGGCCGCGGAACAGGCCGTGCTCCTGGTAGTGATCGACGGCATGGGCGGGCATGCGGACGGCGCGCGGGCGGCGGAAACCGCGCTGTCAACCATGCTCGAGGCATTCTGGCAGACGCCTCATCCAATTTTCGACCCCATGACTTTCCTGCATCTGGCGTTGGGCAAGGCGCACGAGGAAGTCGTGAAGCTCGGCTCCGCCTTGAGCGCGGAAGCGCGTCCGCGCGCCACCTGCGCGGTGTGTCTGGTGCAGGACTCCGCCGCCTACTGGGCGCACGTCGGCGACAGCCGCGTGTACCAATTGCGCCAGTCGCAGGTGCTCGAGCGCACGCGCGATCACAGCCACGTCGAGGTGCTGCTGCGCGAGGGTTTGATCACCGAGGCCGAAGTGCACGGCCATCCGATGCGCAACTACGTCGAGTGCTGCCTCGGCGGAGATGCCGCGCTGCCTGAAATGACCATCTCGTCGCGGCGCAAATTGAAGGCAGGCGATGTACTGTTGTTGTGCACCGACGGCTTGTGGGCCAATTTGAAGGATCAGGATTTCGTGCGCTTCGCGCAGAACAACGGCAAGGCTTTACGCGAATCGCTCAACGACCTGGGCACGCAGGCAGTGGAGGCATCCGCGCCCTACAGCGATAACACGAGTGCCGCCGCGCTTCGCTGGAAGGCGGCGTGAGCATTCGGCCCAGCGGGCGCGCGGCCAATGAATTGCGCGCATTGAAATTCGAACGCGGCTATACCCAACACGCGGAAGGCTCGGTGCTGGTGAGCTTCGGCTCGACCCGGGTGTTGTGCACCGCCAGCATCGAGGACAGCGTGCCTGGCTTTCTGCGCGGGGCCGCGCAGGGCTGGGTGACCGCCGAATACGGCATGCTGCCGCGAGCCACGCATACGCGCTCCGCGCGCGAGGCCGCGCGCGGCAAGCAAAGCGGCCGTACACAGGAAATTCAGCGTCTGATCGGCAGGGCGTTGCGCGCCGTGGTCGACTTGAAAGGCCTCGGCGAACGCACGGTGACCATCGACTGCGATGTGTTGCAGGCCGACGGCGGCACACGCACGGCAGCGATCACCGGCGGCTTCGTGGCCTTGGCCGATGCCATCGATACCCTGCTTAAAAGACGCGCCGTCGCCGCGAACCCTCTGCATGGGCAGGTCGCCGCCGTGTCGGTGGGCATCTACCGCGGAACACCGGTGCTGGATTTGGACTACGCTGAAGATTCGAACGCGGAAACCGACATGAATGTGGTGATGAACAGCGGCGGCGGATTCGTCGAAGTCCAGGGGACGGCGGAGGGGCACGCATTTCGCCGCCACGAGCTCGACCAACTGCTGGACCTTGCGACCCATGGCATTGCGCAATTGCATGCCGCACAACTCAGTGCCCGCGCCGCCTAGGCGGCTGGTGATCGCCACCGGCAATGCAGGCAAGCTGCGCGAATTCAGCTCCCTGCTCGCCGGATTGCCGTTCGCATTGACCGGCTTGGCGGAACTGAACCTGGCTTCGCCGGAGGAAACGGGCGATAGTTTCCTGGCCAATGCCCTGCTGAAGGCGCGTCACGCCGCGGGCTCGAGCGGATCGGCGGCAATCGCGGACGACTCGGGCCTCGAAGTCGATGCCTTGAACGGTGCGCCGGGCATTTATTCGGCTCGCTATGCAGGCGCGGCCGCCGACGATGCCGCCAACAACGCCAGGCTGATGCGTGCGCTCTCCGGTCTGCCGTACGAGAAGCGCCGGGCGCGCTACCGCTGCGCGCTGGTGTTCGTGAAGAACGCCGTGGATGCGGCGCCGCTGGTCGCCGAGGCGGATTGGGAGGGATTCATTCTGGAGGCGCCGCGCGGCGCCGGCGGCTTTGGCTACGATCCCTATTTTTGGCTGCCTGAACTCGACAAGACCGCGGCTGAGCTGCCACCCGCGGAAAAAAACCGTTTGAGCCATCGCGGCAAGGCGCTGCGCGCGCTGCGCGACCAATTGGCGGCGCAGCCGTGATCGATATCCCGCTGGCGTTGTATGTGCACATGCCATGGTGCGTGCGCAAATGCCCGTACTGCGATTTCAATTCGCATCAACTGAAGTCGGGCTGGCCCGACGCGGCTTACATTGACGCGCTGATCCGGGATTTCGACCTCGAGGCGCCGCGAGTGCGGGGGCGCCGGATCGACAGCGTATTTTTCGGCGGCGGGACGCCGAGCCTGTTTGCACCCGCCGAATTCGCGCGTTTGCTCGGTGCGCTCAAGCAGCGGATCGAATTCGCGGACGGCGCGGAAATCACCCTGGAGGCGAACCCGGGGACAATTGAGCGCGGCAAGTTCCAAGGCTATGCCGAGGCGGGAATCAATCGCGTGTCCTTGGGCGCGCAAAGTTTTGACGCGAATGCCCTCAAGGTGTTGGGCCGCATCCATTCGGCCGACGACACGCATCGGGCCGTCGAGGAGCTCAAGGCCGCGAAACTCGGCAATTTCAATCTTGATCTCATGTACGCGCTTCCGCAGCAGTCGCCGGAACAGGCGCTGAACGACGTGAAAATCGCCTGCTCGCTGGGGCCGGCGCATATCTCCTACTACCAGCTCACGCTCGAGCCCGGCACGGTGTTCCATTCGCGGCCGCCGGCACTGCCCGACGAGGATGCGGCCTGGGAAATACAACTCGCCGGCCAGAAAACGCTGGCCGACTGCGGCTATGCGCAATACGAAGTATCGGCGTACGCCAAGGCCGGCGCGCAATGCCGGCACAATTTGAATTACTGGCGCTTCGGCGACTATGTGGGCATCGGTGCCGGCGCTCATGGCAAGGTGAGCATCGCCAAGCCGGAGAAGATCCTGCGTACCGTCAAGCCCAAGCAACCTCGCGAGTATCAGGCTGAGATCAGCGCCGCGGCCTTGTCCGCGGGCGATGGGAGTCATATCGCGGGCCAGTGCAGCACCATCGCTGCCGCGGACTTGCCGTTTGAATTCATGCTGAACGCGTTGCGTCTGAACGAGGGAATTAGCGGCGATTGCTATCGCGCGCACACCGGGCTAGCCCTTGAAACCATCGATGAAAAGCTGGTGCAGGCTCAAAATCGCGGACTGCTGGAACCGGTGCCCGGCGGATGGCGTCCGACGATGCTCGGGAGACGCTTCCTCAACGATCTGCAGGCCAGTTTCCTAGGCGAGAGCTTATACACACCGGCCTTCGAGCCCCTAACAAAGTGAGACCTACAGCACATTGCATCTGCAGTAGGTCAGATGCGTCTCGTAATGCATTGATTGTTAAAGTGAAAGTAGCCTGTCTATTTTTTGATCAAATCAACAATTACGCGAATTTCCGCCGTGCGAGTCACCTCGGCGGGATGCCGTCCACAGACTTATCCACAGTTATTGTGGACAAATATGTGCAATCGGATGGCCTTGTGCGCGCCCACGCGTGCGCATATGATGCGCGGCCCTGTTTTTGGCATTGAAATCTTCGGATCTCGCCAGCAACTAAGGGACCAAGGCGTGGCGATGCGGCTTTCTGATGAGCGCTTCGATTCTGCCGCAACAGCACTACGAGGTTTCCATGAAAGCCGGCATTCATCCCGAATACAAACAGATCACCGTTACCTGCACCTGCGGCAACCAGTTCGCGACGCGTTCGACCATCGGTCAAGATCTGCAGGTCGAAGTGTGTTCCAACTGCCATCCGTTCTACACCGGCAAGCAGAAAATTGTGGATACCGGCGGCCGCGTCGATAAGTTCCGCAAGAAGTATGCGACCGCGCCGGCAAAACCTGCGACGCCGGCAAAAGCCTAACGGGCAGTTCATTCGCGCGCGCGGCAATCACGCCGCGCATCTCAGAGTAGCGCGACGCACGCGCTTGATTCCGTTGTACGGCCGTGCAAGGCTGAGGCCTGAAACAATCGAAACACAGCCGTCGGATACAGCGAATGAGCACGAAATACGAACTCAAGAATCTCACCACCGGAAAGACGAGCCAGCTGAATGCCATCTCCGGGACGATCGGGCCCGATGTGATCGACATTTCGAATCTGACCAAGGATCAGGGCGTCTTCACCTTCGACCCCGGCTTCATGGCCACGGCCAGCACCGAAAGCAAAATCACGTACATCGACGGCGACGCCGGCGTGCTTCTGTACCGCGGATATCCGGTGGAGCAGTTGGCAAAGCAGTCGAGCTTTCTCGAAGTCGCCACGCTGCTGATCAACGGCACGCTGCCGACCAAGGCTGAACTCGACGCCTTCACCGAATCGATCATGCGGCACACCATGGTGAACGAGCAATTGCTCGGGTTTTTCCGCGGTTTTCATCACGACGCGCACCCGATGGCGATGGTGTCCGCGGTGGTGGCCTCAATGGCCGCCTTCTATCACGACACCACGCACATCGGCGATCCGCGGCATCGGGAAATCTTTGCGCATCGGATCATCGCGAAACTGCCGACCATCGCGGCCGCGGCTTACAAGCACACGCTGGGCCAGCCATTCATCTATCCGCGCAACGATCTGCACTACACCTCGAACATGCTCAACATGTTCTTCGCGGTCCCCTGCGAGCCGTACGCGATCGATCCGGTCGCCGCCGAGGCGCTGGATCTTTTGTTCATTTTGCATGCCGACCACGAACAGAACGCCAGCACCTCGACGGTGCGGCTCGCCGGCAGCACCGGCGCGAATCCCTATGCCGCCATCTCCGCCGGCGTGTCCGCCTTGTGGGGGCCGGCGCACGGCGGCGCGAATGAAGCCGTGCTCGACATGCTGGATGGCATCGGTTCGGTCGCCAACATCGACAGGTTTCTAGGTAGGGTGAAGGACAAGAACGACAGCGTGCGACTCATGGGATTTGGCCATCGCGTTTACAAGAATTTCGATCCGCGCGCCAAGATCATCCGCGAGATGTGCTATCGGGTATTGGAGAAAATGGGCAAGGGCAACAATCCGCTGTTCGACCTGTCGCTCAAATTGGAAGAGATTGCGCTGAAAGACGACTATTTCGTGTCGCGCAAGCTCTACCCGAACGTCGATTTCTACTCCGGCATCATTTACAGCGCCTTGGGTATCCCCCGCTCCATGTTTACGGTCATGTTCGCCATCGCGCGAACCGCCGGCTGGGTGGCGCATTGGCAGGAAATGGTCTCGGATCCGTCCATGAAAATCGGCCGGCCGCGCCAGCTCTACACCGGTCCCACCAAGCGAGACTATCAGCAGATCGAAAAGCGCTAACCGTGCCGGCATCAAGTACGGTCATGAAATGCGCGCCGCTCCTGCTGCTGGGCGCCATCGCCTTGGGCCAGGATGTACCGGCGACACCCCCGGCACCGCCTCCGGCACCTCCGCAGGCACCCTCGCCGGGGAACCCGCCCGTGGCGCTGGCCCCCGAAAAAAATGCTTGCCCTTCGCGTTCCGATCCGGTCGCGGTCGGCAGCGTGCAGTGGAACGGCTGGGGCCGCGATCTATTCAATACGCGCTATCAACCGGAACCGGCGATTCGCGCCATGGACGTGCCGAAGCTCGCCCTGAAATGGGCCTTCGGCTTTCAGGGCGGCAACGAATTCAGCCAGCCGACCCTGGTCGACGGCAGACTGTTTGTGACCAGCTCGGTGGGGCGTGTTTATGCGCTGGACGCGAAGAGCGGCTGCACTTATTGGACCTATGACGCCCCGGCCGGCAGCCGCACGGCGATTTCGATCGGGGAGTTGGGCCAGTCGAAACGCGCCGCGATACCCCGAAAATTGAAGCGCACGCTGGCGCATCTGGATGTCATCAAGGCGCCGAGCGCGGCGTTTTTCGGCGACGACACGGGCGCGGTGTACGCGCTCGACGCCCAAAAGGGAACGCTGCTGTGGAAGACGCAAGTCGATACGCATCCGACGGCGCGCATCGTGGGAACCCCGACCCTGTACAACGACCGCTTGTATGTCGCCGTCGGATCCAACGAGGATAACAAGGCGTCGAACCCCAACTACAGTTGCTGCACGTTTCGGGGCAGCGTCGCGGCGCTCGACATCGCCGGCGGTCGCGTCGTGTGGAAGAGCTTCACCGTGCTCGAGGAGCCGCAGCCGACGCACAGGAGCAGTGCCGGCGTGCAGGAATTCGGCCCTGCTGGCGCCGCGATTGCCTCCTCGCCCACTGTCGATCCCAAGCGCGGCGTGCTCTACGTCGGCACCGGCCGGTCCGCCACCGGCGTCGAACAGTCGCTCACCGATTCGATCGCCGCCTTCGGTTTGAGCGACGGCAAGCTGCGCTGGGTCAAACAACTCACCGTGCTGGGCCAGGCGGGCTCGAGCGGTTTCACCAGTTCGCCGGTTTTGCGAACCTTGGCAAGCGGCAACGAAGTCATTTTGGCGGGACAGCGCTCAGGCGTGGTCTATGGGCTCGATCCCGATCACGGCGGCGAGATTCTTTGGCAGGCGAAGCTCGGCGCCGATGCGAAGATCGACGGCGGCGTGGCCTGGGGCACCGCCGCCGATTACCGCAGCTGGTTCGTTGCGCTGTCGGGCTCTTTGGCTGAAGCCGGCAATTCGAGCGGCAGCCTGTGGGCGCTGGATCCCAAGACCGGCATCGCGCGCTGGCACACACCGTCGCCCACGCCGGCGTGTTCCTGGAGCGAGGGCCCCTGCTCGCATGGGCAATCGCAGGCCGTCACGGTCATGCCCGGCGGGGTTTTCTCGGGAGCGCTGGACGGGCACTTACGCGCCTATTCGACCATCGACGGCAAAATTCTTTGGGATTTCGATACGGCAAAGGCATTTCAAACGCAAAACGGCGTGCGCGCGAGCGGCGGTCCTCTGGATCATGGCGGCGCGACCATCGTCAACGGCGGCGTTTACATCGTCTCGGGCAATACACTGCTGGCGTTTTCAGTCGACGGCAAATAGGACTATTCATGGCACGTTATGCGCGAATCATTTTTCTAAGCGTCGGCGCTTTGTTCACGGCCGCGGCGTTTGCCGCGACTCACGCCGCCGATCAAGCGCCCCCGGCACTGGAAAACTCGGTGGTCAAGATTTTTTCGACCATGCGCTATCCGGATCCCTTCAAACCCTGGACCAAGCAGGCGCCCAGCGAGGCCACCGCCTCGGGCGTGGTCATCGAGGGCAAGCGCATTTTGACCAATGCGCACGCCGTGCTGTACGCCAGCCAAGTGCAGATTCAGGCCAATGCCGCCGGCGACAAGCTGTCCGCATCGGTGCTGGCCATCGCGCCCGGCATCGACCTCGCGGTGCTGCAACTCGACGACCCGAGCTTCTTCGACACTCATCCGCCGGTGGCGCGCGCCAGCAAGCTGCCGCAGATCAAGGATCCGGTGCTTGCCTACGGCTTTCCGGCCGGCGGCTCATCGCTGTCGATCACCAAGGGCATCGTGTCGCGCATCGAGTTCGCGTTGTACAACTATCCGGTGTCCGGCCTGCGCATCCAGATCGATGCCGCCATCAATCCCGGCAACAGCGGCGGTCCGGCCATCGCCGGCGACAAAATGATCGGCCTCGCGTTCAGCCGGCTGGGCGGAGATAGCCAGAATATCGGCTACATCATTCCGAACGAAGAGGTGGATCTGTTCCTCAAGGATATTGCGGCCGGCCACTATGTCGGCAAGGCGAGCATGCACGACGACTTGCAGACGCTGGAGAATCCGGCGTTGCGCGAATACCTGAAGCTCGACAAGAGCGTCGAGGGAATGGTGGTGCATCGGCCCGACAAATCCGATGCTTCGTACCCGCTCAAGGAATGGGATGTGCTGACGCGGATCGGCGATACGCCCATCGACAATCAGGGGATGGTGAAGATCGACAAGGATCTGCGGGTGAGCTTTGGCTACATGATTCAGAAGGTGGCCAAGGACGGCAAGCTGCCCCTCACGGTGGTGCGTGCCGGCAAGACGCTCAAGGTCGAGCTGCCCGTGTCCGCCGAGTATCCGACGCTGGTGTCCGACCTGCACGGCGAATACCCGTCATACTTCGTTTATGGCCCGCTGGTGTTTTCGCGCGCGACCCGCCAGTTCTTGGGCGCATTCGAGAACAACGCCAACTTGATGCGCGTGCTGGGCTTCGTGAAAAGCCCGCTGCTCACCCGCCCTTTCGATCCACCCACCGATGATTTGCAAGAGCTGGTGATCATTTCCTCGCCGCTGTTTCCGCACAAGCTCGCGAACGGCTATTCGAACCCCGCCGGCTCGGTGGTGTACTCCGTGAACGGTACGCCGGTGAAGAGCCTCAAACACTTGGTGGCGCTGCTGCGCGACCTCAAGGATCCGTTCGTCACGCTCGAGTTCGCCAGCAAGGGAGGAGAGGCGTTGGTGTTCTCGCGTCAGGCGCTCGCAGCGGCGACCGATGACATTCTCACCGACAACGGCGTGCGGGCACAGGGTTCGCCGGACATGCTGGCGGTGTGGCAGGCAAAGGCGGGCAGCTAAACTAATTCGCCTCGACCAGCTCCGACACCTCGCGCGCATCGGCGCGTTTCATGGGCCGCCCATCGACGGGCGAATAGGGCGATTGACGGATGCCGTCGATGGGGAACACCGTGGCATCGACGGTGCGGCCATTGGCTTCGAATCGCAAAGCGGGATAATTCACGCTGCGTTCCGCATCCATCTTCACGCGCCGCTCGTAGAACTCGTGCGGCACGCCGATTTCGAGCAGCCGAATCGCGACCGACTCGGACGCATCGGCGAACAAATGCAAATTGATGTCGCTGTAATTGGTGGCGGTCCCGGTGAGCACGGACCCCACCAGGCGCGGCTGAAACTCGGCCAATATCCGCATGGTGTCGAGCGCGATGCGCCGCTGCTCCCTCAGAGTGTGATCATGGGTATCCCGCCCAAAGAGGCGCTGATGCGCGCGCAGCGCGTCCTCGATCTCGATGTTTTTCGGCAGTACCGCAACGTCGTTCACGCCGAGGCGATCGGCGGCCTTGCGCTTTGCCTGCAGAAAATCCTCGATACCATGCTCGGCCATGATTCTCGCGGCCTCTTGTGCGAGAGCGCGGCGTAGATCCTCGGCACGCTGCGAATACTTCTTAGGCATCGGTGATCTTCAGCATCGTGGTTAGAATATCGGTTTATCGGCTTCCGGGCTGTTCGGGTTCTGGCCTTCGTAGAGCTCGGCCTTGGGTAAATTCCCCTCGATGAATTTTTCCATGATGCCGTTGGGGTCGTCGGAACTCGCGAGCAGGCCGGTCTTCGGCGAGATGCGTACGCTGACGATGCCTTCCGGGATCGGCACACCGTGCCGGGGAGCGCCCTCGAGCGCCTGTTTCATGAAATAAGTCCAGGTCGGAACCGCCACGCGAGACGCCTGGTCGCTGAAATCGCCCAGCGAGCGCTCTGAATCGAACCCGGTCCAGACGGTGGTGACGATGTCGGCGTTGAAACCGTTGAACCAGGCATCGTGAAAGTCGTTGCTGGTGCCGGTCTTGCCGGCGATGTCGTCGCGATTGAGCGTGCGTGCGCGCTGACCCGTGCCGCGCTTGATGACGTCCGCCATCATGTCCGCGAGCAGGTACGCCACCTGCGGCCGGACGATCAGGGGCGCCAGATTCTTCACGGGAATCAGGGTCTTCCCATCGTGTGGGGCTTGATCCAACAGCGCGGCGCGACCCTGCGCGGCCGCGCTTTTGGGGCTTGGGATCTCGCTGGGGACGCCGCATTGTGCGCAGGCGATTGCCGGGTTGGCTTGCAGCAGAACTTTGCCGGTCGCGTCCTCCACGCGATCGATGTAGTACGAGCTGACTTTGAAGCCGCCGTTGGCGAAAGTTGAGTAGCCGATGGCCACCTGCAGGGGGCTTAATTCCGCCGTTCCCAAGGCCAGCGTCAAGTCGTCCGGCAGTTGCGACTTATCGAAGCCGAAGCGGGTCACGTAATCCCGCGCGTATTGGCCGCCGATGGCGCGCATCAGGCGCACCGAGACCAAATTTAGGGAATGCACCAGCGCGTCGCGCAGGCGGACAGGCCCGGAAAACAACCCGGTGTCCTCGTGCGGGCGCCACGCCTCTTCCTTGCCTTCCTCGTCGATGACCACGGGAGCGTCCAGCACGATGCTCGCGGGCGTGAAGCCCTTGTCGAAGGCTGCCGCGTAGATGAACGGCTTGAATCCCGAACCGGGCTGGCGCCGGGCTTGGACGACGCGATTGAACTTGCTCTGGAAAAAATCAAAGCCGCCGACCAGCGCGACGATGGCGCCGTCTTTGGGATCAACCGACACCAGCGCGCTCTGCGCTTCGGGGACTTGCAGGAACAACAGCGACTCGGGCGTGCGCCCCACGGTGTAAATGACATCGCCGCGGCTTAAAATCTCCGAGGCTTGCGTGGGGTAGCGGTCGACTTTCTCATCCGGCAATTGGCGCCTGGCCCACGCCAGTTTTTCCCAGGGCAGCGTCACCGCGCCCAGATCCTTGACGTAAACCTTGGCGCTCTTGGCCTCGACTTGCTGCACGATGGCGGGTTTCAGGCCGCCGATGACCGGGAATTCCTCCAGTTGTGCGTCGAATTGGGCCGGCGTGCTGATTTTCGACAGATCGACCTTGGCGCTGGCTCCGCGGTACCCATGGCGCATGTCGTATTCCAGCAGGCCGGTTCGCAGCGCCACGGTGCCGGCCGCCTGCAGGCGCGAATCCAAGGTCGTGTAGACCTTGTAGCCTGCGGTGTAGACGGCGTCGCCGTACTTGTTCTGCATCTCGTTGCGCACCATTTCTGCCAAGTACGGCGCGTCGACTTCGATGGAGGCGCCGTGCAGGCGTGATTCCATGGGGCTCGCCTTGGCCTGATCGTACTCAGCCTGGTTGATGTAGCCGAGCTCGAGCATGCGGCCTAAAACGTGAGTGCGGCGCACTCTTGCGGCTTCGGCGCTGGCGACCGGATTGACCATGGACGGAGCGGTCGGAATGCCGGCCAGCGTGGCCATTTCCGCGATGCTGAGTTGATCCAGGCTCTTGCCGAAATACACTTCCGCCGCGGCGCCGACGCCATAGGCGCGCTGGCCCAAAAAGATCTTGTTGACGTACAAGGAGAAGATTTCTTCCTTGGTGAATTCAGCTTCCATGAGCAGGGAAATGTAGATCTCGCTCATTTTTCGCTTCAGGTCGCGGCGCGGGGTCAGGAACATGTCGCGCGACACCTGCATGGTGATGGTGCTGGCGCCCTGGCGGATGCCGCCGGCGCGTAAATCAGCCACCGCCGCCCGCAAAATGCCCTGGAAATCAACACCATGATGGCGGAAGAAGCGGTCGTCCTCGGTTGCCAGGAAAGCCTGGATCAGCTTCGGCGGCAATTGGTCGTAGCGCACCGGAATGCGGCGTTGCTCGCCGATGGACTGGATCAGTTTGCCGTCCCGGGAATAGATGCGCAGCGGCACCTGCAGCTGGACCTCCCGAAGGCTGGCCACATCGGGCAGGGCGGGCCTCAAGTAAACATAAGCACAGACATTGGCGAAGACAATCAGCGCTATTAAGCCAACTAAAACTGCACAAATGCGCGAGATGAGAACTAGATAACGTTTGGCCACAGAAAACCGTTCTAACTTATTGCGTGGGCGGACATGGGCAGCATATTACCGCCGGTTAAGTGGGCATACTCATCGAAAGATGGGGACCAAAGCCCCCGCACCCTCGGGTTAGACAATCCACGGACAGCGGGGTTGCCGGACAAGTGATTAACCAAACGCTCAAGGCCGCCCTTGGACGATGAGGTCTGAAATGTGTGAGTCGACCGCCTCCGAAGCTCGCGAAACTGTCGCAAGTCTCAGTTTCCCGACTTCGCGACCTTTGAGCGGTATTACCGTGAATAGTTTCACGTTCCATTTAACAGTTTCTTGCTAAGTTTGCTTGTCATGGCTAATCTCGTGCACCAGATTCGACCTACAAGGTATTGAGCAAAAAGGGAAAAAATTTGTGTGGTCGTTAGGAAAAAGATATCGTCCGCTTTTGGGACTTGACATAACCACCTCGTCGGTGAAGCTCATTGAGCTCACGATGTCGGGTGGCCAATATCGCGTTGAGTCGTACGCCGCGGAACCGACGCCGCACAACGCCATCAATGAAAAAGCCATCGTCGACGCGGAAGCGGTCGGCGAAGCGATTCGCCGCGCGGTAAAACGCTCCGGCGCCAAGAGCCGCCTCGCGGCCATCGCAATCAGCGGTGATGCGGCGATCACCAAAGTCATTCAGATGCCGAAGACCCTCGGCGAGAACGAATTGGAAGGCCAGGTCGAAATGCAGGCCGACCAGTACATCCCCTTCCCCATGGAAGAGGTCAGCTACGACTATCAGGTCGTGGGCCCGTCGGAAAAAGATCCGGACATGCTCGATGTGCTGCTCGTCGCGACGCGCACCGAGAACGTCGAACAGCGCCAGGCCGCGGTGCAAGCTTCGGGACTGACCGCGCACTTGGTTGACGTCGAGGCCTTCGCGCTGGAAAACGCCTGCGCCCTGATGCGCCATCAGATGCCCGACGGCGGCGTCGACCGCACCGTCGCCGTGGTCGACTTCGGCGCCAGCAGCACCACGTTCAGCGTGCTGCGCGACTTGCGGGTGATTTACACACGCGACTTCGCCTTCGGCGGCCAGCAACTGACCGAGGAGATCATGCGGACCTACGGGCTCAGCATGGAAGAGGCCGGCCGCGCCAAGAAGGAAGGCGGGTTGCCGAGCAACTATCAGCCGGAAGTTCTCGATCCTTTCATCGACGACATGACGCAACAGGTCAGCCGTTCGCTGCAGTTTTATCTGGCCTCCGGCAGCGGCCGCGCGCAGCCGGATCAAATATTGATTTGCGGCGGCTGCGCCAACATTCCCGGCGTTGCCGATGTCATCTCCAGCCGCGTCGGCGTGCCGGCGGACAAGGGCGATCCGCTCGGCAACATGAAGGTGTCGTCCAAGGCCAAAGCCCAAGCAGTGGCGCGCGATGCCACCGCATTACTCACAGCCTGCGGCCTTGCGCTGCGCAGCTTCGATTAAAGAGTAGCCATGCCGCGTATTAATCTACTTCCCTGGCGCGAACAAGAACGTAAAGTCCGACGCCGTGAATTTCTGGTCGCCCTGGGCGGCGCCGCATTTGCGGCCGTCATTTTCGTCCTGGCCGGCAAACTGCTGTATTCCAGCTGGATCGATGCGCAGAACGCGAAGAACAATCTTCTGAAGAAGGAGATCGTCAAGCTGGACGCGCAGATCGCGGACATCCAAGACCTCGAGAATCGCAAGCAGCGCCTGGTGGCGCGCATGGAAATCATCGAGAAATTGCAGCGCAAGCGGCCCGAAATCGTGCATCTGTTCGATGAGCTGGTGAAGACCGTTCCCGAGGGCATCTACCTCACGCAGATCAAGGAAACCGGCAAGAAGCTCGAGATGAAGGGGGTGGCCCAGTCGAGCACGCGTGTTTCGACCTTCATGCGCAACATCGATTCTTCTTCGTGGATGGACAACCCGCAGCTGCAGGTGGTGGAGACCTCCAAGGACTCGGCGACCGGCGGCTCGAGCTTCACTCTCACCAGCGACGTGGTCGGCGTGGACGTGGATAACGGCGGCGAAACAACGGTTAAGAAGGTTGCGGCCAAATGAACTTCCTCGATCAACTGCGTACTCTCGATCCCCGCGACGTCGGCCGCTGGCCCGTGGCGGTGCGCGGATTCTTCGTCCTCTTGGGGTTTGCCGTGGTTGCGGCCTTCGGCTGGTATATGTTCGTCTGGAACGACGATCGGCCGCTGCTGC
Organism: Steroidobacteraceae bacterium; assembly: GCA_036495805.1. Classification (GTDB taxonomy): domain Bacteria; phylum Pseudomonadota; class Gammaproteobacteria; order Steroidobacterales; family Steroidobacteraceae; genus Bog-1198. Next base: position 17,033 of record DASXMG010000102.1, on the reverse strand, counting down.
AGAAGGCGCAGGCGGATGAACAGGATCTGCGCGCGCAATTCGAGAACAAGCAACAGCGCGCCGCCAACCTCGACGCTTATCGCGCCCAGCTCGGCGAGATGGAACGCAGCTTCGGCGCGATGCTGCGGCAATTACCCGGTAAAACCGAGGTACCGAATCTTCTGGTCGATATTTCGCAAACCGGCCTGGCGGCCGGCCTGACCGAAAAGCTGTTTCAGCCCGGGAGCGAGAAGAGCAACGGCTTCTACGCGGAACTGCCGATCAAAATCAAGCTGGTCGGCAGCTACCACGACTTTGGCCGCTTCGTGAGCGGCATCGCCGCGCTGCCCCGCATCGTGACGCTCAATGACATTCAGATTTCGCCGGTCGACGCAAAAGGCGGCTACGACAATTTGACCATGGATGTGACCGCCAAGACCTACCGCTACATCGAGGACCAAGGCGGCGGCGCGAAACCGGCGGCGAAGAAGACGGCGGCGGGAGGCAAGACGTGAGACAGATATCGGGTATTGGCGTCATCGGCGTCGTGCTTGCGGCATTGGTCGCGGCGGGCTGCTCGGGCGGCCAGTCGGATTTGCAGAAGTGGATCGAAGCCACCAAGAAAAAGCCGGGCGGGCGCATCCAGCCGCTGCCCGAAGTGAAGCCCTACGAAACCTACGTCTACGCGGCGGGCAACCTGCGTTCGCCGTTCCAGCCGCAGGGACCGAACGCCTCCAACGGACTCGCCAGTGCGCGGGCAAACTCGCACCGCAATCGCGAGTTCCTGGAAGGTTTCTCGCTCGACACGCTGCGGATGGTCGGCACCTTCAAGGTGGGCAACAATTTTTACGGGCTGGTGCAATCCAAAGACGGCCTTGTTCACAAGGTTCAGCCCGGGAATTACATGGGCCAGAACGACGGCAAAGTGACGGAAATAACCGGCGGGAGAATTAGCCTGGTCGAAATCATTCCGGATGGTCTCGGCGGCTACATAGAGCGACCGGCCTCATTGGCACTGGCCAATTGAAGCCATAGGGAGAGGAAAGCATGTTTAGAATCCAATACCGAGCGGCGATGATGAGTGCAATGGCGCTCGTCGCTTTGACTGCGATCAGTTTGACGGCACGCGCCGCTGATCCGGTCCAGCTGCAATCCATCGACGTTCAAACCCTGTCGGGTCAACAGGTGCAGCTGAAACTGCACATGAGCGGTCCGGCGCCGGAGCCGCTGCCGTTCACCATCGACAAGCCCGCGCGCATTGCGTTCGATTTGCCGAACACGACCCTGGCTCTCGCCTCGCGCCGTTTCGACGTGCGCTCGGGCGGCGTCGACACCGTGCTGGCCGCCGAAGCCAACGGCCGCGCGCGCCTGGTCGTCAACGTCGATTCCCTGATGCCTTACACCACCAAGGTGGACGGCAACGACATCATTGTCACGCTGGGCCAGCAGCCGGGCGCCGACGTGGGCAAGCCCGCCGCCGCGCGAGCCGCAGCCGTCGCGTCGTCGGCGCCCGCCGAGCGCGCGATTCGCACCATCGACTTTAGGCGCGGTGCCGACGGCACCGGCCGCGTCATCGTGCAGCTCACCGACCCTCGCACGCCGGTCAATGTCCGGCAGGAAGGCCAGCAGATCGTCGTGGACTTCGCGGGCACCGTGATGCCGAAGAACTTGATGCGCCGCTATGACGTCATGGATTTCGCAACGCCGGTACAGACCGTCGATGCGGTCCGCGTGGACGGCAGTTCGCGCTTGGTGATCAGCTCGCAGGGCGACTTCGAGCAGCTTGCCTACCAGTCCGACAACCAATACACGGTTGAAATCAAGCCCTCCTCCAAGCGCACCGCGGGTGCCGAGGAGAAGAAGGAATACACCGGCGAGCGGTTGACGTTGAACTTCCAGGACATCGACGTGCGTTCGGTGCTCCAGCTGCTCGCGGATACCAGCGGCCAGAACATCGTCGTCAGCGATTCGGTCGCGGGCAACCTGACCCTGCGCCTGCAAAATGTGCCTTGGGACCAGGCGCTCGACATCGTGCTGCGCACCAAGGGGTTGGACAAGCGCCGCCAGGACAACGTCATCATCATCGGGCCGACCGAAGAGTTGGCCACGCGTGAGAAGGCCGAGTTGGCGGCCCATAAAGAGGTGCAGGAGCTCTCTCCCACGCACACGGAATTCATGCAGGTCAATTATGCCAAGGTCTCGGACCTGGCCAAACTGATCAAGACCACGAACGCCAAGGACTCCATGCTGTCGCCGCGCGGCAGTCTGTCCGTCGATGAGCGCACCAACACGCTGTTGGTGCAGGACACCTCGGAGAAGCTCGCGGACATCCGCCGCTTGGTGCAGACCCTGGACGTGCCGGTCAAGCAGGTGTTGATCGAAGCGCGCATCGTGATCGTCAGCGATACTTTTGAGCGCGATTTGGGCGCCCAGCTCGGCCTCACCGACTTCACGACCGCCGGCAACAATGGCTTGTACACGGTGTCCGGCACCAATGTCGGCACCGACTCCATGTTGACTTCAGCGTTTCCGCCTTCGAGCACGAAACCCTCGGGATTCATAAATTTTCCGACCTTGAACAACCGCTACCAGGTCAACCTGCCGGCGGCGAACGTCAATGGCAGCATCGCGTTCTCGCTGTTGCAGGGCAGCCACCTCATCGACCTGCAATTGACGGCGGCACAGAACGAGGGGAAGAGCGAAACCATCTCTTCGCCCCGCGTGATTACCGCCAACCAGAAGCAAGCCACCATCATGCAGGGCGTGGAAATCCCTTATCAGGAATCGGCGTCGAGCGGCGCCACGACCACTCAGTTCAAGGACGCCGTACTGAAGCTCAAGGTCACGCCGCTGATTACGCCTGATAACCGTGTGATCCTGGATCTGGACGTATCCGACGACTCGGTCGGCCAGCAGGTTACCAGCGCCACCGGCGGCAGCGTGCCCTCGATCGATACGCGCCAAATCATTACGCAGGTGCTGGTCAATGACGGGCAGACCGTGGTCCTGGGCGGCATTCTCGATACCGTCAAGTCCACTTCCGCCAACAAAGTGCCTTTCCTGGCCGACATTCCAATACTCGGCTACCTCTTCAGGAGCACGATCAACATCAACAACAAGACCGAGCTGTTGATCTTCATCACGCCGAAGATATTGCGCGAGGGCTCGAATCTGTACTAACACCGGCTGCGGGTTAGCGGTCATCTGTAGGGGCGCCTCTCGGCGCCCCTTATTTTTCCAGTCCGCTATGATCAGCGGCGATCATGCTCAGCAAGCGCAACATTTTTCTGATCGGGCCCATGGGCTCGGGCAAGACGGCGGTCGGGAGGCATCTGGCGCGCCTGTTCCATTACACCTTTCATGACAGCGATGCCGACATCGAGGCAAAAACCGGCGTGGACATTGCATTCATTTTTGAGAAAGAAGGCGAAGCGGGGTTCCGCAGCCGCGAAAGAGAGTCCATCGACCGCCTGACGCGCCTGGAATCCATTGTGTTGGCCACCGGCGGCGGCGCCGTCATCGATCTGGCCAACCGCGCAGCCCTCGCCGAGCGCGGCGTCGTGGTGTATCTGGTGACCTCGGTCGACCAACAGATCGAGCGCACGCGCCATGCGCGGCATCGGCCCCTGCTTCACGATACCGACCCAGAAAAACGGCTGAAAGAGCTGATGGCACGCCGGGCCGCGCTGTATGCTGAAATCGCCGATCTCACCATCACGACGGACGGGAGGCGGGTGCAGCTGGTTGCTGAAGAAATCCAGCAGGAATTGCGCCGGACGCAGAACGTATAATCACCCCGTGCAAACGCTCCAAGTAGAACTCGGTGCCGCCAGTTACCCCATTACGATCGGTGCGGGGTTGCTGACGGACCGCGATCTGTTGGAGAGTCAAATCCCCGGCCGCGACTTGTTGATCGTGACCAACAGCACGGTCGCCGCGCTGTATCTGGCGAAGCTTGCCGGCAGCTTTTCCCAAAGGCACATCGCAGATTGCATCTTGCCGGACGGCGAGCAGCACAAAACGCTGCAGACGGCGGGCTGGGTGCTCGACGCGCTGGTCGCCAACAAGATGAATCGGGATGCCACGGTGCTGGCTTTGGGCGGCGGTGTCGTCGGGGATATCGCCGGCTTCGCCGCGTCCTGCTATCAGCGCGGCATAGGCTACGTGCAGATGCCGACGACGCTGCTGGCGCAGGTGGACTCCTCGGTCGGCGGAAAAACCGGCGTGAACCATCCGGGAGGCAAGAACCTCATCGGCGCTTTCTACCAGCCGCAGGCGGTCATTGCCGACACCGAAGCGCTGCGCACGTTACCCGAGCGGGAGTTCAAATCGGGTCTTGCCGAAGTGATCAAACACGGCGCGGTCTGGGATCCGATGCTGTTCACGTGGCTGGACAAGCAGCTTCCGCAGCTGCTCGCGCGGGACACCGAGGCCCTGACTTATGCCATCGGCCGGTCCTGCGAGATCAAGGCCACGGTGGTCGCGCGCGACGAGCGAGAGCACAACCTGCGCGCAATCTTGAATTTCGGCCACACGTTCGGCCACGCCATCGAGGTGGCGACCTCCTACGAGAAATACCTGCACGGCGAAGCGGTGGCGCTGGGCATGATCATCGCGGCGGATCTGTCCTGCCGCCTGGGCATGATCGACTTGGGCGTCAAGGAGCGGTTGCGCGACATTCTGGCGCGCGCCGGATTGCCGACAGAGGCGCCGCGCATCGGCGCCGCGAGAGCCTACGAATTGATGCACATGGACAAGAAGGTCCTGGGCGGCGCGCTTCGCTTGGTTCTGCTCGAGAAGCTCGGGCGGGCAATCGTCACCGATCATTTCCCCAAGGCCGCGCTCGAGGCCACGCTAACCGAGCATTTCGAATGACCGGTCTCGCGCCTTACGCGGCGCATGCGGAGCATTCGCGCGGCCGCCGCCACCTTGAACCCAAGCCCGAATACCGCTCCGAATACCAGCGTGACCGCGATCGGATCGTTCATTCCACCGCGTTTCGCCGGCTGGTCTATAAGACCCAGGTCTTCGTCAACCACGAAGGCGACCTGTACCGGACCCGGCTGACCCATTCTCTCGAAGTCGCGCAAATTGCCCGCACGGCAGCACGCGCGTTGCAGCTCAACGAGGAATTATCCGAAGCCATTTGTCTCGCCCATGATCTTGGCCACACGCCTTTTGGACACGCCGGGCAGGATGCCTTGAACGAATGCATGAGCGACTTCGGCGGTTTCGAACACAACCTGCAATCGCTGCGCGTCGTCGACGAGCTCGAGGAGCTTTACGCCGAATTCGACGGCTTGAACCTGACCTTCGAATGCCGCGAGGGCATTCTCAAGCATTGCTCCTATAACAACGCGGTCCTGCTCGGCGACGTTGGAGAACGATTCATCAATCGCCAACAGCCGGGTCTCGAAGCGCAACTCGCGAATTTTGCGGATGAGATCGCCTACAACAATCACGACGTCGAGGATGGCATCCGCGCCGGCCTCATCAGCGTCGAGCAGTTGCTGAGCGTGGCGCTGTTTCGCGGCTATCACGATGAAGTGCAGGCGAAATATCCCGAGCTGGCCGGCCGCCGGCTCATTTATGAGATCCTGCGGCGAGTGATCAACCATCTGGTGAGCGACCTGATCGATTCTTCCGCCGCTCGCCTGAAGGCCTCGGGCGTGCGCTCGATCGCCGAGGTCAGAGCGCAGCCCAAGGCGTTGATCGGCTTCAGCGATACCACCCGCGAGCTGAACGCGGCGCTGAAAACATTCCTGCGCGAGCAGCTTTACAAGCATTACAAGGTGCGGCGCATGACCGCCAAGGCACGCCGCGTCGTGCGCGATCTGTTCGACGTTTTTTTCAACGACCCCGGATTGATGCCCGACGAACATGAGGCTCGCACGCGGTTGGAATTGGTGAAGGGTCCCGCGGGGCGCGCGCGCGCGGTCGCCGATTACATCGCCGGCATGACCGATCGCTACGCGATTCTGGAGCATAGCCGTCTGTTCGAGCCCCGCGAGCGAACATGAGCGACACGCTGAAAAACGACCTGCTGCTGCGTGCGCTGCTGCGCGAACCGACGCCGCGGCGGCCGATCTGGCTGATGCGCCAGGCCGGCCGGTACCTGCCCGAATATCGGGCGACGCGCACGCGTGCGGGCGGGTTTCTGGAAATGTGCACCAATCCCGAGATCGCCTGCGAAATCACTCTGCAACCCGTGAATCGCTATCCGCTCGATGCGGCGATTTTGTTTTCCGACATCCTCACCATCCCGCACGCCATGAATCTGGGACTGGAGTTTGAAGCCGGCGAGGGACCTAAGTTCGAGCGGCCGGTTCGAACGGCCGCCGATATCGACAAGCTCGGCGTGCCGGACCCGGGACGGGAATTGAAGTACGTGACGGACGCCGTGGCGCGCGTGCGCCGTGAGCTGGCCGGACGCGTGCCCCTGATCGGCTTCGCCGGCAGTCCCTGGACCGTGGCAACGTACATGGTGGAAGGCGGCAGCAGCAAAACCTTCGGCCTCATCAAGCGCATGATGTACGAGTCGCAGCGCGAGCTGCACCGGCTGCTCGAACTGCTGGCGAAGGCCACGATCCTGTATTTGAACGCTCAAATCGCCGCAGGCGCGCAGGCAGTCATGCTGTTCGATACCTGGGGCGGCGTGCTCACGCCGGCGCAGTACGAAGAATTCTCCTTGCGTCACATGGCGCGGGTGATCGATGCGCTGACGCGCAAATCAGACGGGCGCAAAGTTCCCAATATCGTGTTCACCAAGGGCGGCGGCGCGTGGCTTGCCAAAACCGCCGCGATCGGCTGCGACGCGGTGGGCGTCGACTGGAGCACGGACTTGAGCGAGGCGCGAAAGGCGGTCGACGGGCGCGTGGCATTGCAGGGCAATCTCGATCCGTCCGCGCTGTTTGCCGCGCCCGAGACCTTGCGCGCCGAGACCCTGCGCGTGCTCGACAGCTACGGCGCCGGACCCGGACATGTGTTCAACCTGGGGCACGGCATCACGCCCGACGTCGATCCGGAACGGGTCGCGCTGCTGGTCGAGACGGTACGCAACCACCCGGTCTAGGCGCGAAGCTCATCGCGCAGCGCGCGGCGCAAGATTTTACCCACGTTGGTCTTCGGCAACTCGGTGCGAAAATACACGTGCCTGGGGACCTTGTAGCCGGTGAGCTCCTTGCGGCAAAAGGCGATCAGCGCTTCGGCGGTGAGATTGGGGTCTTTCTTCACGACAAACAGCGCCACCACCTCGCCGGAATTTTCGTCCGGCTGAGCGACCGCGGCAACTTCCAGCACGCCGGGATGCGCCGCCACGACGCTCTCGACTTCATTGGGATAAACATTGAATCCGGACACCAGAATCATGTCTTTCTTGCGGTCTTCGATGTACACGAATCCCTGTTCGTCCATGCGACCGATATCACCGGTGCGCAGCCAGTCGCCGAACATCACCTTCTCGGTTTCGTCGGGCCGGTTCCAATAGCCGCGCATCACCTGCGGGCCGAATACACAGATTTCACCGACGCCGTTGACGGGCAGCTCCGCGCCGGCGTCATCGCGAATGGAAACATCGGTCGAGGATACCGGCAGGCCGACCGACCCGTTGAACGGCAGACCGATGGGATTGGCCGTCACCATCGGTGAGGTTTCGGTAAGCCCCCAGCCCTGAGCGACCGTGTTGCCCGTCACCTCTTTCCAACGCGCCGCCACCACCGCCTGCACGGCCATGCCGCCGGCAAACGTCGCACGCAGGGAGCTGAAGTCCACGGATTCAAAGCCGGGCGTATGCAACAAGGCGTTGAACAAGGTATTGACGCCGCTGATGAAGTTGAATTTGTATTTCTTGAGTTCCGCCACGAACGCCGGAAAATCCCGAGGATTCGTGATCAGCACGTTGCGCGCGCCCAGGGGCAGGAAAGCCAGGCAATTGCTGGTGAGCGCAAAAATGTGATACAGCGGCAACGCGGTGATCACGACGCGGCCGCCGCCGGCCTGCAGCGCCGGCCTGATCCAGGCCAGCGATTGCAGCAGATTCGCCACCATGTTGCGCTGGGTGAGTACGGCAGCCTTCGCGACGCCGGTGGTGCCGCCCGTGTATTGCAGAAATGCGATGTCCTCGCCGCCCAAGCCGACCGGTTCCATTTTGAGGCCGAGGCCGCTCCCCAGGACCGTCTTGAACGACACGGAACCGGGAATTCTCCAGGCCGGCACTTGTTTGCGCACGTGGCGCAGGACGAAGTTGACGATCCAGCCCTTCGGCGCGCCCAACATATCGCCCACGCCCGTGACGAGCACGTTTTTCAGATCCGTGCGCGCCAGCACCTGCTGCAGCACGTGCACGAAATTCTCGACGATGACGATGGCCTTTGCACCCGAGTCCTTCAATTGATGCTCGAGCTCGCGCGGCGTGTACAAGGGATTGGTATTGACCACCACCATGCCGGCGCGCAGCACACCGAACAGCGCAACGGGATATTGCAAAATGTTGGGCATCATCAATGCGACACGATCGCCGCGAACCAGCCCGGATTTATGCTGCAGCCAGGCGGCGAAGGCGCGGCTGAGCTCGTCGAGCTGCGCGTAGGTCAGGGTGGCGCCCATGTTGGAGAACGCGGGCAGGGTGCGATAGGTCGATAAGGCCTCTTCGATCGCTTCCTTGAGCGACGGATACGCGTCGGGATCGATGTCCGCGGGAACGCCGGGCGGGTAGTGATTGAGCCAATTTCGATCCAAGCTGGCGCGCCTCTGTAATTTGTATGGCGTGTATAGCATCCGCTCAACGTGCCAGCAACGTCGGCGCGCCATGTGGGTAAAATAACGCGCATGAATTCTCGGGACCCCCAGGAACAGGAGATTATTAATTCGTGGCATTTAAATGCTGCGCCGTGGGCGCGTGCGATTCGCACGGCGAGCATCGCCAGCCGAAAATTCGTCACCGATCAGGCGATCATCGATGCAGTTTGCAGCGTCGCGTGCCGCCGGATTCTCGACGTTGGATGCGGCGAAGGTTGGCTTGCGCGAGTGCTCAGCGATCTTGGCATGAGCGTGACCGGCGTCGATGTGGTGCCGGAGCTGGTCTCGCAAGCCGCCGCCATGCCGCCCGGCAGCGCGGGCGACATGGCGTTTCACCTGCAAGACTATGCATCGATTGCGAACCGGCGCTGGCGCTGCGGTCCTTTCGATGCCGCGGTGTGTAATTTCTCCTTGCTGGGCCGGGAGTCGGTGGACTCGCTGCTCGCAGCGCTGCCGTGGTATCTCGATGATCCGGGATATTTGATCGTTCAAACGCTGCATCCCGTGGCCGCCTGCGGCGAGCGGCCCTATCAAGATGGCTGGCGAGACGGCAGTTGGCAGGGATTCGGCGGCGATTTCAACAATCCTGCTCCCTGGTATTTTCGCACCCTCGAGACTTGGATGGCGCTATTGCAACGCTGCGGCTTCGACATTCTCGAACGCCGAGAACCGAAAGCCGCAGGCGCGGTCACACCGGCATCCGTTATTTGGATAGGCAAGTTGCGGCGCTCGGCGCAGACTGGGGACTTGGTTAATGGAGCCTGAGCCTTGAGTAAGCTGCGCCTCGTTGTCGGTATCGGCCTATGCATGGTGCTTTCGGGCTGCGTCATCGGCAGCGGGCCATGCCTGTGGCTGCAGGTGAGGCATGATTTCGCGGGACGCGTGCACTTTCGCGAATTTCCCCGCAGCGACGGCGTCGATACCGTGCCCATATTGATATTGGACAAGACCCAATACATGTACGCGCCGCCGCAGAGCTTACACTGCCTGCCCGCGAACGATCTGCAACTCGTCGGCATGACGGAATTTCCGGACAGAATCGACGAGGGCTCGCATGTCATCGTCGATGGCAAGGTATTGGAGGGGGTGGCGTACGGGCAGCACACCCGTTTCGTCATTCAAGTCGTCAGCATTTTGCCGTTCCGGCCCACGCATTGACTCGCGATCGCATCGGCAAAGAATCGGTTTACAATCAGCCGGACCGAATCAAACCAGGGAGTGAATAACCATGAAAAATACAACTGTCGCCGCTCTCCTCGCGGCCCCTCTATTGGCGTTCGCATTGGCGATGCCGAGCGTCGCGGCGGACACGGCCACCACCACGTGCAAGGACGGAACGACCACTGCCTCCACCGGCAAAGGTACGTGCAGCGGCCATGGCGGAATACAGAAAGCCGCCAAACCCAAAGCGGCGACCGCGGCAACGACTGCCGCGCCGGCCGCTGCTGCGAAGCCGGCCGCCACCGCGCCGGCTGCGGCGCCGGCAGCATCGACCACCGCGGCCAAGCCGGCGACTGCGACCAAGTCGGCGCCAACCGCTGCCGCGAGCAATACCGATCCGACCGGAGCGACCGCAAAGTGCAAGGACGGTACCTACTCGAAATCCGCGCATCGCAGCGGAACCTGCTCCAGCCACGGCGGCGTGGCTGAGTGGCTGACGGCGGCGCAGTAGTCGCGCGGTAATTTGCCGATCGGCAAGAGACCCAGTGACAAGGTGGCGGCCGCGGGGCCGCCACCCCGATTCACTTGTGCAGGAGCGGCTTCAAGGCCGGCCAAACGTTGTCGAGCAAGATGGGCTGACCCCGCGCGTTGGGATGAATATCGTCCGACTGCAGAAGTTCCGGGGAGAGGGCGATATCGGTCAGCAGGAAAGGCACCAAGGCGGTTTTCTTCTCGGCCGCCAAATCGCTGAAAACCATGGCGAATTGTTGGGTGTATTCGGGCCCGTAATTGGGCGGCATTCGCATCCCCAGCAACAAGATCTTCGCGCCGGCCGCGGTGCTCAAGTTGGCCATCTGCGTCAAGTTCGCGCGCATTTGCGCAACCGGCAGCCCGCGCAGGCCGTCGTTGCCGCCCAGCTCGAGGATGACGATACCCGGATGATGAAGTTCCAGCGCACGCGGCAGCCGCGCGAGGCCTCCGGCGGTCGTTTCCCCGCTGACGCTGGCATTGACGACTTGGTAACCGTAACCTTGCGACTTGAGCCTCGTCCTGAGCAATTCCACCCAGCCTTATTCTAGCGGGAGCCCGTAGCCGGCGCTGATGCTGTCGCCGAACACGAGAATCACCGGTGCTTCGGCTTGGGCCGAAGCGGATGCAACGATTAACACGAATAGGGCCAAAAGCCGTTTCACGAGCGCTCCTGATGCAAGATCAAATCGTACTCGAAGCCAAGAATGTCTCTAAGACCGTGGCCAGCCCGGACGGGGCGCTCACCATTCTCGCCGATGTCAGCGTCGCTGTGCGAACCGGCGAGACCTTGGCCATCGTCGGCGCCTCGGGTGCGGGCAAATCGACGCTGTTGGCGCTGCTCGCGGGACTCGATTCGCCGAGCACCGGCCGCGTGTTGATCGCGGGCATCGATTTGACGCAACTCGATGAGGATGGCCGCGCCGCCATTCGCGGCAAGCATGTAGGGTTTGTATTCCAATCGTTTCATCTTATCCCCTCGCTGACGGCGATCGAAAATGTCATGTTGCCGCTGGAACTCGGCGGGCGGCGCGACGCGCGCCAGGCCGCGGCGGCCGCGCTCGCGCAGGTAGGGCTGACGCCGCGGATGGCGCACTATCCGAAGCAGCTGTCCGGCGGCGAGCAGCAGCGCGTCGCCATCGCGCGCGCCTTCGTGACGCACCCGGCGGTCCTGTTCGCGGACGAACCCACGGGCAACTTGGACACCGCCACGGGGCAACGCATCACCGATCTGTTGTTCGATTTGAATCGCAGCTCGCAGAGCACCCTGGTGCTGGTCACGCACGACCGCGGCTTGGCGAAGCGCTGCGGCCGGCTGCTGGAACTCGATGCCGGGCACACGGTGAATGGCCAAGCGGCGCTGGGCCCGGCGAGCGGCGGCGCGGTGAATTGATGCAAGCGCTGCGCTTTGCGTTACGCAATCTCTGGCGCGACCTGAAGTCCGGTGAGCTGTCGGTGTTGCTGCTCGCCCTGCTGGTGGCGGTGCTGTCGCTGACCGCCGTGGGATTTTTCACCGGCCGCATTTCGCAAGGTGTCCGACTGCAAGCGGCCGAAGTGCTGGCGGCGGACTTGCGGCTGGAAGCGCCGGCGCCGATCCCGCAGCGCTACTTCGATGCGGCCGCCGCGCGCGGACTGCGCAGCGCGCAAGTCCTGTCCTTCCCCACGGCGATTTTCAGCGGAGACCTAAGCCAGCTCGCCGCACTCAATGCCGTCACCGCCAACTACCCGTTGCGCGGGCATTTGCGCATCGCGGATGCGCCTTTCGGCACGCCCCGAACCACCGACAAAATTCCCGGCCGCGGCGAGGTGTGGATCGATGCACGAATCATTGCGCAGCTGAAACTGGAGCTGGGCGCCATGCTGCGCATCGGCGCAGCGTCTTTCCGCGTGACCGAGGTTCTCGATTACCGGCCGGATCAAGGCACGGGTTTCGTCAATCTGGCGCCCGCCGCCTTGCTCAACCATGAGGACATCGCATCGACGCAGCTCATCCAGCCGGGCAGCCGAGCCACCTATGCGGCGCTGTTCGCGGGCACGCCGGCGGCTGTGGCGGATTTCCGCGAGTACTTGAGCCAAACCAAGGCACCGGGTGAACGGCTGAGAGACGTCGAAGAGTCCAGCCGGCAATTGAACTCCGCCATCGATCGCGCCAGCCGATTTCTCAATCTCGCCAGCCTGGCCGCGGTGTTGTTGGCGGCGGTGGCGGTCGTCATGGGCGCGCGGCGCTACGCGGCGCGTCACATCGATGCCGTTGCCTTGATGAAGTGCATGGGGGCCGCGCAAGGCTTCGTGTTGGCGATTTCCATCATCGAATTGACGCTGCTGGCGTTGTTTGCCGTGGCCATCGGCACGGCGCTTGGCTATCTGGCGCAGTCCGGATTGGTCCTGCTGCTGAAGACGCTAATCCCCAACGAGCTCCCGGCGGCTTCACTGGCGCCGCTGCCCATCGCCCTGGTGACCGTGCTGGCCATGCTCATCGGCTTTGCGCTGCCGCCGTTGCTGCAATTGAAAAATACGCCGCCGGCGCGCGTCCTGCGCAAGACCGTGACCGCGCCGCCACTGCGTTATGGCGTGAGCTATCTGCTGGCGCTTGCGGCCCTGTTCGCCATTCTGTGGAGCATGGTGCGGGACACCGAGCTGGTATTGAGCGTGCTTGCCGGCGTGCTGGCAGTCGGCGTCGTGCTGGCCTTGGCAGGCTTTGGCTTGGTGAGGCTGACCGGCCGGCTGCGTGGCGGCGTCGGCGTTGCCTGGCGTTACGGCCTCGCGAACGTGTCGCGCCGCGGAACCGGCAGCGTGGTACAGATCGTCGCCTTCGGCTTGGGGCTTATGGTGCTGCTGTTGCTGGCGGTGGTCCGCGGCGATTTGCTGGCCGATTGGCGCCGCAGCCTGCCCAACGATGTGCCCAATAATTTTCTGGTCAACATCCGCCCCGACCAGCGCCAGGCCCTGCAGGAGTTTCTGACCTCGCACGGTTTCGGAACGCCGCAGATGTACCCCATGGTGCGAGCCCGAATTACCGCCATCAACGGCGAGTCGCCGGCGTCGCTCAAGTTGCGCGGCGATGCGGCGCGCGGCTATGCCGAGCGCGAGCAAAACCTCACCTGGTCTGCCCGCCTGATGGAGGACAATCAATTGGTGTCGGGCCGATGGTGGACCGCGGCCGATGCCGACAAGCACGTGGTGTCGATATCGTCGGAGTATGCGGATGCCCTGCACCTGAAGCTGGGCGATAAGCTCAGCTTCGATGTGGCCGGAGAACCGCTCAGCGTGCAGGTCGCGAGCATTCGGAAAATACGCTGGGACAGCTTCCGGCCGAATTTCTTCCTGGTGTTTCCGCCCGGCCTGCTGGATGGCGCGGCCGGAACCTACATGACCAGTCTCTATCTCACGGCCGCGCAGCGGCCGGCACTGGCGGATCTGGTGCGCCAATTCCCGACGATCTCCGTCTTCGATGTGGATGCGATTCTCAAGCAGATCCGCGACATCATGGATCGGGCCTCGCTGGCCGTGCAATACGTGTTTCTGTTCACGCTCGCGGCGGGAATCGTCGTGCTGCTGGCAGCGGTGCAATCGACTCGAGATGAGCGGCGCTATGAAAGCGCGATGCTGCGAACCTTGGGCGCGAGCCGCGGCACGGTGCTGCAGGGCGTCGCCGCGGAATTTTCGGCCATAGGGTTTCTGTCCGGCACGTTGGCGGCCTTCGGCGCAACCGGAATCGGATGGATAGTGGCGCAAAGGCTGTTCTCGCTGGAATTTACGCTCGACCCATTGGTGTGGGTGGCGGGCCTCATCTGCGGCACCGTTCTGGTCGGCTTGAGCGGAACGCTGGCGACGCGCAGCGTGATCAATACCCCGCCCATCGTCACGTTGCGCGACGAGTGATTGCGGGAACGGCTAGGTGACCTCGAGAATCAACCAGCCGATGGGAATCGGAATGCCGCGCGGCGGCAGTGCTTCGATACGCACGGTGTAAAGGCCTGCCGACAGGCCGGTGGAGTTCAGCGTGACCCGCAACTCGCCGTTGGAATCCTTGAGCAAATTGTTGAGTACCAGTGCGCGGCCCTGATCCTGCTTGTCGACGAACAGGCGAAATTGCACCAGCTTTTGCGTATAGGCAAGGTCGATGTGCACGTCCATCAACAGCGGCGCCGCGCGGTTGAGCTTTATCCGTGCGTGGTCGATGCCGGCCGCATGATCGGGGGTGATGTAGATCGCCTTCTCGGTGGCAGGCTGCACCAGCGGCCCCTGGCTAATCATGCGCTTGGTGTCTTCCAGCTTTCCTTGCAGCGACGAATATTTTCCCGCAAGGAACCATACGGCGACCAAGCACACGAAGGCGAGCGCCGCCAAACCGATCAGCAAATAGATGCTCTTCCACCAGGGCGTCTTCGGCTCGCCGAGATCCTGCGGCTGACCGCTGGCCTCCAGCAGCTTGAGGCTGGCATGGGCGCGCTCGGAGAGCTTCAGGTCATTCAGATAGTCCGGATGCGCGCGGCACCACTGCTCCAGATCGCGCGCTCCCTTGAAGGGCAATTTGTTTTCCAGGTAGCGCTCGAGGAGCTTGTGATCTTCGATGAATTTTTTGTCGAAGCGCGGCGAAACGGGCGCGGGCTTTGCGGCTGGTTTTCCTTGTGCGATGGTGCGGGCGTTCATGGCGAAACATTCCTTATCGGACCATTTTGCCGGGTCGGGCACGCGCAATATGTGAAATGATCGGCATATGAGGCCGCCGGCATCGCCGGGCTGAGACAGCCGTCACGAATTGGCGATATCGGCCGCTAAGCCGCGCTTGCCATGACATCGCAGACCGCTCCGATGGCGGCCTCGCGGGTGCTCGACTTGCGCCACACGGCGCCCACGGTGCGCGAGGGTGCGGGATTGGCGAATTGCCGGATGACGAGGCCACGCTGCGACCCGTAAGGCGATTCCACGGCCATCTCAGGGAGCAAGGTAATCCCGAGGCCGGCGACCACCATCTGACGCAAGGTCTCGAGACTGGTGGCGCGAAAATCCTCGGCCTCGCGCACATCGACCCGGCTGCAAACCTCCAGCGCCTGGTCGCGCAGGCAATGGCCATCCTCCAGCAATAGCAGGGTCTGGCCCTTCAAATCCGCCACCTTGATGGTGTTTTTGGCGGCCAGCGGGTGGCGGGTGGGCAGCGCCACCGTAAACGATTCCTGGTACAGCGCGCGCGACTCCAAGCCGTCGTGCAGCACGGGCAGCGCCATGACGCCTAAGTCGATCTCGCCGTCGCGCAGGCGTTTCAGCAGCGCCTCGGTTTGATATTCATAGAGCATGAGGCCCAGATGCGGGGCCGCTTTGCGGATTTTTTGCATGATGCGCGGCAGCAGATAGGGCCCGATCGTGGGTATGAGCCCTACTTTGAGCTTGCCGGCGAACGGATCGGTATTGCTGCGCGCCAGCGCGATGATTTCCTCGCTTTCATCCAACATGCGCCGCGCGCGCACGACAATCTGCCGGCCCACTTCGGTGAGCTGCACGTTCTTGGGCCGGCGCTCCACCAATTTGACGCCCAGGTATTCTTCCAGCTTCTTCAGCTGCGCCGACAGGGTCGGTTGGCTGACG
The DNA here is from genome assembly GCA_036495805.1 of Steroidobacteraceae bacterium. Lineage (GTDB taxonomy): Bacteria > Pseudomonadota > Gammaproteobacteria > Steroidobacterales > Steroidobacteraceae > Bog-1198. Next base: position 983 of record DASXMG010000102.1, on the reverse strand, counting down.
AAGGTGCGCTCGGCCGCCTTGCCGAAATGGCCAGTGTCGGCCAACGCCACCAAGTATTTGAGATCCTTGAGATTCATCGATTCACACCCATAGATGCAGTCTATCAGAACTATCATTACAATCAATTCTACTAATATGTCGCCCGCTGCTAAGATGGCTGCAAGTTTTCAAAAACCTGAGGAGTTCTACATGTCGCTGATCAATACTGAAGTCAAGCCATTCAAGGCCACGGCCTACCACAACGGTAAATTCGTCCCGGTGACGAACGAGACGCTCAAGGGAAAGTGGTCCGTGTTCGTGTTCTACCCGGCGGATTTCACCTTCGTCTGCCCGACCGAACTCGGCGACCTCGCCGACAACTATGCCGAATTCAAAAAATTGGGAGTGGAAGTGTACGGCGTGTCGACCGACACGCATTTCGCCCATAAGGCGTGGCACGACACTTCGGACACCATCAAAAAGGTGCAGTATCCGTTGGTGGGCGATCCGACGGCGACGCTGGCGCGCAATTTCGAAGTGCTCATCGAGGAGCAGGGCCTGGCGTATCGCGGCACCTTCGTGATCGATCCGGAAGGCAAGATCAAGGTCATGGAAGTGCATGACAACGGCATCGGCCGCGATGCCAAGGAATTGCTGCGCAAGGTCAAGGCGGCGCAATACGTGGCTTCGCATCCGGGTGAAGTGTGCCCGGCGAAGTGGACGCCCGGTTCCGACACGCTCAAGCCCTCGCTCGACCTGGTCGGAAAGATCTAGCAGTGCATCTCGAAGCCCCGGCACACGCCGGGGCGGCGACAGAGGAAACCATGCTCGACAGCAATATGAAGACTCAGTTGGAGGGGTACCTGGCGCGCATTTCGCAGCCCGTGGAAATCGTCGCATCCCTGGACGAAGGCGAGAAATCGCGGGAAACGCTCGAGCTGTTGAATGACATCGAGTCCGTATCGAGCTTGGTGCAGGTTGAAGCGCAGCGCGACGACACCCAG
>DASXMG010000101.1:0-5248 GCA_036495805.1 Steroidobacteraceae bacterium | reverse complement strand
CCACCCTGTGGCGCTGGCTCAGCCGCGAGGCGCTGTGCCCGTGGCGATACCGAAGCTGGATCTTCCCGCGCGACCCCCAGTTCGCTACCAAGGCCGGCCGGGTGCTTGACCTCTACCAAGGTTGCTGGGAAGGCGCGCCGCTGGGCCGCCGCGACTTTGTCCTGTCGGCCGACGAAAAAACCAGTATCCAGGCCCGCATCCGTACCCATCCCTCCTTGCCTGCGGCACCGGGCCGTTGCGCCCGCATCGAGCACGAGTACCAGCGCGGCGGAGCCTGTGCGTACTTGGCCGCCTGGGATGTCCATCGCGCCAAGCTCTTCGGCCGTTGCGAGGACACCACCGGCATCCAACCATTTGACCGCCTCGTGGAGCAGGTCATGTCGGTGCAACCCTATCGCTCTGCCCGGCGCGTATTCTGGATTACCGACAACGGTTCCTCTCACCGCGGCCAAAAGGCCGCCGACCGCTTGCGCACTGCGTGGCCCTCGATCGTCTTGGTCCACACCCCGGTCCATGCCAGCTGGCTCAACCAAATTGAGATTTATTTCTCCATCGTTCAGCGCAAGGTCCTCACTCCCAATGACTCCGCCTCTCTCGCTGACCTCCAACACCATCTGCTCGCCTTTCAAGACTACTACCAACAAGCCGCCCGACCCTTCCAATGGACCTTCACCCGCACCGACCTGCACAAACTTCTTGCACGCCTAAACTATCATCCCCTTCGCCCCGCCGCTTGATCCCCTTCCTTGGAATACGTCACCGTAATTGTGAAAATGCAGGACTAAGTCATTCCTGCCGTTGATCGGCGAGGAGGAATGGCGATGGCAGGCAGGACGAAAGAGCTCACGACTGTTGAGGAAGTTCGAGCGCGCTTGGAGGAATGGAGGCAAAACCGACAAAAAGGCACGGCGATCCCGGATGAGTTATGGTCGGCTGCGATTGAGGTGGCGCGCAGAGATGGTCTGGGTCGCACCGCCACCGCATTGCGCCTGGATTACGGTAAGCTCAAACGGCTCATGATGGTGGCCGATGGGGTTGCGAAGAAAACGCCAACGCCATCGTTCATGGAATTGATTGCGCCCGAGGCCGCAGCTGTTTCGCAATGCGCGATCGAATTGGAAGGGCGGCGCGGCAGGATCCGGATCGAGCTGAAGGCTAACGCGACCGAACTCGCCAGCTTTGGCCGGACCTTGGCAGAGTTGGTTTTGTGATCCAGATCACTCCGCAGCTGCGCATTCTGGTAGCGGTTGAGCCAGTGGACGGAAGGAAGGGGATAGATTCTCTGGCCCAGCTGTGTCGGGAGAAATTGAACTCCGATCCGTTTTCCGGCTGCCTGTTTATCTTCCGCAACCGCAGCGCGCGGGCGATCCGGATCCTGGCCTACGACGGCCAGGGATTCTGGCTGGCCACCAAGCGCCTGTCCAAGGGACGCTTTCGCTGGTGGCCTACGGGCGAGGAGGCGGGCCGAAGCTTGCGCGCGCATCAGGCCCAGATGCTGCTGGCGGGTGGCAATCCGGAAACCGAAGCCGCGCCGGTATGGCGGCGTGTGAGCGTATGAAAAATCGTCGCCACCACGGCCTTGCGTTCCAGTTTCCATTCTGTCACACTTATGACCGGTGGCAGCGGTGGAGTGGAAATACCGGGGCCGTGTCATCACGGCGCCAGACCTCGAATTTATCCGGGAGTTCATCGTACAGCATCCAGGCTTGAGCCGGCGCCGATTATCGGCGCGACTGTGTCAGGTCTGGCAGTGGCAGCAGGCCAACGGCGCACTTTGCGACATGGTGTGCCGCGGCTTGCTGCTGATGCTGCACCGGGCCGGTGAGATCGAGCTGCCGCCAGTGCGCCAGATATCGCTCAATCCTTTTGTCCGGCGCGCGCGGCCCGCGCCGGTGCCTATCGATCAGACGCCGCTGAGCGACGCTCTGCGAGAACTTAAGCCCATCGATTTCCAGCAGGCGAGACGAACGGCGCAAGAGCCGCTGTTTAACAGCCTCATCGAGCATCATCATTATCTGGGCTATGAGCAGCCGGTGGGCGAGCATCTGAAGTATCTGATCTGGGCGCACAACCGACCGCTCGCGTGTCTGGCTTGGAGTTCGGCGCCGCGCCATCTGGGCAGCCGCGACCGTTACATCGGCTGGAGCGCGCCGGTGCGCCGGCGCAACATCTGCCTGGTGGCCTACAACACGCGCTTTCTGATTCTGCCCTGGATTCGGGTCCCGCATCTGGCCTCGCACATTTTGGGTCAGGTGGCGAAAAGATTGTCGCTCGATTGGGAGCGAATGTACGGTCATCCGGTTTACTTCGCGGAAACCTTCATCGATCCGACTCGTTTTCGAGGCACCTGCTATCGCGCCGCCAATTGGCAGTCTTTGGGGCTGACCACGGGGCGCGGCCAGGCTTCCAACAGCAAACGCCCAAACCGCTCGATCAAAGAGGTGCTGGGCTATCCGCTGACGCCGCGCTTCCGGGAGCTGCTGAGCCGGTCATGAAGAATAAGCAGAAGAAGCCCAGGCGCCGGCGCCTCGACGTCAACGTAGAAGAGCTGGATCAGATCGTCGATCGCGCCCGGCAAGCCCCGCTGAGCGAGACCGATTACGACAAGCTCAAAACCGCATTGCATGCACTGATCGAGAGACTACTGGGGCCGGCGAAGACAGAGAAACTCGCATCGGTATTCGGGGACGAGAATAGTCCCGCATCGCCAGCCGCGCCGCCGCGGGCGGGAAGGCCGCCGGGACACGGACGCAACGGCGCACAGTCCTTCACTGGCGCGCGCAAAGTGACGATTGCGCATCAGCACTTGGCTGGGGGCGATCGCTGTTGTGACTGCGGCCAAGGCAAGGTATACGCGCAGAAGGAGCCCAAAGCTCTGGTGCGGATCGTGGGACAGGCGCCGCTGGCGGCAACCATTTATGAGCTGCAGCGACTACGTTGCAATGCCTGCGGCCAGATCTTCACGGCCCAGGAGCCCGAGGGCGTGGGGCCGGAGAAATACGATGAAACTGCCGCGGCCATGATCGCGCAATTGAAGTACGGCAGCGGCGTGCCGTTTAACCGGCTGGAGCGGATGGAAGAGCTGATGGGCATTCCACTGCCGGCGGCCACCCAGTGGGAAGTGGTCGCGGACGCCGCCGAGCTGATCAAACCAGTGCGCGATGAACTGATCCGCCAGGCGGCGCAGGGCGAGGTACTACATAACGACGACACCAGCATGCGCGTGTTGCGCCTGGTGCGCGAACCATCGGACCAGCGCACAGGCGTTTTTACCAGCGGTATCGTCGCAACCGGCGCTGGAAGAAAGATCGCGTTGTACTTCACCGGCCGCCAACACGCGGGCGAGAACCTGGCCGAGGTGCTTAAGCGGCGCGCGCCGGAGCTGAGTGCGCCGATTCAGATGTGCGATGCGCTGTCGCGCAACGTGCCCAAATTATCCGCGGGCGTGGAGATTTTGGTGGCCAACTGTCTGGCGCACGGCCGGCGCCAGTTTGTGGAAGTGGCGCAAAGCTTCCCCCAGGAGTGCCGCTACGTGCTCGAAGCGCTGGGCCGGGTTTATTATCACGACGCGCAGGCGCGTCAGCAGAATCTTTCAGCCCAGGAGCGCCTGCGGTTTCACCAACAACACAGTGCGCGGGTAATGGATGAGCTGCACGGCTGGTTGCAAGCGCAGCTGGCGCAAAGGAAGACCGAACCCAACTCAGCCTTGGGCAAGGCGATCAACTACATGCTGCGGCACTGGAGAGGGCTGACGGTATTTCTGCGCCAAGCCGGCGCTCCACTGGATAACAATCTCTGCGAACAGGTGCTGAAACGCGCTGTGCTCCATCGCAAGAATGCACTGTTTTACCGCACGCTCAACGGCGCCGAGGTAGGCGACCTTTTCATGAGCCTGATCCACACCTGCGAACTGGGCGGCGCCAATTCCTTCCACTACCTCACCCAACTGCAGCGTCACGCCCCGGAAGCGGCGGCCAATCCTGCCGGATGGATGCCGTGGAATTACCGGCAGACGCTTGAGCGAGCCGCTGGTCCATGATGACTTCCGCCTGACCAGCTTTGGCTTAGGCAGGAGCATTACTTGAAAGTGGTCGACGACTCTGTGTGCCCGGGACTTACCTGCGTGCGCGGTAGTATGACAGCGAGGCAATGAAGAAGCACAAGAAAGATCCGATTCGGGAAGATCGGATTCACCACCAAGCCATCGTCGACGCGTACGGACGCGAAGAACGCGCGATGGGATGGTATTACTATCTGGAAAACCAACTGCAATTTCCATTTCAGGCCAGATGCATCGCTGCAAATATCGTTTCGCCGCTCAGCGAAGGTGAAACCGTCCAGGTCCTTCGCATGGCACCGCAACAAGCCTGCTCCGCCGACATGCTCGTGCTCATCCGCTGGCAATGCCGGAAATTGGCGCTGCCACTGTCCCAACTGGCCGCGATCGAGGTGGATCAATCAACCGCCGATGCCATCGGCGATTGGCAATATTGGATAGCGCAGGGATACCTTTTCTGATCTACGCACGCCTGCCGAAAGCTCACGCAATTCAAAAGCCAATCGCGCTTGCTCGCGCGTCTCACCTAGGACATCTCCAAAAAAGTGCTCTGGCCAGTTCTTGATACGCCCAGCCGGATCGGGTTTCAATTCCCGCAACTTTGCGCCGGGCCCATCTCGTTCGACAAAATACATCGCGCACTCGGCGGGGCTTAGCTCTTGCCTAGCGATTAGAGTCTGCATGCGCCGAAACAAGTGCTCAGAATGCGTCTCCACTATGAACTGGACGCCGTGCATCCTGCTAACCTCCGCGAACAAATTGGCGAGCACCGCTTCAGCAAGAGGATGCAGATGGCTCTCGGGTTCCTCTACGATTACGATTTGTCCCTGCGAGGCATAAAGCGCCGCAACGATAACCGGCAATACCTGCGAAACGCCAACACCGACGTCTTTGAGGTTTATTTTTTCTCCATCACGCTCAACCAGGAGTTCATAGCGCGCGGAGCCGCGAAGCGATGTAAGCGACAGGCCGTCGGCCAAACCCATCGCGTTAAGCCAGTGGCCTGAGTCCTCCAACAGCCGCGTTTCGGGCCGTGACGACCTGGTGCCCTGACGCGCTCTCTCAGCCGCAATACCGCTGGCAATAAGCGCGTCTACAGCCTTGCTGCCGTCGTCGGCGATCGCTGCCGGCATGCTGCCACCCCAGACGTAGTCCCGTTTCGCCAACCGGCGGACCGGCCCGAGGTAGATA
>DASXMG010000100.1:0-8143 GCA_036495805.1 Steroidobacteraceae bacterium | reverse complement strand
GGCGTAGACCAGCATGCCATCGGGACCTGAGATCTCATTCTTGAACGACAGGATGCTCTTGTCCGAGCCTAAGCCGCGGATCGTGACGCCGTTCGCGCGCAGGGTGAGCACGCGATCCAGGGCATGTCGACCGGCGGGAATTTCGATGACCGAGCCGGGTTTGGCATCCAGGAACTGCTCCTGCAGCTTCTGCTGGAACGCCGTGTCGTCGGCCGACAAGCCTTGCGGCGCGGACCCCCCGCCGCAACCGGCGGCAAGCGCACATAAGACAGCAATAGCGACTTTACCCATGGTTGTCTTCCTACTTATTGAAAATCGCCGATTTTCAGCGGCCAGCATAGCATGCGGTTGTCGTTGAGAAATCGGGTGCCATGCATTAGCTTGTCATGTCGGTCTCGACCGTTTCACCCCGGGGATAAGAACATGAAGCGATGGATCAAAAGAATCGCCCTGACAATCGGCGGCCTCATCGTCGCGGCGGTGCTCGTCGGCGCCGCTTATGAGCAAATCATGCGCTGGCGCTCGGCGAAGGAGTATCCCGCGCAGGGACGCCTCGTCGATATCGGCGGCCGCCACATGCAGATCGACTGCCGGGGCAGCGGCGCGCCCATCGTGGTATTCGAGGCCGGCCTCGATACCATGGGATCACTCAGCTGGAGCAAAGTACACGATGCGATCGCGGCCACCACGCGCGCCTGCGCCTACAGCCGCGCCGGCATCATGTGGAGCGAGCCGCGAACCGGGAAGTTCGAACCCGACAACGAGGCTCGCGACCTGCATGCATTGCTGCTCGGTGCCGGAGAGCGCGCTCCCTTCGTCATGGTGGGCCATTCCCTCGGCGGCCCTTACATAATGAACTTCACCCGCCTCTATCCGCAGGACGTCGCGGGTTTGGTGTTCGTCGATGCATCGCATCCAGACCAGGTCGGCCGCATGACCCAAGTGGCCGGCAAGAAAATGGACGCGGGAATGACGCTTTTCAAAGTCGCCAGCGCCTTGAGTTGGACGGGAATTCCGCGACTCGTTGCCGTGAATAGCGAGAACCCCAGCATCCCGGCAAATGCGAAGCACGCCGAGGATGCCTATGCCAGCAGCTCACTGGGTTCCGCACTGCAAGAACTGGAGTCTTTGGATGCGACACTCGCCGCCGCGGGTCAACTGCGGCAGTTGGACGATCGGCCGATTGTGGTGCTGACCGCCACAAAACCCTATCCGGCGGCCATGCTCAAGGCGATGCAAATGACAACGCAGCAAGGCGCGCAAATCCAGGCTGTTTGGCGGGATATGCATAATGAAGAAGCATCCTGGTCCCATCACAGCCGCCACGAACTCGTGCCGGACGCCACGCACTACATCCAGTTCGACCGCCCCGACGTGGTCATCGCGGCTGTGCGCGAGGTCGTGAATGATGTGCGCGCCGGCGGCGCGGGTGTGCAGGCGGGCGGTACGGTGGCAGGTTCGCCCGCAGCCAAAGAGCCCTAAAGATCGCGACACCCGGATGCGAAGCACAAAACTGATCGGCACTGCCGCTTGGCTGATCTTCGCCGGCGCCGTCGCGCGCGCCGACGAAGTGACCATTGTGAGCAATGTGTTGGGACCCGAGGGTCCGCTGTACGTCGACGGCAAGCTCTACTACGTGGGATGGGTCTCGAACACGCTCTCGAGATGGGACGGCAAATCGAGCACCGTTTTGAATAGTCTCGCGGGCTGCAGCCACAACGGCCTGGCATTGACCCCGCACAGGACCTTCCTGCTCGCCTGCACCGACAATCACGGTGCGATCCTCGAACTCGACATGAACGGCAAGCAGCTGCGGCGCTGGGACGCGGACGACAAGGGAAACAAATTCGACGGCGGCATCAACGATGTCATGGTCACGGCGAACGGCGGCGCGTATGCGACGGTGTTTGGCCCGCCGGAAACCCTGCCGACCGCCGTGGCCGGGAAGATTCTCTACCTTGCGCCCGGCGCGGAAAAATGGCGCGAAGTGGCGAGGGACCTTAACTATGCCAACGGCGTCGGCATTTCGCCGGACCAGAAGACGCTGTACGTCAGCGAAACCGTGGGGAATTGCATATTGAAATTCGCTGTCAGTCGCGATGGCACGCTGACGCATCGATCGAATTTCGCCCTTTTGAATCTGCTCACCCCCAACAAGGCCACCTCCTGGTGGCTCGGCCCGGACAGCATGAAGATCGACGCCAAGGGCAACATGTATGTCGCGCAATGGTTCGGCGGCAAGATCCTGAAGATTTCGCCCGATGGGAAACTCTTGCGGCAGTTTGAGATAGCCGCGGGCGACGGGACCACGAATGTCGCGTTTGGTCCCGGAGAGAAGGATTTGTACGTCACGGTGGTGAAAGATCCGAATGACCCGCAAGCCCGGGGCAGCGTGGTCAGAATTCCCAATGATCAAAATTAATATTGGACGTGCACGCGCGCTATTGAACCACCGCCGGCTGCACTCGCGGTCGGAACTGCAGCAATAACAGGCTCAAAAGCAGGCACGCGACCAGGCTGACGCAGGCATCCACGACATAACTGCCGGCTACGCCGCGCCAGGCATAGCCCCAGCCATCGACCACCAACATATACGTGTTGGCGACATTGAATGCCGACACCATGAGGCAGTAGGTCGTCGCCGCGAAGGCATTGCCGCGTCCAATCGTGGCAAAGGTGATCGCGGTCGAGGCCGTAATGGAGAGGGACTGAAAGACATTTTCTCCAATGAGCGCCGCGGCAAACGCCCAAGGGGTGTGCGGCAACGCGAGCAGCGTCAGGGTAAAGATCGATCCGACCGCGCCGATGGCGAGATACAACTGGCGCACCGGCAGCAGGCGGTCGACCAGAGGAAACATCAAACAGCCGGCAATACCCGCAATCAGCACTCCGGCGCCACCCACCAGCCCGACGAAGTGATCCGAGGTGTGAAAATCATTTCCCAAGCCACCCAAGATATTGACCAGGGAAAAGGTGGATGCCGGCGCAATGAACAGGACTATGGCGATGAGAATTTCCCGGCGCTTGAGCAAGCTGATCACATCGGCGAAGAACTGCGGAAAACTCTCGCGCGCCAGCCGCCGATCCGGTCCCGGCGCCGGCATCCAGCAGAAAATCACGGTCGGCAGCAGAACGATCGCGGCCAACACAAAGGCCGCCGTCGCGGGAGACAGGCGCTGCACGATTTCGCCGGTCATCATGGCCATGGCGCCGCCGCCGCTGATGTTGGCGATGGTCACCCACACGCTCAAGCCGTGCTCTTCGTCGGCCGTGATGATGCTGGACAGCCAGCCGCCCAAGGCGCTTTGATAGAGATTCGCGAAAAAGAAACCCGCGACCAGGGACACTTCTGCCCAGACCAGATGTTCGAGGTTGGTCAGCGCGAGTGCCAACAGCGCCGCGGATAGCAGCGCCGTCACCATCGAGTACCCGCGTCGGCTATAGCGAACATCGAGCACGGGGCTGACCAAAAAAGTCCAGAAGCCCGGTGAGATCGCCGCCGCCGTCATCCCCGCGATCGTCGCCTCCGCAACATGGCGCGCGCTCAGGAGCTGCGGCACGGCAATCACCAAAATGCCGCCATACATGCCGAACAGTGCGTTGGTGAGACCCAGCAGCCAAACCGGCGCGCGCCGCCTTGCCGGGCTCATGGAACTTCCCAGCGGCCGGAAGCGGCGGACCGATACATCGCGTCGATGACGCGCATGGTCGCAATGCCATCTTCGATGGGAAATTCTTGCGGGATCTCGCCGAGAAACACCGCCGCCGCCGCGTCGCATTGCAACGCATATTGATCCACTGCCGGAAAATCCTCGTATTCCGCCGTGCTGCCGTCCAAGCTCTTGCCGCCGTCAATTGTTATCCGGCAGGCGAAATCCTTCGCCGGGGTGAACGGCAGCGGCATGTCGATACGCCCCTCCGTCCCCAAAATCGTCACGCGTTGGTAGACGGCCGCCCGAAATGCGCAGTTGAATGCCAGCTGGCCCCCGCCCGGAAATTCGAGCAGGCCGCCAGTGAGCGTATCAACTCCCGGATTCGCATCTCGCTCCATCAACGCGACCGCCCGCACAGGCTCAGCGCCGAAGATGTAGCGGGCCGTGACCACGGGATAGCAACCCACGTCATACAACGCGCCGCCGCCCAACGCCGCTTGATTGCGGACATTTTTCGGATCGAGCACGGTAAATAGAAAAGCCGACAGCATGCTGCGCACCGTGCCGATGCGGCCGTTCTGCACCAGCGCGCGGACGCGATGCCACTGCGGGTGGTGGCGTACCATGAAGGCTTCCATGACGCACTTGCGACTGCGATCACGCGCAGCGACGATGGCCTGCGTCTCAGGCGCGTTGATGCCCAGCGGCTTCTCGCACAGCACGTGCTTGCCGGCGTTCAGCGCCTTGACGGTCCATTCGACGTGAAGATGGTTGGGCAACGGATTGTAAATGGCGTCGATGGTCGAGTCGTTGAGCAGCGCCTCGTAGCTTCCATAGTTGCGTGGAATGGCAAAGCGCGCCGCGACCTCGGCCGCGCGGGAAGCATCGCGCGAGGCAATCGCGGCGATCACACCTCGTTCGCCGCTCAAGATGGCGGGTATGACCCGTTTGATGCCGATGTTGGCCGTGCTGAGGATGCCCCACCGGATCATTCGAACCAACCCTTGAGCGCAAAGCGCGCCCCGCGCGCCAGGTACGCGGGGATGACCGAGTTATGGGTTTCGTCAGGAAACGCGACCCGGTGAACATCCAAGCCGGATGCGCTCAGCGAGGCGAGGCTCGCCGCCAATTCCGCGGAATTTGCGACCTGCTTGGCCTCGTGCATGAGTTTCATCGGATCACTGACTTTGAGCACGGCACCGAGGCGAATCTCCTCCGGGCTCGCGATCGCCTCCAGTTGCCCCACTGTGATCAAAAGCCGCCGGTGGACTTTTGTATGCTGTTGCGCGGCTTTGAACCCGGCCACCTCGCCGAGAATCGCCCGCTTGCCCCACCAAATCGACGGACTGCCGGCAATGTAGGTGTCGAATGCATCGCTGCGCCTGAACAGGGTGTGCAGCACGAACAGGCCGCCTAAGGAATGACCGAACAGGGCCTGTCGGCTCGGGTCGACAGCCATTGCCTTGGCGATCACGGGTTTCAACTCATCGATGAGAAAGCTCAAGAAAGCATCATTTCCGCCGGTCGCGCCCCAGCCGCCCGGCATTCCTGCCGGAAGATTGGCCGGGTCCGTCGGCGGCGTCAGGTCCAAGGTACGATTCTCTTCTTCCGCATCGCTCGCGTAGCCGACGCCAACCACGACCACAGGCCCGAACATTTGTTCCTGGTTGCGTACAGTGTCAACCAGCGTTGCAAATGCGGTGCTGGGATCCAGCACGTACATCACCGGATAGCCATGCTCGGGTGCCGCTGCACTGGGGCGGGCGATTGAGATCTCATAGATGCGGCCCGCTTTCGAGCGCATGGTCCATTGTTCCGCGCTTTGCATGACGATGGGACGCGAACGGCTTTGGTCCGCGACGATCGGCGCCGGCGGCGGAGCCTGCGCCTGCGCCAGCCCCACCCACAAGATAATCAACCCAGCGAAAAGTGGATTTTTCATTCTAATTCTTTCTCCCAAGTCGCCTGCTGGCTGCAAAACGGAAACGTCTATACTTTGCCGGGGACTCGAGCGAGTCCTTAAGGGAGCATCGTTGAGTACACGCGCAACCGCAAGCAAAACGTTGGCCGGCATGACGCCGCCGCCGCTCAAGCCGGCATCCTTTCTGAAGACGCTGCGGGCCTCGCGAGGCAATGCCTTTGAAGTGATTCCGCTCGAGGCCTACGAGCAGCCGGTCTATTTGGCGAAGTCGATGCTCGGCAAGGTTCTCATGGTCAATGACCCCGACGGGGTGCGCCGCGTCCTGCTGGACAATGTTGCCAACTATCCGAAAAACGATTTGGAAATCGAATTCTTTTCGGCCATGTTCGGCGAAGGCCTCCTGAGCGCGCCGCATGCCAAGTGGCGCACGCATCGCAAAGTGATGGCGCCTTCCTTCGGCACGCGCACCGTCGAATCTTATGCGCCGGCCATGGTGGAAACCACGCTGGCTTTTGCACAGCGTTGGGACGCACTGCCCGAAGCGGCGGAAATAGACATCGCCGAGGAGATGAAGGCGCTGACCCTGAAGATCATCTGCCGGACGATGTTCTCGTCGGATGCGGACGAGCTGGGAACGCTCTCGCGTGGAGCGCTCGACTTCGCGCAGAGTTCGCTGGAGTTTGGCCTGCTGGACGTCCTGCCGGTGATCGGCCCGCGGCGCATCAAGCGCACGGTCGAGGCCATACGCGCGCACTTCAAGGTCATGGATGCGGCCATCTATCGATTGATCAGCGAGCGCGAAAAGATCCGCAACGAAGCCCCAAAGGATTTCCTGACGCGGCTCGTGGCGGCGAAAGATCCGGACGATGGCGCCGGATTGAACGCGACCGAGGTGCGCGACGAAGTCATCACCATTTTCATGGCCGGCTACGAGACCACCGCAGTGAGCATGACCTGGGTTTGGTATCTGCTGTCGCAGCATCCTCTCGTGGAAGCGAAGCTGCATGAGGAATTGGATACGGTGCTGGCCGGCAGAACGCCGAGCGTCGAGGATCTGCCGAAATTGCCCTACGCGCGCATGGTCATCGAAGAAGCCATGCGTGTCTACCCGCCGGCGCCCGGAATTTCGATTCGGCAAGCTCAGGAAGCCGACGAAGTGTGCGGCTTCAAGGTCACCCCCGGAATGCAGATTTTGATCTCGCCCTGGATATTGCATCGTCACCGCCGGCTTTGGGATGATCCGGAGCGCTTTGACCCGACGCGTTTCAACAAGGAGTCATCCGAAAAACGGCCGCGCTTTTCGTACCTGCCCTTCGGCGGTGGACCGCGCGTGTGCATCGGCGCAACCCTGGCCATGACCGAGGCGACCTTGATTCTTGCCGTGCTCGCCCAGCGTTTTCGCCTGAGTCTCAAGGAGCCGCAGGAAATCAAGTTGCAAACACGCATCACCTTGCGCCCCAAGAACGGCATGAAGACCATTTTGGAGCGCCGCTTTCCACGCGCGCCCTTGGGCGGTGCGCGCGGATCTGCTTGAGGCACGCATTTCGTGCAGCTCTGCATGTCAGGTGAAATGAAAAACCTAATAAGCGACTCTTTATCACCTGACTTTCATATCCTGCTCGTAGACTATGGTCGCGGCAATCCTTTAGAGACTCTCCATGAGCGATCCATCAATCAAACACTTCTTGTTGGCCTCCGACTTCGACCAGACGCTGAGTTTCAAAGACTCGGGAGTGGTCTTGAGCGAACTGCTCGGAATATCCGGATTTGAGGACCGCGTTGCCGGACTCGGTCGAACCAACCTGGTTCAACAGGGTGGCGAGTTGGCCTACTTGATTCGGCACGATCCTGAATTCCGCGGCGTTCGTCGCGAGCACCTGCTCGAAGCCGGTCGGCGCGTACGGCTCAAGAGCGCCATTCCAGCGCTGGTGGACTTCATGCGACGCGGCGCTGCGGGTCATGAATTTTCATTTTTTGTAATTTCAGCCGCACCTCGGGAAATCGTGACCGCGGCATTGGCGGGGATCATTCCTGCCGAGCACATTTACGGTACGGAGTTGGAATTCGACCCGCACTCGCACGAAGTGAAGGCGATCAATCGCGTGCCCGCCGGCTACGGCAAAGTTGCCGTCATCGAAGAGCTGCAACAGCGCTTGGGCATCGCAGCCGACCGGGTGATCTATGTGGGTGATGGTGGGTCGGACGTGCATGTGATGTTGCACGTCAATAATCACGATGGCTTTACCATCGCAGTCTCCGAGAACAAGCAACTGGCGCGCATCGCGCAGCGCGTGGTTCTCAGCGACAACGCTTTCAGCATCATGGTGCCGATACTTGAGCAACTGCTTCATTGGCGCACTGGCGCGATCCGCGAACTGTTCGAATCGTACGGCTTGACGTTGCAGGAGTGGGAAAAGGACCGCACGGATCGGCTCAAGATAGGCGAAATACTCTCGCTCGGTGGGGCGGTACAGGCTGAGGCGCTTTGAACGCCGTGTGGATCGAGTGCCTGGGATGGGCAGCCACCGGCGTATTTGTAGCCTCGTATTTTTTTGCCAAGCCCTCGTGG
>DASXMG010000099.1:0-96370 GCA_036495805.1 Steroidobacteraceae bacterium | reverse complement strand
ACGGATGGAGCGTCGATTGCACACCCGCCACCGCGCGCGCACAACTGTGTACGTGGTCATGTCCGGCCGTAAGAGCCGCATCTGCAAAGCCAAAAACTTGAGCGCCAACGGCGTCTTTGTCGAGACGGAAAATCTGGGCCTTCGTAAAGGGCAGCAAGTGCAGCTGGCGTTCGCGATTAACTTAGGTTTGGTTACGAAAATTCATCGGCGCACAGCGATCGTCGCGCATGTCACTCGCGGCGGCACCGGTCTGATGATGGAGCAATTCGCCGGGCGCTGAGCCGGCGTGGCGCAGGCCGCGCTTGACACATCCTGTAAACTTACAGGAATGCCACCCTTCGATCCTCCCCGCTCGGATGCCATCCGCATCCGCGGCGCCCGTCAGAACAATCTCAAAGATCTTGACCTTGACCTGCCTCTCAATGAGCTGATCGTCGTCACGGGCGTCAGCGGATCCGGAAAATCCTCGCTGGTGTTCGATACGCTGTATGCGGAGGGCCAGCGCCGCTACGTCGAAACTTTTTCCCCGTATGCGCGCCAATTCCTGGATCGCATGGACAAGCCGCAAGTCGGCCGCATCGAAGGCATTCCGCCCTCCATCGCCATCGATCAGACCAACCCGGTGCGCACCTCGCGCTCAACCGTCGGCACGATGACGGAACTCAACGATCATTTGAAATTGCTTTTCGCCCGTGCCGCGGTATTGCACTGCCGGGGCTGCGGCAAAGCGGTGCGGCGCGACACGCCCGCCAGCATCCAAGAACACTTGAGCCGGCTGGCGCAGGAGCACGGCGATCCAAAACTGCAGCTGACCTTTCCGGTACCCATCCCGAAGAATTTCACCGAGGTTGAAATCAAGGGACTCCTGGCCGCCCAAGGGTACACGCGAATTCACGAGAAGCGCGGCGACACGCTGCAGGTGATCCAGGATCGCTTTCGCTGGTCCGCAGTCGAGCCCGCGCGCGCCGCAGATGCCATCGAAGCGGCGCTCAAAGTCGGCCAGGGACGCATCGACGTCTATCCCGAAGCGCAGGCCGCTGCCGGCAAACCGCCGGCGCCGTGGCGCTTTTCGACCGACCTGCATTGCGCGGATTGCGACATTCACTACAAGGACCCCAGCCCCAGCACCTTCAGTTTCAATTCACCCATCGGCGCATGCGAGACCTGCCGCGGCTTCGGCCGCAGCATCGGCGTCGACTACGGCTTGGTGATTCCCGACACGGGCTTAAGCCTGCGCCAGGGCGCCATCAAGCCCTGGCAGACCGAGTCCTACAAGGAATGCCAGACGGACCTCATGCGATTCGCCCGTAAGCGCGGCGTTCCCGTGGACGCCGCCTGGCGCGACCTGACCGACGCCGAGCGTGCCTGGGTGATCGAGGGCGAAGGCGAATGGACCAAGAACGTTTGGTACGGCGTCCGGCGCTTCTTCGCGTGGCTCGAAACCAAAGCCTACAAAATGCACATTCGAGTGCTGTTGTCGCGTTACCGCTCTTATACCGAATGCACGGCGTGCGGCGGCGCTCGCCTCAAACCGGAAGCGCTGCTATGGCGCGTCGGCAGGCCCGGCGCGAGTATCCGAGAGTTGATGCTGCTGCCGATCGACGAGAGCCGCAAGTTCTTTGCTGCGCTCGAATTGCCGATGCTGCAGGGTGAGGCCACCGAGCTCTTGCTGCGTGAGATTCGCGCACGCCTCGAATATCTGACCGATGTGGGGCTGGGCTATCTGAATCTCGACCGCCAGTCGCGGACCCTGTCGGGCGGCGAGGTGCAGCGCATCAACCTCACCACGGCGCTCGGCACATCGCTGGTGAACACCTTGTTCGTGCTCGACGAGCCATCGATCGGCCTGCACCCGCGCGACGTCGAGCGCATCGTCGGCGTCATGCATCGCCTGCGGGACGCGGGCAACACCCTGGTCGTGGTTGAACACGACCCGAAGGTGATACAGGCGGCGGATCGGGTGCTGGATATCGGCCCTGGTCCCGGGGAACACGGCGGCGAGATTGTGTTTTACGGCGCGCTGCGCGATCTGCCGGGCGCGACGGGATCGCTGACCGCCGATTATTTATTTGGCCGCAAGCGCGCGAGCACACCGCCCGGCGCACCGCTTGGGGCTGTGCCGGCGCGCGGCTCCTTGCGGCTCGAGGGCGCCCGCGAACACAATCTCAAGAACATCGACGTCGTGCTTCCGCTCGGGCGCCTCGCATGCGTGACCGGGGTCAGCGGCTCGGGCAAATCCACCCTGGTGCACGACATCCTGTATCCGGCGCTGCTGCGCGCCAAGGGCAAACCCACGGAAAACCCAGGACTGCATCGCGCTTTGGCGGGTGCGGAGTTGATCGACGATGTGGTGATGGTGGATCAGAGCCGCATCGGCCGCACCACGCGCTCGAATCCGGCGAGTTACGTGGGCGCGTTCGACGCGATCCGCGAGTTGTTTGCCAAGCTGCCGGAAGCGCGCGAGCGCAAGTACACCGCCGGCACGTTCAGCTTCAACGCCGGCAACGGCCGCTGCCCGGCATGCGGCGGCAACGGATTCGAGCACGTTGAAATGCAATTTCTGTCGGACGTGTATCTGCGCTGTCCCGATTGCGACGGCCGCCGCTACCGAGCCGACGTGCTCGACGTCAAATTGTCCCGAGGCAATTTCCCGCCCAAAAGCATTGCCGACGTGCTGGATCTGACCGTCTCGGGCGCGCTGGCGTTTTTCTCGACGGACCCGGAAGTTTGCCTGCGGCTGGCGCCGCTCGCCGAAGTCGGCCTCGATTATTTGCGCCTCGGTCAGCCTGTCCCCACGCTGTCCGGCGGTGAGGCGCAGCGCCTTAAGCTCGCCGGCCATTTGGCGGACAGCGCGATGCGCTCACAGCTGCCCAAGAGAGGCGCGCGCGCCGCGGCCAAGGATGGCTCGGACCGCGGTTCCTTGTTCTTGTTCGACGAGCCGACCACGGGCCTGCATTTCGACGATGTTGCCAAATTGTTGCGTGCGTTTCGACGGCTCATCGCTGCCGGGCACTCGCTCCTCGTCATCGAGCACAACCTCGACGTGATACGCGCCGCCGATTGGGTCATCGACTTGGGGCCCGAGGGCGGCGAGGCCGGCGGGCGCATCGTCGGGGTCGGGACGCCGGCGCAGATTTCCAGCCTCCCCGCCTCGCATACCGGGCGCGCGCTCATCGAAGTGGAGCGGGCCGGCCCGGCGGTGCGCGACTCAGGCACATCGCCCTATGCAAACGCGGCGGCGCCCCGCGCATTGCCCTCAGCCATCGAGATTCACGGGGCTCGGGAACACAATCTCAAGAATGTCGATGTGAACCTGGGCCTCAACCGATTCACGGTGATTACCGGCGTTTCGGGCAGCGGCAAGAGCACGCTGGCGTTCGACATTCTGTTTGCCGAGGGTCAGCGACGCTATCTCGAATCCTTGAACGCGTATGCGCGGCAGTTTGTGCAGCCCGCTTCTCGTCCCGACGTGGACGCCATTTTCGGCATCCCGCCCACGGTGGCGATCGAGCAGCGCACCAGCCGCGGCGGACACAAGAGCACGGTGGCGACGCTCACCGAGATCTATCACTTTTTGCGCCTGCTGTTCGTCAAGCTGGGGGTGCAATACTGCCCTGACTGCAACGCACGGATCGAACCTCAGTCCGCCGAAGCCATCGCGGCCCGCCTGCTCTCGGAGTATCGCGGCAAGCGCATTACGTTGCTCGCGCCGCTGATTGTCGCGCGCAAGGGCTTGTATACCGCTCTTGCCAAATGGGCGCGCGGCAAGGGCTTCACACACCTGCGCGTCGACGGCAGCTTGATCCCGACCAAGAAGTGGCCGCGCCTCGATCGCTTCATCGAGCACAATATCGAATTGCCGGTGGCTACGCTCAATGTCAGCGCGTCGGGCGAAACCGCGCTGCGCGAACAGCTGGACCTGGCGTTGCAGCATGGACGCGGCGTGGTGCATGTTCGATTGGATTCCGATGCCGCGTCCGATGCCGGTATTTTCTCGACCAAGCGCGCCTGCCCGAGTTGCGGCACGGGATTCCCGGAGCTCGATCCCCGGCTGTTTTCGTTCAACTCGAAGCACGGTTGGTGCAAGAGTTGCTTCGGGACCGGGCTGCAATTGCCGCAATTCGACGCCGAGCAAAGCGGCGAGGAATCGATGTGGCGGGAAGCCATGGGTGCGCCGCTCGAGACTTGCCTGCAATGCGCGGGCCAACGCCTGAACCCCATCGCCTTGCACGTGCTGTTTCGCGGCCAGTCCATCGCCGCGCTCACGGACTTGCCGGTGCAGGAATTTTCCGCGCAGCTCGCCAAACTGAAGTTGGCCGGCCGCGAACGCGACATCGCGCGCGATCTGCTGGCGGAACTCGCCGCCCGTACCACCTTTTTGTGCGATGTGGGCCTGGGGTATTTGCAATTGAACCGTGCGGCGCCCACGTTGTCCGGCGGCGAAGCGCAGCGCATTCGCCTGGCGGCGCAGTTGGGCTCGAACCTGCAGGGTGTGTGCTACGTTCTTGACGAACCGACCATCGGCTTGCACCCGCGTGACAACGTCACGCTGCTCGATACCTTGGATCGGCTGCGCGCCAAAGGAAACACGCTGGTCGTCGTGGAACACGACGAGGACACGATTCGGCGCGCCGACCATGTGATCGACCTAGGCCCCGGCGCCGGAACCCGGGGTGGGCGCTTGGTTGCGCAAGGCACCGCGGCAGAGCTGGCGCACCTGGGCAATTCGGCAACGGGCCGCTGTCTGGCGGCACCGCTGCTGCATTCGCGCTCCCGACGCCGCCCGATTGACCGGGAAACGCCCATGATCGAAGTCCTCGGCGCAAAGCTGCACAATCTGCGCAAAATAGATGCGCAAATTCCGCGTGGACGGCTCACGGTGATAACCGGCGTTTCGGGCTCGGGCAAGTCCTCTCTGGCGCGCGACGTGCTGCTCGGCAATTTAAAGCGCTTGTTGGCGCGCCCAAGGCGCGGCGAACGCACGCGCAAAACCGACCCGGCGCTGCAGGGATGCGACGCCATCACTGGTTGGCAGTCGATCAGCCGGGTGCTGGAGGTCGATCAAACCCCCATCGGCAAAACGCCGCGCTCGTGCCCCGCGACCTACATCGGATTCTGGGATTCCATTCGCCGCCTGTACGCGGACGCAACCGAGGCGCGCATGCGTGGCTTCACCGCCAGCCGCTTCTCCTTCAATACCGCGGGTGGCCGCTGCGAAGCTTGCGAGGGCCAGGGCATGCAGCGAATTGAAATGAGTTTCTTGCCCGATGTGCAGGTGCTGTGCGATGTCTGCGGCGGCAAACGCTTCAATCCGGAAACCTTGAGTATCCTGTTCAAAGGCAAGAACATCGGTGAGATTCTTGCGATGAGCGTCGAGGATGCGCTGCCGTTTTTCGCCGCGCAGCGCAGCGTTCATCATCCGCTCCGCCTGCTCGCCGACGTGGGGCTGGGCTATCTGAGCCTTGGCCAGCCCAGCCCGACGTTGTCCGGCGGAGAAAGCCAGCGCATCAAATTGGTCACCGAACTTGCCAAGGTGCGCACCGATGAGCTCGGGCAAGACATCGCACGCCGCGAGGGACAGCACACGCTCTATGTGCTCGATGAGCCGACGGTCGGGCTGCACATGGCGGATGTGGAAAAGCTGTTGCGTGTGCTGCATCGCCTGGTCGACACCGGCAACAGCTTGGTCGTGATCGAACACAATCTCGACATCATGGCGGAAGCCGATTGGATCATCGACCTCGGGCCGGAAGGCGGCTCGGGCGGAGGCCAAGTCGTCGCGCAAGGCGCGCCTGAGGCCATCGGGCGCAAGCCGGGCAAGAGCCACACCGCGCGAATCTTGAGCAAGTTCCTTCAAGATCGCGGCGCGGCTTGAGGGGTTTCGATGACGGCGGCGGCGTCTGCGCGCATAAATGCGACGCTGCGCAGGCCCTAGTTTTGTTGCATCAGCTCGATGCGATTGCCGAACGGATCGTCTACGTAGATCCGATGATAGCCTGCGAGCGGCTCGTCTTCCTTCGGGATGAAACCCGCTGCCTCGAGCTTCTCCTGAAGCAAGCTCAATTCTGTGACCAACAAGGCCAAATGGGCTTTGCGCGCCGGCCGGAAGTCGGCTTCGACGCCCAAATGAATCTTCAGGTCGCCGCGCTCAAACCAGCATCCACCGCGCTGCGCGAGATGCGCCGGTTTCGGCGTCTCGCTGATCCCCAATATCCCCGCGTAGAAATTTCTCGCCAGATCTTCGCCGCCGGCAGGCATGGCCAATTGCACATGTTCGATGCGTGTGACTCGCACGGCGTAATATTATCCGGGTGAAAACCATTCTTGTCACCGGCGGCACGCGCGGCATCGGCCGCGCCGCAGCGCTCCAATGCGCGCGCCAAGGTTGGAGCGTCGCGCTCAACTACCTGAGCAACCAGTCATCTGCCGAGGAAGCCGCCCACGAGGTTCGCGCCGCCGGCGGCCGCGCGATCACCTTGCAAGGCGATGTCGCCGTCGAGGCCGATGTCGTTTCGATGTTCGGCGCGGCTGAGTCCAGCCTCGGCCGCCTCGATGGCGTGGTGATCAACGCCGGCATTGTCGCGCCGTCATTGCCGCTGGCAGACATGGACAGCGCGCGGCTCAAACGCATGTTCGACGTCAACGTCTACGGCGCCTATCTCTGCGCTCGCGAAAGCGCCCGCCGCTTGTCGAAGGATCGCGGCGGCGCCGGCGGCGCGATTGTCCTCATTTCATCGGCGGCAAGCCGCCTGGGCTCACCATTCGAATATGTCGACTATGCGGGGTCGAAAGGCGCAATCGACACCTTGACGATCGGCTTGGCCAAGGAATTGGCGCGGCAAGGAGTGCGCGTGAACGCGGTTCGTCCCGGGCTCATCGAAACCGACATCCACGCCAGCGGCGGCCAACCCGACCGCGCGCGGCGTCTCGGTGCAACCACGCCGATGGGACGCGCGGGGCTTCCTGAGGAAGTTGCCGAAGCCATCGTTTGGCTGCTGGGCGATGGCGCCTCTTATACGACCGGCGCCATTCTCGATGTCGCCGGCGGCCGCTGACCGTTCGGCTCATCCGGGGCTTAAAGGAATCCGCTGCGGATGGGGTAGCCCTTTTGTCACGCCAAAATCCGCCGGCAATGGCGGTATGACTTGGTTGGGGTACCAAAAGGTCAAGTGACAGCTCTCACATACGCCGTCCATGGCCGCGCCGGCATTCATCATGCCGGTCGGATCCTTCTTATCGATGGCCGTGAGCATTTGCGTGCCCGCTTCGCGCAGCGCCCGCGCAAATTGCACGAAGGTCGCGTGCTTTGCGTCGAAGAGTTTCTGCCCCTCCTCGGCGCTGAGCACTCCCGAGGTGCCTTGGTCGAGCACCGGACTGCCGGGAGCCACGAGCTTGCGGCCATCCATGACGAGTAAATTGGTTCCCTCGATCAGGGCGATGGCATGGCGCCTCGCCTCCTGCCATTGTTCGTCGGAATTCGGCTGATGAAACACGGTTCCTTTCGAGGTGGTGGTGACGCTGACCGAATCCCAAAGCGCATCGGCGGACGGGTCGATGACCGCATCCATCAGTTCTTGAACGCTGGCCATGACTTGAAATGGCGGCGGCGATGCGGGTGCGGGAGCGGGAGCGGCCGCTGGCGCCGGTGCGGCCGCCGTCACTTCGCTTTTCTGACAGCCGCTGAGTCCGCAACAGGCGATGAGAATCGAGCACACCGGCATTAGCGGGCTTTTCACAAAAACCACTCCCTAATCCTCAGCCGAACTTCCCGGCAAGCGGCTAGTCTGAATCGGCGGCGGCGCAAAGGGAAGTGTCGGCGCTTGCGGTTACTTGCCGGCGGGAACGTCAGCCGCCGCCTTCTTCACCGGGTCCTTGGCACGCAAGCCTTCGTCCTCGATCAAGCGCCGGCGCACGTACAAAAAGCGAATTGTTTCGTATTCAAAGGGCGAGCCGCTCGAATAGTAGCGAAAGTCGATGTTGGCGCGTTGATCGATCGCGTTGGCTGTTCCCAGGCCCCAGGAGACGGCGCCGCGATACAAACCCCCGACATCGATGCCGTATTCCGCGCCATAGTCGGCGAGAAAGCCGACGCCGTCCCGTAGCGTCGAGGGCCCCAGCAACGGGATCACGAGGTAAGGTCCCGGATGCATGCCCCACTTGGCCAGCGTCGTCGCAAACCCGGTGGGCGCGCCGGCCAGCTTGAGCTTGGTGGCGACGTCGAACAAGCCGCCAATGCCGAGGGTGCTGTTGATGGCCAGGCGCGTAAGGCTGCGCCAACCATACTTGAGCCGCCACTGCAGCGTGTAATTGATGACGCTGTCGATCTCGGCCAGGTTGCCAAAAAAATTATGGATGCCGGCGCGGATCGGCCGCGGCGCGCGCCGGTAAGTATCCGCAACCGGCAAAAAAATGGCCTCATCGAAACGCGCGTTGAAGCGATACGTAAATCGGTTCAGGCGCTCCCAGGGATCGTAAGTGTACATGGGCGGCGCATCGGCCGGCGTCAATGGCGGCGGCGCGTCTTGCGGCTGCGGTGCCGACCCCGCGGCCGACTCGGCCGCGACCGCTTCGGCAAAAGCCGCTGCGTTTGCGGCGGCCGCGGCATTATCAGCCGCCGGCGTTTGGTCGGGAACGGTGCGGATGGAAAGGACATGAGAGGCGCAGCCCTCGAGCATCGCTGTGAGAATGAGCGCCGGAACTGCCGCCTTCACTGCGCGCTCCGCGGCCAGTGACCCGACAGCATGTCGAGCATGTCGGCCACCTGCTGTCGATCCCCGACTTCACCCAGATGGCCGCCGTGATCGTAGACGACGATTCTTGGACCCAGCGTCGCCTGCAGCCACGCGAGTTCGCGTTGGTTGAGGATCAAGTCATTGGCGCTGCTCTGCGCATAATAATCGCCGTCGTCGCGCAGGGCGTCGGCAATGATGTCGAGACGATTGGACGCTATCAATGAAACGCTGGTCGCAGCCGGCCGACGCTTCTGGTAATAGGGAGCAAACACCCGCGTAAAATAATCGGCGATGGGTTTTGCGCGCAGCTCGCGCTGGATATCCTCGAGCGAGTCGCCGACCTTTGGGGGATGCGCAGGATCGGTGATCACGCCGGTTCCGGCGTATAGATCGCCGATAAAAAACATATCGATCAACTGCAGGCGAAACGTCAGCGCAATCGCTGCGGAAAACTCCGCGTCCGTCTTCAGCGTGGCCGCGGCGGCGCCGAGCAGAAAGTCTTCATCCAGTTCGAGGCGGTCCGAGGCGCGATACAGGTTCGCGATTTGCGCGTACAGCCTGCGATAGAGAAGCTCCACGCCTCGGTCGCCCGGGCCGATCGCCGCCGCGAACAGCCTGTCGAGGCGGCCGATCGAGGAGAACAGGCTCACCGGCGGATTGATCATGACGACACGGTGGATCTTGAGCTTGTGTTCGGTCGCATCGATCGACTTGACGATGGCCGCGTTTGCGCCTCCCAAGCTGTAGCCCAGCACGTCAATGTCGGTTATTCGAACCTTGCGCGGCAGGTGCGCGATGATCTCCTGCATGGCGGCGTACAGGTCCTTTCCGTCGCGCATCAAATCGCCCGCGACACCCGTGCTCGACGCCGAAACGATGAACCCGGGGGAAGTCGGAGACGGCATGGTCAGGACGTGATAGCCGGCACCGTACAGCGCCGCACGCAGGACCGACATTGTCTTGGTGTTGCCATCGCTTCCCGTGCCGGAAATGACGATCGCCAGCGGCGCCGGACCGTTCTGCGCCGAGAGCCACACGCGCAGCTTGCCGTCGAACCAGAGAATCCGCGGCACGGGCAGGCGCCATGGCAGCTCAGCGTTGATTTCGGAGAGCGGCACCTTTGCCGGCAACGTTGCCATGTCCTGCGGCGGAGTACCGAATACCGTGGCGCGCAGTCCTGCGGAGTCCGCGAGGCCCACCACGGTGCCGGAGGGCGATGGTGATTGCGGCAGCTCGATGGGGTCCGCCGCGAACGCACGAGCTGCACTCAAGAGCAACACGAATGGGATCAGTCTCAGGCCGGCGCTAATCCTCATTCGCATTATTGCTACGATAGCAGCAAGGGAGCGGGGTTTCGACGATCGCTGCACGTAGGACTGGGCCTACTCGAGGATTTACCGGATGCTTGGCAACAAACGGCGCACACCGCCTTTCGCATCGCTGCGCACGCTCCTGGAAATGACTCGCGGCCGCGCATTGCCGCTGCCGCCGAAACTATCACGCCTCTACGGCGCATTTCACCTGCCTGCGCCGCGCTCGGGTTTTCATGTTTTCAGCAATTTCGTGAGCACTTTGGACGGGGTCGTCTCGCTTCAAGTCAAAGGCCACAGCGGCGGCGGTGACATCAGCGGATTCAGCGGCCAGGATCGCATGGTGATGGGGCTGCTGCGCGCGGCAGCCGATGCGGTCATCGTCGGCTCCGGGACGCTGGCTGCCGACCCCGGACATCTTTGGACGCCGCAGGCAATCTGCCCGGAACTGGAAGGCGAATATCGCCGCCTCGCCGATGCAATGGCCAAACCGCGCGCTGCCCTGAATGTGATCGTGAGCGCCGCCGGAACAGTCAACTTGGGCCTGCCGGTATTCGCCTCCGGGAAGGTCGCCGCAATGATCGTTACGACGCTGCGAGGCGCGAAGCAATTGCGCAAGCATCGGGTGCCCGATACGGTTCAGATTCACGCGATCCGTGGGCGGTCCGGCGAAATTCCGGCCGCCGATATTTTGCGCGCGGTAGATCGGGCAATTACGGGCAAGCGGATCTTGGTCGAGGGTGGCCCTCGACTGCTGGCCAGCTTTTACAAGGCGCGCCTCGTCGATGAGCAATTTCTATCGCTCGCGCCCCAGCTATCGGGCAGAAAGAAAGGCGATGCGCGCATGAGCTTGGTGATGGGCAAGACGTTTGCACCGCCCGATCCCTTGTGGGGCCGCTTGGTCGACGCGCGGCAGGGCAGCCGCCTGCTGTTTCTGCGCTATTCTTTTTGAAAGCCTTCGCAGCGCAGGCTCCTACGTCTGCGGAGGCGCTTCCGGCGCCGCGGCTTGGAAGGCCTGCAGTTCCCTGCACGCGGCATCGATGGCCAGAATCCGCGGAAAGGAATGCATGTCGACCGAGAAGCGCCGCGCATTGAACACTTGCGGAACCAGGCATACGTCCGCCATCGTCGGAGTATTTCCGTGGCAGAACCGCCCCGTCGCCGCGTCTCGAACCAGCCATCGTTCCAGGGCATCGAATCCCACGCTCACCCAGTGGCGATACCAGGTATCGCGTGTCTGCTTGTCCAAAATTAGTTTCTCTTCCAGATAGCGAAGCACGCGCAGATTGTTCAGCGGGTGAATGTCGCTCGCGATCGCTTGCGTGAGCGCGCGAACTCTCGCCCGTGCCAGGGGTTCCGCCGGCAGCAGCGGCGGATTCGGATTCAGCTCGTCCAGATATTCGATGATGGCCACCGATTGCGTCAGCACGACGCCATCGTCGAACTCGAGCGCGGGCACGAATCCCTGCACATTGATCTGCAGAAATTCCGACAGGCGGTGCTCGCCGGAGCGCAAATTCTTGATGATCGAGGTGTACTGCAGATTTTTGAGCGCCATGGCTATTCGCACCCTGTACGAAGCCGAGCTCAAGCCATAGCCATAGAGGATCATTGGTGGAGTATATTGCTTAACATCGGCTCCGACTCAAACGGGACTTTATTTATGCTTAAAAGCAGCTTTTTAGCCTTTGCCCTGTGCGGCGTGGTCGCGGCCGGCCCTTGCATGGCGCATGCGAAACTGCAGAGTTCCTCGCCGGCAAACAATGCGCATTTGACCGAGGCGCCCAAAACGCTGACGCTTAAATTCAGCGAAGCCGCACAACTGGCGGTGTTGAAGCTGGTCGCGGATGGCAAGGAAGTTCCGGTCCCCCTCGATAAGAGCGCCAAGCCGGGTCAAACATTCACGCTGACGTTGCCGGCCCTTTCGCCCGGCAACTACACGGTGCAATGGACAGCCGTGGCGGCCGATGATGGTCACGTTACCAAGGGGTCCTTTGCATTCTCGATCTCCGCCTAGCGGCACCGCCGGCCAAGGCTCGAGATGCAGATCGGTGGCTGGGACGTCGCGGCAGTGCTCGCGAAAGCAGTCGCCTACGCGGCCACCTTCGGCGCGGCCGGCGCGGTTTTTTTCGGCGTCTATTGCGGCACGCTGCTGCGCGACTCGCAACGCAGCCTGATCCGCCGCCTGATCGGTATCCTGGTCGGCGTTGCCGCGGCGGCCAGCATCCTGCGAATTCTGCTGCTCGCCGGCTCAATGAGCGGCGAATTGGCGGGCATGTTCGACAGCGCCTTCGCACGCATGATTCTGGGGGCGGGTGAAGGCCGCGCGAGCGGCGTGCGCATGCTCGCACTGGGCCTGATTCTATTTGCATTGTCGAAGAAGCCGGTATTCCGAGGGCCCGCGCTTCTCGGTGCCATCGCCGCGGCAACATCTTTTGCCTGGGTGGGACACATCCATGGAATGGCGGCAAACGCCACGCCCAGCTTGCTGCTCTGCCTGCATCTCTTGTGCGCGGCCTTTTGGCTGGGAGCGTTGCCGCCGCTATTGATCATCGCGACGGGCGGCAACGGGCCGCAAATCGCCGCGGCCGCCGCACGCTTCGGGAAACTGGCATTGAGAGTAGTGGCGCTGCAGTTGGCGGCCGGCGCGAGCCTGTTGTTCATGCTGATCGGCAACGCCGCGCAATTTTGGGCCAGCGACTACGGCCGCATGATGGCACTCAAACTCCTGGCAGTCGCCGCTCTATTAGGCCTGGCCGCGTGGAATAAACTGGTTTTGACGCCCAGGCTTTTGCGGGGCGACGCGCGCGCCGCGGTCAAATTTCGGCGTTCGCTCCTGGCGGAAATCGGTGTCGGCTCGCTGATTCTGTTGACGACCGCCGCTTTTACCACGCTCACCGGACCACCTTAGCCGTGCGCAATTCACGGCAGCCGCCCGCAATTCACGGCGGCAGCGTGTAATCCACGTAGACGCTGCCCGGCGCTCCTGAAACGCAGGCTTCCACCTCGAACGCGGAGCGTATCAAGGCGGGGGTCAAAGTGGCCTGCGTCGCGCCGTCGCCCGCAACCCGGCCATTCGACAACGCAAAGATGCGGCTGGCAAAGCGGCCCGCCAGGGTCAGGTCATGAACGGAAGCGATCACCAACTTGCCGCCTTTCGCCAGCGATTGCAGGCGCCGCGCGGTGTCGAGCGCATGCTTGGGATCGAGGCCGGCGATGGGTTCATCGATGATCAGAACGTTGGGATCGGCGACCAATGCGCGGGCCAGCATCGCGCGGGCGAGCTCGCCGCCGGACAGTGTGGTCGCCGCCTGATCGCGGTGCTCCAGCAGATCGCACGCTTGTAGTGCTCGAGTGATCTTCGGGGCGAAGCTTGCCGGCAGGCCGCCGAGCGCCGGCAAGATTGGCGTCAATCCCAAGGCGACCAGTCTTTCAACCGATAACGGCCATTCGCAGCGAGGATTCTGCGGCAAATAGGCGCGGCGTTGCGCCAGCTGCATGCCGGAGAGCGCACGAATGGAAACGCCGTCCAGCACGATGTTGCCGGAATCCGGCCTCAGCAGTCCCGCCAGCGCCGACAGCAGCGTCGACTTGCCCGCGCCGTTCGCGCCGATGACGGCGACAAAATCGCCGGATTCGGCATGCAACGAAACGTCATCGAGAATCGTCCGCGAGCCGCGCCTCACACTGATTTTGGATGCGTCGAGGATGCTCATGAGCCGTTACGCATCGCGTGCAACAGGCTGGATCGCAGCGCCACAGCCGCGTCGGCGCTTTCGACTACGCCGCAACTATAGAGCGCACCGGGATAGGTGACGGTTCGGCCGGAATACAGCCTGCGGATCAGGGGATGCTGCGCCAATTCCGTGTTCAGCCCCGGCGTATCGGCGATATCGCTGGCGTAAGCCAGGATATCCGGATGCGCCGCGATCAATTGCTCGACCTCGAAGGACGCGTAGGCCCCGCCGTCCGGCGACGCCGCGATATTGACCCCGCCGGCCGCGTTCAGGATGGCGTCGAACAGGGTGCCTTTGCCGGGAATGGATCTGCCCTCTCCCCACGCCGCGACGCGAATGATTTGCCGCGGCCTCGAGGCGGCCAATTGCTGCAAGGTCGCGTCCATTTTTTCAATCAGCGCTTCGCCGACGGCTTCTCGGCGCAGCACATGGGCCACTTGCCGCGTCACCGCGCGGATCTCATCGAAATCCGCCGCGGGCGGCACCTCGAGCAATGGCCAGTGAAACTTTTTCAGCAGTGATCGCGCCGCCGGCGTGGTATAGGTTCCCGCCAGCACCAGATCGGGTTTTTCCGCGAGCACTTCCTCGACCGTGCCCCAATTGATCCGCACCTTCGCGGCCTGCGGCCACTGGTAGGAATTGCCGCGATCGCGGGAGTAATAGGTGACCGACGCGATGCGTTCCGGCGGCAACAGCTCGAGCAGCAGGTCATCGGTGCACATGCTGAGCGACATGACATGCTGCGGCCCGGAATCTGCCGCCGGTGCGCGGCTCACCAGGCAGAGCAGTGTCAGCGCAACGCAGGCTATCGACGATGTCCTGATCAAGGTTTCATCCAAACTTGCTGAAATCCGCTGCCCGTCGTTCCGAAAATGCCGTGAACGCTTCCTTGAACTCGGCGGATTTGAGCTGCCGGATGAAGTGTCCCGACTCCTGGCTCATGCGTGCCAGTAAAATGCTTTCATCGCGCATCAACGATTTGGTCGCGACCACGGAGGCGGGCGCGCGTGCCGCGATCGCAATCGCCGTGGTCCGGGCCACCGAATGCAGCTCAGCGGCCGGAACTGCGCGATTCGCAATGCCCCAATTCACGGCCTTTTCGGCATTCACCGGTTCACCGAGCACGAACATCTCGAATGCCCGGGCATGCCCGATGCGCAGCGGCATCAACAGGCTGGAGCCTGCCTCCGGAACCAGCGCGAGATTGACGAACGGCGCAATCAGCAAGGCATCCTCGGCCAGATAAACCATATCGCAATGCAGAAGCATCGTGACACCGACGCCGACCGCACGGCCGTTGACGGCGGCAACGATCGGCGTGCGCGCCTTGGCCAGCGCCGGAAGAAGCGGATTGGCATCCTCGGGCTTCGGCGCCGCGGCCGAATTTCCGACCGCAGCAAAATCAGCAAGATCATTTCCCGCCGTGAACATGTCGCCGTGGGCCTTGATCAAAATGCAGCGAATGTTCGGATTGCCGTCCGCGGCGCCGATTTCGTCCGCCAGCGTCTTGTACATGGCCCGGGTCAGCGCATTTTTCTTGTCCGGCCGGTTAAGCGTCAGTATCAAGAGCTTGTCGGCCTTTTCCACCTGAACGTGTTCTGTCACAAGAATTCTCCTTCGCGTAATTTTATGGCGCCGTCTTGCGCAGCCGCACGACCAGCCAGAAGAAAAACGGTGTTCCGATCAAGCTCGTCAGTACACCAAGCTTCAGTTCCGTACCGACGTGAATCAAGCGCGTTGCAATGTCGGCGAAGAGCAGCAGCAGCGCGCCGGACAAGGCGGCCGGTAATAGGATGCGGCTGGGCTGATGGCCGAGCAGCGGCCGCACCACGTGCGGCGCGACCAGGCCGATGAACCCGACGACTCCCGTCACCGCCGTGGACGCGCCGATCGCCAATGCCGTGCCGAATACCGCCAAAAAATACAGCCGTCCGATGTTGATTCCCAGGCTCTGGGCTTGCGCCTCGCCCAGCGTCAGGGCGTCAACTCCGCGCGCGGTGAACAGCAGCATAGCGCAACCCAGGAAGATGAACGGCGTCACCAGAAATACATGATTCCAGCTGCGGTCCGCGAGCGAACCCATCAGCCAGGTCATGATTTCGTATGCCGCATAAGGGTTCGGTGCGAGATTGAGCGCCAGCGCGATTCCGGCCGCCGCGAGCGCCGACACGGCGGCTCCGGCCAGCACCAAGGTGATCGTTCCGCCGCCGCGGCCCAGCGCAAAAGTCACGGCGCTCGCGAGCAACGCGCCGAGCAGGCCGAGCAGCGGCGCGGCGGTCATGAAATGCGTCGCGAAGCCGAAATAAACGGCAATCACCGCGCCGAGAGCGGCACCCGCGGAAACCCCCAAGAGACCGGGCTCGGCCAAGGGATTGCGGGTCACTCCCTGCAGAACAGCGCCCGAAATCCCCAAGGCGCCGCCGACTTCCAGGGCGAGGACCGCTCGAGGCAGGCGCAGCTGCGTGACGATCGTTGCCGCGAGATTGGCATCTTTCGACCACAAGCCGTCCCAGACTTCTCCGATGGGCAGCCAGACGCGGCCCGCCAGTAGCGAGATCACGAACATTGCGGCGAGCAGCAGCAAGAGAGCCAAGCCGATCATCCAGTCCCGATGCATTTTAGGAATAGCTCCTGCTGACAAACCAGAATACACCCAGCCCCACGAGAAACGCCGAGGCGACATCGACGACGATGGGCCGCGGCAATGCGAGCTGCAATCGCTTCAATCCCAGCACCAGCAATGTCGCACCGACCACGAGCGCCAATTGCCCCACTTCGACCCCCAGATTGAAGCCCACCAGCAGCTCGGCCAGGCGCTGGGTAGGCAGCTGCAGTTGCAGCAAGTCGGCGGCGAAGCCAAAGCCATGTATCAGTCCGAACACCAGGGTGACCAGTATCCTCAATCGGCCGGCGTCGCGTATGTTGCCGGATATCAAAAGATAGTTCGCCGTGAACAATCCGGCGCCGAGCAGCAACAAGCTCGGCAGTCCGCCGAAACCCAGAATCTGAAACAAGGCCATCAGGCATAGGCATGCACCGACGCCCAACGCCACCAGCTTCGGCTGCCTGGTTTGAACCACGATGTTTTCCGCTCCGATCAAAGCGATGGTGAGCGCAACCAGCGCGTCGATATATTCGGCGTGCGGCCTCAATATGCCCGTGACCGCCAATGCCAGCGTCAAGCTGTGTCCTATGGTGAAACCCGTCACGACGAACACCAGATCGCGAAGCCGGCGCGAAATCAGCACCAAACCGAGAAGAAATGACATATGGTCGACGCCGGTGAAGATGTGCATCATCCCCATGCGGATGAACTCGAAAAAACCGGCATTCTTGAGGCGCCCGCCCTCGCCGCCCGTCACGTCTATCGTTTGGTGTTCGTTGGTTATCAGTTGTTCGGTAAATTCACCGGTCGCGGCGTTTTGCACCTGCGCGAAATTGGTGTGGCTCGAGACCAAATCGAAAAAGGCGCCGGAGTGGATTTGCAGATTCGCGCCGGCAGCACACTTGAAGGTGAAGTCAAATTTGCTGAATCCCGCGAGCGCCGACAAAATCTCCACCGGCGGTACCAGTGCGCAGCGCTTGCCGTCCGCGATCGCGTAGGTCCTCTGCGTCAAATAATCTCTCAGGCGTTCGGGCGTGACCGGATTTGCATCGCTGCCCAGCTGCCTCGCCTCGATATCGGGAATCGTGACCACCACGTCGACGAGATTGCCGTTGATTTCCCAAACCGAATGGGACTGGCTGCGCACATGCGCATGCGCCGGCGCGCCAAGCCAAGCGCCGCAAATCAGCAACAGGAACGCAACCCGCTTCAACGCAGATCGTCCGCGATCAGCACATTCGCGCGCTTGCGAAGAAATGTTTCGCCGCTCAATTTCAGCTTGTCGACCGCCTGCTTGCGATAGTCGCTCAAAACTTGCGGGCGCGCGGCGGCAAAGCCGAAGGCAACCGGCCGCTTGTTCTGCTCCATGTCGAGAATGTGTATCCCATCGGCCAGCTGGATTGGCTTCGACACCATTCCGTTGGCCAGCTCTCGCGCGGCCGCGAACAGCTGATCGCCCAGGTGAATCTTCGCGGCGAAATAAAATTCTTCGCCCTTCGTTCTGCCGGAATCACGGCCGTCGAGGCGCGCGAATGTCTGTGCATCGGCGAGCGCCCTTTTGAGCGCTTGCGGCTCTTTCGGCAGGTCTCCGAGCGCGGATGCGGGGAACACCAGATCTCTGACATGCATGACGCCTTCGCTGACGTAGCGATCCGCATGCGCCTCGAAAAATTGCCGCAACACCGCTTCGCTGGGTTGCGACGTGATCGCGTTCTCGGCAATTTCCAGCTCGACCGCGTTCACCAGAGCGCTGCGCACCTCAGGGTCCGTCGATGCGACGTCCAGCTCCTTGCCCCGTTGCACGAACAGCTCTTCCCGGATCATGTCATCCAGAACTTTGCGGCGCTGCTCCTGCGTCGCATGACGCAAATCGACCCCGTACAAAGTCTGCAGCAGCGCCAGGAAATCGGCGCGCGATATCGGCTGCTGATTCACCAGCGCGACGTCCTCGGCGGGAACGATCAGATTGGACGCGCTGCGCGCCGTAAACAGGGAGTATCCGGCCAGTGCCAGCCCAATGCCCACGCCAGCGGCCATGAGCACAAAAGATCGCGGATTGCTGATGTGCGACAGGTCTTGCCAGGTTGCGCGTTGGGGCTTTTCATCAGTGGCCATTTTGAACCGCACCGGGATGTGAAATTGAATAGACATACAACGCAAGCTCGCGGATGCTCGCGGCGCCGGCTCGATTGATCCAGGCCGGGCATACGCCTTGGCGGCCATAGGCGATGGACAAATACAGGGCATCGCGGCTGCCGTCTCCGTAAAGCGTGATGGCATCGGTGAGATTCGGCGCGCCGATCGCCGCGTCGCCTTTCGCATCGATCGAGTGGCAGTCGTAGCAGCCGCCATGACCTGCGAACAGGGCGGCGCCTCGCGGCACAGCGGGACCATCCGCCGGCCGGCCCTGCCGGTGCAGGAGAAATTCGATCACGTCGTGGATGTCACCCGGTGTCAAGGGTTGGATGTTTTTGTCGGCGGGGTTCGGCTGCGGCCTCGCGTAGGCGGGCATGATGGCCAGGTTCCACGCCTTCGGATTGCGCGAGCGAATGCCGTAATCAATCACCCTTTCGATCTCACTCGCGCGACCGGCGCCATAAAGCCAATCATCGTCGGTCAAGTCCGGGACGCCGTTGGCGCGGTCGCCGGCACCCGAAAGGCCGTGACAGGCGGCGCACCGCGCCTCGAACTGCGGCCTGCCGCGGCGGACTGCAAATCGCAGCAACATCGCGTCGGCGGGCAACGCGTCCGGATCGGCGCGCAGCAGCGCTCGCACGGCATAGCCATCGGCCGCGAAAACGGCCGCCACCAGCAATGATGCCATGATCAGCACAACCAGAAAGCGCATCGCTGCATGATAGCGCAGGGCCGCTGCGCCATCGCTCCGTGAGGGCGCGCGCTGCGTGATGCTGATAGCAAAACTGGACGCGCAGAGCCGGGCCTATCGATGGCTGCACGAGGGCCTGCACCGCCTGGATTTTTACCTCGGCTATCGCCGCCTGACGCGCTCGGGGCTCAAGTCGTGAATCCGATCCAACGCCCCGCAGCAACGATCGTGGTCCACAGGAGCAACGACACGCCGCCGGCAAGTTTGGCCGCCAAGGGTGGTCGACCGCGATCCCAGGCTTCAAGGCGGCGCGTGCCCAGCCGGTGAAACAGCGCCATGTTGATGCCGGCCAACAGCAAGCAAACCATTTTCAATCGAAAGGGGATGTTGCCGTAGTAAGTAAGCGCCTTGGATGAAAACATCAGCATGCCGGCGAGCGCAGCGATCACGAAGGCCGTCCAAGTCCAGGGCAGCATTTCGGAAGCGACCTGACTGAAGGGGCGTTCCTTGTTGGCTACGCCTAAGAGCCTCAGGTCAACGGTCATGATCGTACCGACAACCAGCACCAGCGCAAACACGTGCACGGTCTCGATGGTCGGAAACAACCAGTCGGACTCGCGAATCTGTGTCGGCAGGCTGAAATCCTGCAACCGCGTCAAGGCTTGTTCCAGAGCCATGGGCTTAGCGCATCACGCTGGCTTGCTCAGACATAAGCGATCCAGCGCCCGGCCGTTACGATACCTGCGCCGATGATCACCGCGGCGATTCCGATGGCGCGTGCCGCGAGCCGCCGCGCCGGCGATGCGGTCCAGTACTCCGGGCTGCGCCGCGTGCGCATCTGCACAACCAACAGGATTCCGGCCAGTGCCATCACCATCAGCATTTTCGCGCGAAAAACCCAATTGAGCAGCTCGCGCGCGGGCTCTGTGATGGTGAGGAGAGTGCCCGTACCCAGCAGCACGCAAAGAGCAATCCAGACCCAGGGCGTCGATTTGGCCGTCAGCACTGCCAGCGGTTGCCCACCCCGCGTTACTCCAATGAGCTTGAAACTCACGACGTAAACGGAAGTCAGGAGTATCGCGATGGCGATGATATGAACGGTCTGCACCAGAGGGACAAACCAGTTTGCCGACTGAAAGGCAACGCTGAGACTCGTCCTCGACAACCAATCACAGAACTCCTGGATCACGAGCCACCTTAGGATTTTGGAGCGCCTACTTTGCAGGGAGCGCATCATCCAGGCAAGGGTTCACGTAAAGTATGGCGGGCATGCGCTTCGGACCTTCGCAAAAACCTCCTGCAATGATTGCCTGGGCCGGGATTGCGCTGCTGTCGGCATGGTGCGTCGGCATGTTCGGCCGCGGCTATTGGACCCCCGATGAGCCGCGCGAAGCCGACATCGCCTGGCGCATGAGCTGGCAGACCGACAAAGCCGTTCCGCTGCTGGCCGGCGAGGCCTTCTGTGAAAAGCCGCCATTGGCTTATTGGCTGGCGGCCGTGCCCATCGGGCTTTTGGGGGAGCAGGCGTGGATCGCGCGCCTGCCCAATTTGCTCTATGCATTGATCACGGCGCTCGGCGTCGGCTTGCTGGCTTCCCGCAGCGCCGGCCGGTTCGCAGGCGTGGCGGGTGCGGCGACCGTCAGCACCTTCCTGCTGTCGTACCAGGTTGCCATTTGGCTGGCCACCGATGCGCCGTTGCTCGCGAGCGTTTCGATCGCATTGCTCGGCGCCTACATCGGCTACTACGCGACGCTGAGCAAGGAGCGCCTGCGCGGCTATCTCTTGATGCACGCGGCGTTGGCCTTCGGATTTCTGTCCAAGAGCGCGGTCGCCTGGATGGTGCCCGCGCTGGCGATTCTGACCTTGAGCGTCTGGGAGAGGCGCTGGCGTGAACTTTTTCGATGGGAATTGTATGCAGGCTTGCTGATTCAGGCGGCAATCATTCTCACGTGGGTCTGCTTCGTGTATCGCGGCACGGACGGACCGGAACACCTGAAGGTGTTCTTCTGGAACAATCTGGTCGGGCGCTTCGCGGCGGTCGACGCGCCGCCGGATTTGCAGTACGCGGCGGCACACCGCAATTCGCCGGGCAAGTACCTGATCGAGTTGCCCCTATATTTGTTCCCGTGGACCTTGCTGGGCTTGGCGGCGGCGCGACGCGCCTGGCGACAGCGGCAGACCTCGCGGCACGACAATCGTGCCGTGCGCTTCGCCATCGCCGCTTCCCTGCCGCCCCT
Organism: Steroidobacteraceae bacterium; assembly: GCA_036495805.1. GTDB lineage: Bacteria > Pseudomonadota > Gammaproteobacteria > Steroidobacterales > Steroidobacteraceae > Bog-1198. Next base: position 74,922 of record DASXMG010000099.1, on the reverse strand, counting down.
GGTGGTACTGTCGCTGGCTGCAACGGCGCGGAATATCTACTTCGCGCCCGCGCTGCCCGGAATTGCGCTGCTCATCGCCTGGTGGGCACGCGAAATCTTGCCGGGTCCCGATCCTTGGGACATCCGTGCGCTGCGCGCCACGGCGGCGCTGCTGCTGCTCGGCGTGGTCGTATTTGCCGCGGCGTTGACGCTGGTTGGCGCAGACTCTTGGAGCAGCATTCCCCGGCATTGGAGCTTTATCGCGATCTCGTGCGCCGGATTGCTCGCCGCGGCTTTTTTTTCCGCCCGGGCGTGGGCCGTTGCCGGCGATCGGGCCGTGTACTCTCAATGGGCACTGCTCCTCGCCTACTGCGCGCTGCTCATAGGACCCGCTTCACAGATATACCGGCAAGCAGACGCCTGGCAGAACCTGGCGAAGATCGGTCGCGCCGTCGAGCGCGGCAGCGCCGGCAGGCGCCTGATTTTGCTTGCGCCGGACGAGACAACTCGCGCAGTCATCGATATGTACGCCCGAACCTCCGTCGCCAGGATACCGGGGCCGTTGGACTCCGCCGGCATTGAGCGCGTGCGTGCTGCGGCCGCGGCAGCGCCCGATGGTGTTTTCCTCGTGCAGCTGGCGAAGCAATCGCCCCCGGGATTGCCGTGGCGAGGGAAACCGCCGGATGCGGCCCTGCCGCCTTGGATCGAAGCGGCGAATCTGGCGCCGATCGAGATCTACTCGCTGCCCTATGGGCGCCGCTACGCGCTGCTCCAGGTCACGCGGTAATCAAGCTGCGGTACAGGGATTCGTATTCCTTGATCTGCCTGGTCCACGAGAAGTCCTTGGCCATCGCATTTTGCATCACCGGCAACCAGCAGCGCCGATCGGCGTACCAGTTGAGCACGGTGTTGATCGCCCAGCGCACGGCCGGTTCATCGTAGTCGTTGAATACGCAACCCGTGCCTCGGCCCGTGCTCGGATCGAAGTGCTGTACCGAATCCGCGAGACCCCCGGTATTGCGCACAATCGGAATGGTCCCGTAGCGCAAGCTGTACATTTGGTTCAGGCCGCACGGCTCATACCGCGAGGGCATCAGGAAAATATCGCTGCCGGCCTCGATCAAATGCGCGAGAGGCTCGTCAAACCCCGAGCGGTAGCTGACGCGGTCGGCGAAGCGCTGCGCCAGGCTCTCGAAGAAAGCGGCATACTTCGGATCCCCGCTGCCGAGCACGGCCAGTCCGAAATCGCGCGTCTGCAGGAGCCCGGGAAGCGAATCGAGCAATAGGTCGATCCCCTTCTGCTCGGTCAGGCGGGTCACCATGCCGATCAGCGGCTGCGTGGTCGAGAGCTTCAGCTGCAGAGTTGCGATCAGCATTTCCTTGTTGATGAGCTTGCCGCGCAAATCCTGCGGGGCGAAGTGCGCGCTCAAGTACGGGTCGCACCGGGGATCCCATTCCTGATAGTCGACGCCGTTCAATATTCCCGTGACCCGATCCGTGCGCTCGCGCAAAGCGCCTTGCAGGCCCATGCCGAGCGGTGTATCGCAAATTTCTCGCGCATAGGTGGGACTGACCGTGCTGACGCTGTCCGCGTGTTTGATGCCGGTCTTGAGCGGGTTGATGACGCCGCGCGCTATGTCGCCCTGATCCAGCATGGACGACGCCGCGCCCAAGCCCAGATCTGCGGCCAGGGTACTCGGCAGGATGCCCTGATAACCTATGTTATGGATCGTCAAGAGCGACTTCGCCCGCGCCAGCAGCGGATCGCCGCGATACAGCGTCTTGAGGTACAGCGGCAAGAATGCCGTGTGCCAGTCATTACAATGAAATATATCCGGACCGAATCCCAAGCGGCGGCAGCTCTCGAGCGCCGCACGGGTAAACAACAAGAATCGGCGATGTTCATCGGGGTCGTTGGTATACAAGCTGCCGCGGTCAAACAGCGTTGGGCAATCAATGAAGTACATTGGGACATCGCTGTCCGGGTAGTTCGCGGTCAGCAGCGAAAACCGATATTCGGTATCGCCGATAAGGAGCGCGACCTGCTGCGCGCCGCGCACCGGCTTCAAGGACGGATGGTTGCCGCGGACGATCGGATAGAGCGGCATGAAGGCGCGAACCGTGTGCCCGATGGCGCCCAATTTGTGCACCAACGCGCCCGCGACATCCGCCAAGCCGCCGGTTTTCGCGTACGGCACAATCTCCGAACTCAAAATACAGAGCTTCAACGGCGTCATGAACGGAGTCTAACAAAGGCCGTCAATGCCCGAGAGAAACCTGGTGCAGGCGCGGTCTGAGTGTGTCACGCTTCGCTTGATGCGACACGCTGCCCGCAACAACACCGGACGTTACGTCAGCCGTTTGACCAGCGGAACCCTCGCGGTAATCATGGCGGGAGGGCGCGGCGAACGCCTCAAGGCTCTCACGCAACATCGTTGCAAACCGGCGACGCCGTTCGGCGGAAAATTCCGCATCATCGATTTCGTGCTTTCGAACTGCGTCAATTCCGGCATCCGCCAAATCGCGGTGCTGACCCAGTACAAATCGCAATCGCTGATCCAGCACATTCAACGCGGCTGGAGCTATCTGCGCGGCGAGCTCGGCGAGTTCGTGGAATTGATCCCCGCGCAGCAACAGATCGGCCAGCACTGGTATCGCGGCACCGCGGATTCGGTGTACCAGAATTTGGACTTCATTCGTTCGCATCACCCGACGCACGTGTTGATCCTGGCCGGCGATCATATTTATAAAATGGACTACGGTCCGATGATCGCCTACCACGAGACATGCGAAGCGGATATCACCGTGGGCGTGGTGGACGTGCCCATAGAACGCGCCAATGAATTCGGCATCATGACCACCGACGATACCAACCGGGTGCTCAAATTCGCGGAGAAGCCGCAGAACCCCGATCCGATCATCGGTCACGAAAAATTTGCGCGCGCCTCCATGGGAATCTACGTCATTGCCATGGATCGCCTGGAGAAGCTGCTCACGGAGGACGCGGCCAGCGACGCCACCAATCATGATTTCGGCCGCAACATCATTCCTCCCGCCATTGCATCGATGCGCGTTTTTGCCTACCCCTTTCATGACGTCGAAACCCGTGCGCAGAATTACTGGCGCGATGTGGGCAACGTGGATGCCTTGTACGAGGCAAACATGGAATTGGTGGCGCTGAATCCTGAATTGAACATCTATGATCATCAATGGCCCATCTGGACCTACCAGGCGCAACAGCCGCCCGCGAAATTCGTGCTGGACGACGACGGCCGGCGCGGCATGGCCGTGAACTCCATGGTTGCCGGCGGTTGCATCATTTCGGGAGCCCACGTAAGGCAATCCCTGCTGTCGAACGATGTGCGCATCGAGGAAGCCAGCGTGATCGAGAGCTCCGTGCTGTTGCCGGGGGTGACGGTCGGCCGGCATTGCAAGCTCACCCGTTGCATCCTCGATGAGGGTTGCGTGATTCCGGACGGCTTGCAAATTGGCCAGGATCCCGCCGTGGACGCGCAACGCTTCTTCATCACCAAGCGTGGTGTGGTGCTCGTGACGCAGGACATGCTGCGCGCGCCGGCGGGCGCCCCGCCCCAATCTCCCTAGGCGCTGCGCGGGCTGGAATGCCGCAAGTTGAGCGTGGACCACGCCGCGATGACGCTGCTCGCTTCGATGCCCAGCATACTGGCTTCACCGTCAATCGAACCCGCGAGCAATCGCACGTCGGCCCCCGCCGTGCCCCACGGCCTGTACAGCGACGGCAAAGCTTTCCCAAACAGCACAACCTGCGGGCAGCCGACCGCCGCGGCGGCGTGCGCGGGACCTGAGTCGACGGTCACCAGCCCCTCGGCCCGGTCCAACAGCGACACGAGACGCGGAATCGGCAGATCATCGGCGATGTTGTGCAATCCGCCGATTGCCGCAAGCGAGGCCAGCTCCTGATTGAGCTGAAATTCAGGGCCGGTTCCCAGCAGCACCAAGGCGTGCCGTGGATGCTGCCGGCGCAGGAAGCGCAGCACCTCGGCCCAGCGCTCGTTGGGCCAATACTTGTTGTTTACCGCCAGGCGACGCGGACCGCGCCGCATCGTGCGCTTGTTGCCGACCTGCAAGAGTATCAACGGTTGATCGGCAAGGCCGCGTGTCTTGAGCCAAGCGGTGAGTTCTGCGCGTTGCGCCTGCGTCACCTCGAGATAGCAACCGGGAGCCACCCTGTCGATGCCTGCTGCGGAGGCCGTTGCCGTGCCCGGCATGATCTGCGCCAGCCGCCGCCATTGCTGCGTCGCATGTTCGCCGGGCAACAAGGGGTGATCTTTGACATCCACGATGCATTCATTCGGGATGCCCGCGCGCTCCAGAAGAGGCCTGGCCGCCGCATCGCCGTCGCAGAACCAGGTCGGACCGGCGCCGCGCGCGCGCAATTGCCGCACGACCCGCTGCTGATCAATGCTCATCCAGTACGGCGTCTTGCGGCTGCGCACGCTGAAGATCTCGCCCACTCCCGGCTGGCCGCGCAGCAGCGGCTCGCTCCAGGATCCTGAGGTCACGATATCGACGGGTGCGCGAAATTCCGCGTGCAGAACTCGAATCAGCGCCGTCAGCAGCACCATGTCGCCAAAGGCGCCGCAGCGCAGCGCCAGCGGCCGCATGGAATTTTGCCGCGCCAATACTTTCGCCTAGCGGATGACGCTGTCGCTGAATATTTCCATTTCGTCCAATTGCGGGCTGAACTGCAGCAATAGAAGATCGACGCCCACCTCTTCGAACTTGCCGATCTGATCCCGCACTTGCGCGGGCGTACCGACCAAACCTGAGCGCAAGCCGCGGTTCGACACGGAATATTCTTGAATCGACATTTTTTGCTCGAGCTGCGTGCCCTGCAGCCATTGCTGGTAATTCGCGTAGCCCTTGGCATTCTGCTTGACGTCGGTGATGCGCTCGACCTCCCGGGCCACTTCACGGTCGGATTTTCGCGTGTACGCATAGCCGGCGACGCCGAACTGCATCCTTCCCAAGCCGAATTTTTCGCGCCGCGCGCTCATGTCGGCAATCTTGGCCGCCACATGCTCCGGCGAATCGCCATGCATGACGTAGGCATCGCACTTTTGCGCAATGAGGTTCTTTGCGGCCTCCGATTCGCCGCCGGCATAAATCGGCGGCCGCGGTGCGCGCACCGGCTTCGGTTCGAGCACGGTGTTCTCGGTGCGATAATACTTGCCGGCGTGATTGAAGGTCGGCTGCGACCACGCGCCATTGACGACGTCGAGCCACTCCGAGGTTCGGCCGTAGCGATCATCGTGGCGTTCGAAATCGACCCCGTACATCTTGGCCTCCTGCTCCCACCACGAGGAAACCACGTTGAGCGCGAGACGGCCGTTGCTGATGCGATCGATATTCGCGGCCTGCTTGGCAAACAGCGCGGGCAGATGAAAGGTCGGCCGCACGGCCACCATCAGTTCCAGCGTCTTCGTCACCGCGGCCAGGGCCGCCGAGGTCGACCAGGCATCGAGACTGGGCGCGTCGATGCCCTTGATGTCGTTCATGTTGAGTTCTGCAATCAGCGAAAGATCGAAACCAATCTCCTCGCTGCGCCGCGCGAGCTTGCTGGTGTACTCCCAGGTAGCCTGCATGTGCTCGTCTTCCACGTTGCGCAGCCAGCCGCCGAACACGGGCATCCAGTAGCCGTAGCGAATTCCCTTTTTATCCGGCACGGCGCACCTCGTCCTGAAGATAGTCGGCCAGATTCTCGACCGGGTTGAATCCGATGACCCGCGGCGCATCTGCCACGAAATTCGAGAGCGCGTTGATGTCGTAGTAGTAAATGTTGCCGTCCCGATCGTCGACGATGTACTCGATTCCGCCGACGTCGATGCCGGCGGCGCGCACGATGCGCTCGATGTCCGCAGTCACCTTGGCCGGTGCCTCATACCCTTCCACTTTGAGCCCGGCCTTGGACGCTTCCACCGCGCAGGCATTTTCCAGGCTCTGCCCGGAGGATGTCTGGCAGATGTCTGCCGGGCACAGATCGAATGTCTCGCCGGTCAGATGCACCTTGATGGCGTAGAGGTACTTGCCGCCCAAGGTCTCCACGCGGGTGATGAAGCCGCCGCGGGCGGGAATGAATTCCTGCACGAGAGCGACGCTGTCGTAGCCTAGCTCCAGCTGGCCGGCCGCCACTGCGGCCGCCAATTCAGCCTTGCTGTTGAAGCGTGTAATCCCCTTGCCGCTGCCGCCGGTGTTGGCCTTGACGATGATGGGATAGCGCAAACCTTCCGCCGCCGCGACCGCCTGATGAGGCGAGTGAATGATGCGCGAGGGCAGGAATCGCAGGCCGAGCGATTTCAATAATGAAGCCTGGCCCGCCTTGGATATTTCATAGCGAAACGCCTTGGCGCCGTTGATGACGCGCACGCCTTGCAGCTGCAGGTGCTCGAGATAGGCCAATGTGTGAAAGATCCCCGATCCATGCCGGCGGCTGTTGGCCGAAGGGCTCATGCGATTGAACAACACTTTGAAGGCAGGCGTCTCTTTGCCTACTTCGTAAAAAAAATCCGGTATGAACAGCTTCTCGAAGGGGACCTTGCGCCGCTCCAACTCGGCAAATATCTGCGCGAACCACTGCGGGTGTTCGTAAAGAAACGCCAGCGCGGCACGATCTGTCTGCTCACTTAAGGTCATGGCCGCTGCACCACTCGATATCGACATGAACCACTCCTGAAACCGTTGAGAATCATCGCCCGAACCAAAAATGATGCGCCCCCGACGCGCTGCAAGGCAAATGGGACCCGCAGCGCCGATTGATCGAACCGAGGTGTCCGCCAGGCGGGCGAGCACCAAATGTTAAATGACCGCCGCTGTCATTTGCCAGCGCAGGCTTATTTCGGCATCCTCTGGCGTGACGTAGGAGATAGAGGGATGAGCTCGCAGGAATCGCCGGCACCGCCCGAGAACCCAATCAACACCGATACGCCCAACGGCCTGCGGTTCGCGGCATTGTACGGCGATTTGCGGCAGCTTGCGGAGCGCCAGCTGCGCCGCAGCGCTGGGGCGCCGATCAGCCCGACCACCTTGCTGCACGAAGCCTACCTCGACATGTCGGGCAAGGACGCGGTTTTCCCCGATCGCGAGCGATTCATAGGCTATGCGGCCAGAGTCATGCGCGGCCTGATCATCGATTTGGTGCGCGAGAGGCGAGCGTTGAAACGCGGCGCCGCTTTCCACATCACGCAATTGCCGACGGAGGTGGGCGCACCCGACGGGGATGAAGCCGCGCTCACCCGCCTTTCCGAAGCTTTGGACGAGCTTGCCACCCACGATGCAAGGCTGGCGGAGGTGGTGGATCTGAAATATTTCTGCGGCTATACCTTTGAAGATATCGCCGCACAGCGTGGCACCTCGAAAAAAACCGTTCAGCGCGATTGGGAAAAGGCGCGGGTCATTCTCTTTCGGCAATTGACCGACGTCTCGTAACGGTTTGAGAAAGCCTCTCCTCACCCTGGCGGTATTGGCGGCGTTTACCTGCTCGCAAGCGCGAGCCTGGGGGGATCTTGGTCACGAAGTCACCGCCCTGATCGCCTATCGGCACTTATTGCCGGCCGCCAAAGCGGCGTTGGATGCCTTGCTGGCGAGCGATGGCGACACGCTGACGGCGGGCGATTTCGCCGGCCGTGCAACCTGGGCAGACAAATACCGCAACACGCATCGCGAGACCGCCGCCTGGCATTTCGTGGACATTGAGATCGACCGGCCGGACCTCGCAGATGCTTGCTATGGTTTTCCGGCTTCACCTCCGGGACAGTGGGCGAGCGATGGTCCTGCGCAGGATTGCGTGGTGAACAAAATCGACGAATTTGCCGCCGAGCTCAAAAACCCGTCCACGCCGGCAGCGGAACGCAAGCTCGCGCTCAAGTTTCTCATTCATTTCGTGGGCGATCTGCACCAGCCGCTGCACGCCGCCGATCACCACGATCGCGGCGGCAACTGCATCTCCCTCTCGCCGCCGCAAGGCACACAAACCAATCTTCACGCCTATTGGGATGTGAGCGTCGTCAATGCGTTGGGTCGATCGGCCGCGCAAATCGCCGACCAACTCGACGCGCGCCTCAGCGCCGGCGACCTCAAGCGCTGGACGCAAGGTTCGGCGCGCAGCTGGGCGATGGACACGTTTGCAATCGGGCGACGCGATGCGTACGCGCTGCCGTCAAAGCCAACCTGCCAGAGCGGCGGATCGGTCGCGCTGTCGCCGGCATATCAGCGTCAAGCCCAAAAAGACGCGGCCATGCAACTGGCCAAAGCGGCGGTTCGACTTGCGGCCGTGCTCAACAAAACGCTGGGCTAGTGCAGCGGCAAGGGCCCCATTTCGGCGCCGCCAAGATGAACGTGCAGAACCTCCGCCAGCGTCGGCGCGATTTGCCGCATGTCGATTTCTCCCAAAGATTTTCCCGCGGGGATATGCGGCCCGGCGATGAAGAAGGAAGAGCGCATTTCGGCACGCTCCGGCACGTAGCCGTGCATGCCGAGATTGCTGGGCTTGGTAATGAGCGGCATTGAAAGGCTGTATGCCATTTCATAGCCGATTTTGAGCGAAACCAAGAACGTGGCATTCGGGAAGCCGCCTCCTTGGCGCACTTCCTCCGCCGACCAGATTCTATCGATTCCATTGGCCGGCTCGCCGGCAAGCTTGTCGAGCAGGTCCTTCACGCGGGCTCGAAGCGCTTGATCCTTCGGATCGGCGAGCATCACCGCGGCACTGCCGCCGGCTGGCCAGAGCATGGCTTTCCAACCTGTCACCGCGTTGTCCTTGTCGACGCTGAAGAAGCCGGCTTCGAGAAAGGCAGCGTAGAGATTCACGTCGTGCCCGACCGCGGCAAACCCATGATCGGATACGACGCAAACGGTCGCGCGTCCGGGCGCCGCTTTTTCGGCGGCGGCCCGCAGCGTTCCGACCACGGCATCCAGGCGCTCCAATGTCGCGTTGGATTTCGGGCTGAACGGACCGGACGCATGTTCTTCGGTGTCCAGTCCCGTCAGATACACGGTAATGAACCCGGGACGTTTCTTTTCCAGCAAGCGAATTGCAAAGCGTGCGCGGATTTCGTCTTCCGCGACCGTTTCTTCCATTCCTCCCGGATAGCGGCCCAGTTCGGCCGACAGTTCCTGCTCCAATCCTGGGGTGCTCAAGGCGCGCTGCAGCTTGAGATCATCCTCCGTGCCGGCGCGCCAGATCTGAGGCAAATTGTAGGTAATTTTCGCCCCCACACTGACCGGCCAATAGACGTTGGCCGTCTCGAGGTTTGCCGCGGCGGCAGCGGCCCAGAGCGTCGGCGCCTTGATATCTTCAGCGTACCAATACCAACCCCGTTGGTTGCGCAGCAGCGGATCGAACGTCGTATTGTCGAGAATTCCGTGCCTGGCCGGCGAGGCACCCGTCAACAGCGTGGTGTGGCTTGGGTAGGTCAGCGTCGGCAATACGCCGCGAACGCCCGAGGAATACGCACCGTCCGCCATGAAGGCCCGCAAATTGGGCACTTTAAGGCCGTGACTTGGCGCATCGATCACGGCTTCCGGCTTCATGCCATCGACCGATATCAGCAGCAGCATCGGCGTGCCGCCCGGAGCGTTCCCGGCCACGGCCTGCGAGCAGATGAATAACAACACGCAGGACAGCGGCATGCAGTATTTCATGGCATACCCGAACTTGAGAGACCTCGAAACAATTGCAGAAACTCCTCTGCCGCGACGTGCACATTGCGCTGCCAATCCTCGGCTGCGGCGTGATCCGCACCATCGGTTACGGATTTTACGCAGGCAAATCTTGCATTTTCGTGCCAGCACACTTTGGCCAGCGCGTAAGCCTCCATGTCGATCACCGCGCAATCCACATCGATGTCCGCCGTCGCGAACGAGTCCCCGCTGCCGCAGACTGCGGCCGGCAGGTGAGTGAACACCGGATCGAACAGCAGCGAGGGCGGTGCCTCATCATAGGGTGTGACCCCGAGCGGGAAACCCAGACCGCTGACATCCATGTCGCGCTGTACGAATTCCTGGCACGCCACCAGCGTGCCGGACGCAAAGCAACGGCTGCCCGCGGAACCAAAATTCACGACCAACGGCATCTCCTGTCCCTCATGTGCATAGCGTGACAGCTCCTTGGTGAGCGCAATGGCTGCATTGACTTTGCCAACGCCGCAATACAGCACCGGTACGCCGGCGGCCTCGAACACACCCGAGGACTCCACGCGCAATGCGATCACCACGAGGGTGCCCGGCAGTTCAGACATGGCCGCTCACCGCTAATAAGTGATGGAGGCGCGTAGCCGCGTATCCCGCCAGGCGAAATCCTGGACGATGCGCAGATCGATCAACGCCAAGAGTGCCTTGAGCCGATAGCCCGCGCGATCACACAGGTCGGCGGCTGCCCTCATCGTGCCGCCGGTCGCCAGCACATCATCGATCAACACGAGCCGGCCGCGGCCTTCTTGCATTTCCAAAATGCCCGAGCCGTATTCAAGGTCGTAGGCCACATCAACCACGGGCGGCGGCAATTTGCCCTGCTTGCGGACCAGCACAAATCCTTTGCGGCGGCGTTGCGCCAGCGCCGCGCCCAAGATGAATCCGCGCGATTCGATTCCCGCCAGCGCGTCGACCTCCTGCCATTCTTGAGCGCTTAGCAGTGCATCCAACGCATCCACGGTGGCATCGAAATGATCACGCAGCAAGGGCGCAATATCACGGAACAAGATTCCCGCGCGCGGGAAATCCGGCACGTCCCTGATCGCCTGCTTCAAATCGGGCATAAGTCCTCACTGGCGGCTTCTCGCTGCGCAGTTTAGCGGCTAACCGGCCAAGATTCCCGCAGTCCACGATGCTATCCTGCGCGCCAATGATTCTGGTCATCGACGTCGGCAATACGCGCCTCAAATGGGCATGGCTCACGAGCGTCGGGCTGTCCGACCAGCAAGCCGTCGTCCACCGCGATGCCAAGCCGGGTATTTGGACCACCACGCTGTTCGAATCGGGTCAAAGGCCCAGCCGGGTTTTGGTCTCGAACGTCGCCGGGCCCGTTATGGCAAAGACGCTGGCGCGCCTGACCAAAAAAGTATTTCGCCTCGATATTGAATTCGTTACGGCGGCGCGGGAATTTGACGGACTGACCAGCGGCTATCTTGACCCCTCACTGTTGGGCGCCGACCGTTGGCTGGGCCTGATCGGCGCATGGACCCGGGCTCATGGGGCACTTTGCGTGGTGGACGCCGGCACCGCCGTCAAGGTCGATGCCGTCGACGCCAATGGCCAGCACCTGGGCGGCATGATCGCGCCGGGCATTCATATGATGCGGGAAGTGCTGATGAGCAATACCAGCGACATCGCTAAGGCGGCCTTCAACAGCACGCCCTCGCTGGCCGGCGTGCTGGCGAACAACACCATCGCCGCCGTGTCTCGGGGGGCCGTGTTCGCGCTGGCCGGTATGGCGGACCGCGCCTGCGAAGTCGTCGAGCAAAACACCGGCGCCGCGCCCAAATTATTCATTACCGGAGGCGATGCCAGCATGATCGCAGCATCGATGCGCGCGCATGGCGAAGTGGTGCCGGATCTGGTGTTGCAAGGGCTGGCGGTGATCGCGGCGCGACGACGCTAAGCGGTCATGTTTCGCCCCGGACCCAAGAATCTCATTACCGATCTCGAAGGACTCAAGGTCGGCCACGCCGGCGACGAAGCAGTGCGCAGCGGCGTCACGGCCTTGTTGTGCGAGAGCGGCTGGGCGGCAGCCGTGGATGTGCGCGGCGGCGGTCCCGGGACTCGCGAGACGGAAGCGCTCGCCCCGGAAAACCTGGTGGGACGCGCGCACGCGGTGGTGCTCGCGGGTGGTTCGGTGTTTGGCCTGGCGGCGGCGGATGGCGTCGCTGCCGCGTTGTCGGCGCAAGGCATCGGCTTGCAGTTGCGCCCTGGGTCGCCGGCGATTCCCATCGTTCCCTGCGCCGTCTTGTACGATCTGAGCAACGGGGGCGATAAGCACTGGGGACTTTCTCCGCCGTACCGCGACTTTGGACTCCGCGCGTCGAGCGTGGCTCGGCAGGATTTCGCGTTGGGTTCCGTGGGCGCCGGACGCGGGGCTCTTGCGGGAATGCGCAAAGGCGGCATCGGGTCCGCATCGCTGCAACTGGAACGCGGCTTGCTGGTCGGCGCGTTGGTGGCGGTAAATTCCGTGGGATCGGCTGTGATGCCGGATGGCAGGACCTATTGGGCTTGGCCCTTTGAGCTGGAGCAGGAATTCGGCGGCAGCGGTCCGCCGCAGGGCGCGATGGATTCGAGCAATCCCGCGCCCGACGAAGCGCGCCTGATGGCGATCGGCCGCCTGCAGCCGGGCGCCAACACCACCATCGCCGTGGTCGCCTGCAACGCTGGCTTGACCTCGGTGGAATGCAAGCGGGTCGCCATGATGGCTCAAGACGGAATTGCGCGCGCGCTGCGTCCGGCACACACTCCCTTCGACGGCGATACGGTTTTCGCCCTGGCAAGTGCGGAGTTGGCGCTCGAGGAGAATCTCATGCGGGCTGCGCAAATCGGGCGGATCGGATCTGCCGCCGCGGACTGTCTGGCGCGCGCCGTCGCCCGGGCGGTGCATTTCAGCTGAACATCTCGGAAAGGATCCCGTGGCGGCACAAAGGGCGGCAATTGAAACTGCGGCAATTGGGTTCTCGGCGCATTCAGGCTGGGCAGCCATGGTCGTGCTCGGCGGCACCGCGGCTGCGCCGGAACTGCTGGCGCGATCACGCCTTCAATTGATCGACGATCATGACCCCGAATCCAAGCAGCCGTATCATGCGGTCGAATTTCTATGCGTCGAGGAAGCAACCGGCCGTTTGGATGGGTACATGGCGGTCGCGACCCGCCTCGCAACCGACGCCATTCGTGCCCAGTCCGAACAATTGAAGGCACGCGGCGTCACGCTACGATCCGTCGGCATCATCGAATCATCGAGCCGCAAGCAGGTTTCGTTGCCGTCGATACTCGCCTCGCACGCACTGATTCATGCGGCGGACGGCGATCACTTTCGAAACGCGCTGTTTGTCGCCGCGGAACAATGTCGGCTGCAGGTACACCGAATACCGGCCAGGGGCTTGGAGGAGCATGCAGGCAAGTGCCTGCGCCTTCCTCTCGATCGAATGCTCTCGACGGTAAAAAATCTGGGGCTGGGGAAAGGTGCTCCCTGGGGCGCCGATCAGAAGAACGCCGCGCTTTTGGCTTGGAGCCTTCTATAGGCTTAGGTCTCGCCGATTGCCTCCGCCAGTGCGGCTTCAAAATCGCTTTGGCTGCTGCGCAAGCGCTGCAGTTCGTCCTTTGACCAGACGTGCTTGAGCTTGCCGTCGATCAAGATGGCCGCGCGATCCGCATAGTGCTCGACGATATCCAAGGAGTGCGTGGCCAGCAGCAGCGCGCCGCCGCGCCGTGCAATGCGGGCGCGCAGATGCCGTTTGAGAATCAGCGCGCTCGCCGGATCGAGCCCGTTGAACGCCTCATCGAGAACGATCAACAATGGATCGCCCACCAAGGCCAGCAGCACGGCAAGCTTCTGGCGAGTGCCGAGCGAGAGCGTATCGACAAATGCCTGGAGATAAGGCGTAAATCGCAGCTCATCGGCCAGGGCCAGCAAGTCATCGCCGATCGCGCTGAGATCCTTGGCGGCGGAATGCACTTCCAGGCATTGGCGCGCCGTGAGAAGTGCCGGCAATACATCCGGGGCGCAGCCGTACCCGAGCTGCCGCTTGGCTTGGAAAGAAGCCTGGCGCAGCGAATGTCCGGCGATGCGGATCTCTCCCCCCGCCGGAATCAAGCGGCTCACCACGCAATCGAGCAGCGTGGTCTTTCCACAGCCATTCGGGCCCAGCAACACAAACCATTCGCCGGCCGCCAGCGCTATCGAGATGTTCTCGAGCACCGTGCGCGACCCGTAGCCTGCCCGCAGTTCGCGGATTTCGAGGATGGCATCCTTCATGGCCGCCTCGTGTTCCAAATGAGGCCGCCGCCTGCCGTCAGGCAGCCCATGACTGCCATGCCGGCGCCCACCTCGGCCGAGGCACGACACGAGACGTTGAACAGCAAAAGGAGCAACGCCTCGATCACGCCGGCCGCGACCATCACTGCACAGGCGGGCAGCAAGAATGCGCGAATCACATCGCGTGACCGCACGGGCACGGGCGCCAGCCAGCGCCGCGCCAGGCGGCTGGCCGAATTGACCGCCGAGCACACCAGCAAAAGCGCGCCGACAATTCCGAACAAGGCGATCGCGACCATGGCCGTATCCGCCGTCGTGCCCAGCGGCATCATGACCAGGATCAGGATCGCCGCACGAGCGACGATTTTGGGTTGTGCCCAGGCAAATGCCTGACGAATCGGCCAGCCTCCGAGCGCGCTCAAGGAGGGCCGAATTTTCGCGGCTCGCCGCGATCTCTGATGGGGCACGTATCGGGAACCCGGCGGAAGATCCGCCGGTTTCGGTTGCGGCACGAGAAAGCTGCCGAGCATGCCGAGCCCGATTCCGCCGCAGAAGTAGGCCCATACCGCGAAGGGCGCGAAGATCTCGGCGCGCTTCGCAACGAAGAGCACCAGCGCATACGAGACGCTCGCGACCGTGAGCAGGCCGATCGCGGCGATCGCGGGTAGCAGTTCAATGAACAGCGATTCCCACCGCGCCGTCGATGCGCGGACCGGAACGGCCGCCAGCCAGGACCGTGCGAACTCGGTGCGTTTGAGCGCCCGCCGCCGCGCCATCAATACCGCGGCCGCAACCGCGGCCAGCCCGGCGCAAAGCAGGCCATGCAGGCGCAGCCATTTGAGCGGGGGTGCGACGGTCGCCTCCAGCCACAACAAGGCGATCAGCATCCCCAGACCGAGCAGCACGGCGCCGGCCGGACTTAGCCCGGAGCGCGCGCGGCGGTTGAGTCGAACTAATTTCGCGGCGGCAAGACGCGGCGCACTCATCGGTACACCGGAAGTTTGGGGCTGGCCGCGACCAGCGCCTGAGTATAGGAATGACGCGGCGAGTCGAAAACCGTTGCTGCCGGCCCCTCCTCGACGATCCGCCCTTGCTGCATGACATAAACGCGATCGGCAATGGCTCTGATGACTTGCAAGTCATGCGACACGAAAAGGTACGCGACCTTGAGACGCTCCGCGAGAACGGCGAGAAGCGCGAGGACTTGCGCGCGGATCAGCACATCGAGCGCTGAAACCGCCTCATCGAATGCGATCACGGCAGGTTCGGTGATCAGTGCTCGTGCAATCGCAATCCGCTGGCGCTCGCCCCCCGAAAATTCTCGCGGCAGGCGCTCTGCGTCGGCCGCGGACAGTCCCACTTGCTCCAGGGCCATCGCCACCTTGCGTCGACGCTCCGCAGTCGAGGGTGGGGAACCCGACAGAAAGAACGGCTCGCCGATCAGCTGCTCCACAGTCCACCTGGGATCAAAGCTACCATACGGATCTTGAAATACCACTTGGATGGAGCGTCGCAGGCGGCTTAAAGTGGCGCCGGTCGCGCTCGACAACGTCTCGCCGAGCAGGCTTACCTCGCCGGCCTGGGCCCGTTCGAGCGCGAGGATGACTCGGAGCAAGCTCGACTTGCCGGAACCCGACTCCCCCACCAGGCCCACCGTTTCGCCGGCATGAACGCTTAAAGAGACACCGTCGACGGCCCGCAGCGGCTCGAGCGCACGCCACAGCGAGGTTCGCCGGCGCGGATATTCGCGCACGATGTCGCGCACCTGCAATACGGCGGGCGTACTGCTTGCCTGAGCCGCAGCGCGCTTCGGCTTCAGCTCCGAGGCCGCCAAAAGCGCTGCCGAATAGGCATTGCGGGGCCGGCGCAAAATTTCTGCCGCGGAGGCCTGCTCGACAATCTCGCCCTGATGCATCACGGCGACCCGATCGGCGAGCTGCGCAATGACGGCGAGATCGTGCGTCACCAAGATCATGCCCATGTTTCGGGTGCGGACCAATCCCTGCAGAAGCAACAGCACCTGCGCTTGCGTGATGACGTCCAAGGCCGTGCTGGGTTCATCCGCGAGGAGGAACTGCGGAGACAGAACCATCGCCATGGCAATGGCCACGCGCTGGCGTTGACCGCCCGATAGTTCGTACGGCAACCGATCGAGCGCGCCCTGGTCTCCTGGTAATCCCACGAGGTTCAATGCCTCGCGCGCCAACTCTTGCGCTTCGGCACCGCTTGCCTGACGATGCGATCGAATGGTCTCCGCCACCTGATCGCCGATGCGCATCAGCGGATTCAACGCGCTCATCGGTTCTTGAAACACCATGCCGATGTCGCGGCCGCGGATCGCCCGCATCTGCGCCTCGGATTTCGAGCTCAAAGCCTCGCCGTTGAGGCGCGTGGTGCCCGTGGACGACGCGGTCACCGGCAAGAGCCGCATGATGCCAAGTGCCGTCATCGATTTTCCCGATCCCGATGCGCCGACCAATCCCAGGATTTCGCCCGCGCCGACTTGAAGCGATACATTTTTGATGATGCGTGCCGCGCCGATGGCGACACTCAGGTCCATGACTTCCAGAAGCCGCGGCGCGCTCATGCGGAGCGCCCGGCGCGGCGGCGCAATCCCTCGCCGAGCAGATTCAATCCCAGAACGAACAACAGGACCGCGAATCCCGGGAACAGCGCCAGGTAGGGCGCCAGCGCCGAGAGGGTTTGCGCCTCATTGAGCATCCGGCCCCAGCTGGGCGTCGGCGGCTGCGCGCTCAATCCCACGTACGACAGGCCCGCCTCCGCGATGACGCCCAGTGAAAACTGAATGGTTCCCTGCACGACCAGCAAGCCCAGCAGGTTGGGCAGAATATGCTCCCAGGAAATTCGCAGCGGGCCTTTGCCTGCGACACGCGCGGCCAAGGTGTAGTCCCGCGTCCATTGCTGCAGCGCTCCTGCGCGAGTCACGCGGGCGAACACCGGTATGTTGAATATGCCGATGGCAATGATGGCATTGATGGCGCCGGGACCGAACACGGCGGTAATCAGGATTGCCAGCAACAAGGCGGGAAAGGCGAATATCAAGTCGTTGCCGCGCATCACGATCTCGTCGGCCGCGCCGCGCCGCGCGGCAGCGAACAGCCCAAGCGGCACGCCGACGCACACACCGATGATCACCGACAGCAGCGCCACGCCGACCGAGGTTTGCGCGCCCACCATGATCATCGACAGGACATCCCGGCCCAGCTGGTCGGTACCGAACCAGTGCTGCGCATCCGGCGGGCGCAGCTTATCGGCAATGGAGAGGATGCGCGGGTCGTACGGCGTCCAGAACTGCGCGATCGCAGCAACCGCGACGAACAGTGCCGTGATGAGGGCACCCGCGCCGAGGCTTGCGTTGCGCGCCGCAGGCATCACGTCTGGCGCGCCCGCAATCGAGGATTGATCAGCACGTAGCCTAAGTCCACCAAAAAGGTCACCATCACCACGGCAAACACCAGCACCACCACCACGCTCTGCACGACGATCAGGTCGCGCTGCACGATGGCTTGAAAGACCAGCCTGCCCAGTCCAGGCAAAAAGAATACGTTTTCGATGATCACGCCGCCGGCGAGCAGAAACGAGAATTGCATGCCGAGGATGGTCAGGACGGGCACCATGGCATTGGGCAGCGCATGCCGAAGCAGCACGCGCCGCTCGCCAACGCCCTGCGCGCGGGCAGTGCGAATATAGTCCTCGTGCAGCGTGTCGATGAGCGCGCCGCGCAGCACACGCGCCAAAATTGCCGCCTGCGGCATGGCCAGTGCAATGGCGGGAAGGGTTAGGGCCGTCACCGCCGGCCAGAATCCTGCCTCCCATCCGGGGAATCCACCGGCGGACACCCAGCGAAGCCCGATCGCAAAGACCAGCACCAACAGCATTCCCAGCCAGAAATTAGGCACGGCGAGACCCAACTGCGTAATGCCGCTGACCAGCGAATCAGCGGGGCGGCCGCTTCTTGCCGCAGCGTATAGAGCACTCGGAAAAGCCACCGCGGTGGAGAGCAGCAACGCGTACAAGGCCAGCGGCAACGACACTTGCAGGCGCTCGGCAAGCAACGCTGTTACCGGAATTCGGTAGGTATAGCTCAGACCGAAATCCGCGTGCAGCAATCCGCCGACCCACGATCCGTAGCGCTGCAAAGGCCCAGCGTCCAATCCAAGCTGGTGACGCATCAGCGCGACCGTCTCGGGGTCCGCTTGCAGTCCCATCATGTAGCGCACCGGGTCGCCGGGCACCACCTGGACGATGACAAATACGATTACCGTGGCGGCGAGCAGCGTCGCCAGCAGCACGGCCACGCGTTCGGCAAGATACGCGCTGCCGAAGCGGCGTGCGCTCAAGATCAATAAGCTCAGGGCCCCCGCCGAAAGGACGATGCCGACAATCCTGAATGAGGGCAGGCGTGATGCGGGTGTCGCGGCCAGCTCATCGGGATTCCGGCCGGAATCGTCGAAATAAGCGTGCGCGACATCCACCGCGCCGAGCACATTGTCGAAGCCGATGCCGTGCGCATGCGCGTTCCAGATATCCAATCGAGGATACTGAAACAAGAAGCCGTTGACGGCATCGGTGGCGAGCTTGCGCTGGATCTGTTGCAGCAGATCCTTGCGCGCCGCGGCGTCAACGCTGTCGTCCAATGCCGCGATCAGGGCTTTGAATTCGGGATTCGAATAGCCGAAGTAGTAGTCATCGCGCGCGTAGATGTCGTAGTCCAACGGCTCGGCATGACCCACGATGCTCATATCGAAGTCATGCCGGGTGTAGACCTGATCGAGCCACTGCGCCCATTCAAGATTCTCGATGGTGACGCGGATTCCGATCTGCGCCAGTTGCGAGGCAACAATCTCGCCGCTGCGCCGCGCGTAGCTGGGCGGAGGCAGCTTCAGCGTCATCGGGAAGCCGCGAGGATATCCGGCCTGCGTCAAGAGCTCCTCGGCCTTGGCGACGTCGTGCGGATACACGCCGGTCAAGTCGACGTAGGCGGGATTGCGCGGCGGAAAATGACTGCCGATGGGCGTGCCATAGCCGAACATCGCGCCATCGATGATGGCGCGCCGATCCAAGGCGTAGGAAATCGCACGGCGCACCAGCACGTTGTTGAGCGGCGCCACGCGTTCGTTGAGCCCCAGTACTGTCTCCATCTCGGTGGTGCCGGTGAGGACCTTGAAGCGGCGATCCACTGCAAACTGCGAAAAACTCTCCGGCGCCGGATAGTTGGCAAATGCATCGACATCGCCTGCCATCAATGCGGCGAAGGCCGCGGTTGGATCCGTGATGAATTTGAAAGTGACCTGGCTCAACAGCGCGGGCGGCCCCTGGTAATCCGGATTGCGCTCCAGTGTGACGGAGTCGCCGCGCCGCCACCGCAGGAATCGAAATGGACCCGTGCCGATCGGCTGCACGGCATTGTTCATCGCGGATGCCGGCGACACCATCACCGCCGATCCGAAGGCGAGAGACTGCAGCAGCCCTCCGGAGCGGCGGCTGAGCTGCAGCCGCAATGTCAGCGGATCGACCACCTCGATCGCGCGAATCGCCCGCAGCCGAGCTCGTTGCGGATTTGTCGAGCCTGGCGCCAAGATCCGCTGCAAGGAATATTTCGCGGCCGCGGCATCGAAGGCGCTGCCGTCATGGAAGCGCACGCCGCTCTTCAGATGAAATACGTAGGTGAGGCCGTCGCCGGAAATTTCCCATGAAAGCGCGAGTCGCGGCACCGCCGAGCCATCCGCGGCGAATTGCACCAAGCCCTCAAAGACATTGCCGTACAGCACTTCGGATATCGCGGCGGCGGGATTGGCGGTGGGATCGAGGACCGGCGGCTCGAGCTGCGTGCCGATGATCATGCGCTGCGCGCCATGCGCCGGACCCGCCGCGAGCATGACGGCTGCGAGCACCGCCAGCGCCGAAAACCGTGGCCGCGTCAACGGCGAGGCCGGATCGGGGTCATGCCGTACCGGCCAGCAACGCATGGGCCGACAGCGCCATGACTTTGCAAGAATTCACCATATCGTCGATCAGCACGTATTCGTCCGGCTGATGGGCCAGGTCGAGAATTCCGGGGCCATAGGCGATGCAGTCCCGCAGCTTACCGATGCGATCGATATGCTTCTGGTCGTAGGTGCCCGGTGAACAGATGAATTCCGCCGCGCGCCCCATCACGCGTTGGATCGCCGTGGCGGTGCTGCGCGCGACGGGGCCGTCGCGATCCGCCATGGTGGGCTGCACCTCGAAAATATCGCGCAACTCGTAGGTAAAACCGGAGCGCTCGGCGGCGAGCCGATCCAGAAGTTCGCGCACTTCGCTTTTGACGTTGTCCATGTTCTCTTCTATGAGCAGGCGGCGGTCGATCACCATTCGGCAAGAGTCCGGCACGCAGGGCGCGGGAAATCCGGAGGTCTCTGCCTGTCCGCCGTGAATCGAATTGAGGTTCATGGTGGAATGGCGCGCGCCCGAGGGAACCACGGGCATGTCGGTGCGGCGTGCCGCAAGCTTGGGGTACAGCTCCTGTTCCAAACGATCGATGAAAGCGCTCATGTGGCGCACCGCGCAATCGCCCAAGAAAGGCATCGATCCGTGCGCCATGCGCCCGCGTGTCTCTATTTCCGCCCACCATACGCCGCGGTGGCCGATGCATACGCGATCCACGTTCAAGGGTTCGGGAATGATCACATGATCGACCCGGGGCGGGGAAAACCAACCGCGCTGCGCCAGATAGTGAACGCCGCCGAAGCCCCCTGACTCCTCGTCAACGGTTCCGGAAATCTCGAGCGCTCCGGGCAATGCCGCGCCCGAATCGATGAGCGCTTCGACCGCAACAATAGACGCGGCAAGACCGCCCTTCATGTCGCAGGCGCCTCTGCCGTAGATCTTGCCGTCGCGGATCACGGCGGCGAAAGGGTCGAGCGTCCAGCCCGAACCGGTTTGCACCACATCGATGTGGCTGTTGAAATGCACGCAGGGCCCCGCCGCATTGCCTTCGCGGCGCGCAACGACATTGACGCGCGGATAGCGCTCGGAATCGCCGGGCGTCCCCGCCGCACGCACATAATTGACGGCAAATCCACGCGCGCTTAAGCGCCGGCCGATGAATTCCGCGCAGGGTTGGTAAGCCTCGCCGGGAGGATTGATGGTAGGGAAGCGAATCAACGCCTGCGCCAGCTCGACCATTTCCTCGCGGCGTGCCTCGATGATCTTGAACAGGTTGTGCGCAGGGTCTTTCATCATGCGCCCCTCGAGGGATGCCGGGCGCGCGTCGACGCAGCCCGGCTGCGCGCCTGATCGGCCAGGGAAAGCAACCCGAGCCGGCCATAAACCGCGGCGAGCGCCGTGTTGACGGGCACGCCGTTGCGATCCGCGCCGCGCCGCAATTCCAACATATGCTGCGCCACAGGCAGCCGGCCGCTCTTGAGCGCCGCATCCACCAAGACCTGCTCGAACAAATCGCGCTGTGCGTGGCTGCCGCCCGCCTCCGCCATGCGCGGCACGGCGATACTCAAGTGCTGCCACGCCCGTTCGAATTCGCCGCGCACGTAGGCGTATAAACCTTCACAGCCCGGCAGCGCAACTTCCCGCCACGCCGTGCGTGTGAAGGGCGGCGCGCGCTCGGCGTAGTCTCGCACCGACTCCAGCAGCGTCGCGGCTTCCGGACGGCCCGCTCGCGCCAAACCGTATAAATATTGCAGCGATAGAAATGGCAGGATCGTGTCCTGCGCGCGCGCCGCCAGATGATCGCCGAGGTCTTGCCAGCGCGCTCCGACATCGAGGCCCGCGATTTCGAAACGGGCCAGCAGCGAGACGGCGCCTATTTGATCCTGCGAATAGCTCTTCGCGACGCCCCAGCAATGCTCGTCATACACGTTCAGCGCTTCGCTGTCGCGGCCTTGGCTCAAATAGAACAGCGCCAGATGCCACCATATGTGCGTGAGCATGAAGGAATTCAGCTCAGACCAGGTGTTTGCGGCGTCTTCCAGGAATTGCGCACCCTCGTCCATGTGTCCGCGCGTCAAAAACACGTGCGCAAGGGCGTGCTGCGCCCAGGGTTCCTTGCGGCGCATCGCCAGCGCCGAGCGTGCCTCGGACTCAGCCTCGTCGAGGAGATGGCATTGCTCATAACCGAACGCCTTCATGCCGTAGACGTACGGAACATCGCTGTTCGCGGCGCTGACTTTCAAGGCGACGCGCAGCATTTCGGGCGAATTGCCGCGGTTGAATTCGAAATACTGATGCGTCTTGACGATGGCGAGATCCCGCGGAAACTCGTCCGACAGCCGATCGCATAGACGCATGCTGCGCTCGAGGTCATCGTCGAGCCACGCGCGCAACATGGCGCAGTTGAGCTGTTCGCGCCGCGTCGCGACCGGCGCCGCGCGTTCGGCCGCCCTCAGGTACCGCGCCGCGCGCGCGGCGCCCTCCGGCGCCTCCAGCAGCATCCACAGCATTCCCGCGTACACGTTGGCCATGCAGGATTCAGGGTCCGCGTCGGCGGCGATGAGGATGCGTTCGGCGCGCCTTTCATAAGCCAGGTAGCCCTCGATAAAATCATCGATCGCTCGCAGCGTGCTGTCGCGCTCGCCAGTGATCGAGTTGCCCAGATAATCTCGCTGCATGCGCAGATCATACCGGACCTCGAGGCGCAACCGGGATGCGGCCCGGGTTAGTCGGCGCGCGGCGGAGCGGCCTCATTGGCCTTCAAAAAGGCTGCCACGTCGGCCGCCGAGCGCTGCGGAATTTCGAGCTGCGGCAAATGCCCGACTTGCGGATAGGTGATCAATTTCGCTGAGCTGATTGCGGCGGCGAATTTTTTCGCCGACTTCGGTTCGATGAGCGGATCGCTCTCGCCCCACAAGATCAAGGTGGGAACTTTGATGCTCGACAGCAATTGCGCGGTCGAGGGCGAGCCCGGTCGTGCGCCCAGGCCGGCGCCCATCAAAATTTCGCGGTGGCCGGGGGCCCGCTGGAACTCGGCAAAGCGATCCACGATAAAAGGCGTGATCAGCGACTTGTCATAGACATCGGCCCGAAGACCCTGTTCGATCAGGGGCCGGTTGTCGATTTTGCTCAAAACTATGCGGCCGAGGCGATAGCGCAGGATCACGAATCCCCAAGGCTGCTTGCCCGGTTTGTCATTCGCGAATCCCGCGGCGTCGACCAGGATCAGGGCATTGACGCGATCGGGATGCCGCACGGCGAGTTCCCACGCCGCGCCGCCGCCCATGGAATTGCCCGCGACCGCAAACTTTGGCAGCGCCAGTTTCGCGGCGAACGCATCGACAAAGTCCGCCAAAGCATCGCCGCTCAGGGAACTGCCTCGCGGCGCGCGGGTAAGACCGTGGCCGGGAAAATCCAGGCTGATGATGTGGAACTGTGGCTCAAGTTCCCGCACCCAGCCGTCCCAAGTCGTGAAGGAGTCCGCGAACCCGTGCAGCAACACCAGCAGCGGTGCCTTTGGATCGCCGTTCTCGCGATAGTGCACCCGATAACCCCCCGGCAGATCCACGAAGTGCGAATCCGCTCGGGCGTATTTCGCCTCCAGCGTCTCGAAAGGAATATCCGGGCCGCGCAGCTCGAGCCAAGCACCGATGAAGACCAGGACGATGAGCCCAAAAATGACGCCGAGAATTCTACGCATGGCCCTTCCTAGTACTTGTAGGTCAATCGGATGCCGATCGTAGTCGGTTCGCCGGCCGCGGCGACTTCGCTGCTCGGCAGGAAGAAATTCCTCGTGAGGTCATAGGATTTATCGAAAATATTTCGGCCCCATAAGGTCACCGTCCAAGGTGCACCCGATGCCGGCGCCAGCGACAGATTCGCGTTCGCCAGCCAGTATTTGGGAATCGTGAAATCGTTGCTGCCGAGCAGGAAGAACTGGCTATAGGTGTCGTGAAAACTGTAGTTCGACTCGGCGGTCAACCCCAAGGCGCCGAGATTCCAGGTGTAACTGACATCGCCGCCATAGCTCCACTTGGGGAAGCTCTCCGGCCGCCCGTTATAATCGACCGGCGGCTGCGTCGGGTCCAGGGGAACGTCCAGCAGCTTGCTGGTGTAGTAACCTTCGGCGAATCCTGCGTACTGGGAAATCGAAACCCCTTGCCAAGGCTGCCATTGCAAATCGGCCTCGCCGCCGCTGATGCGCGAATTCGCGTTGACGAACCGGCCGATGAACGACTGCGATGCGTCGTCGAAGACCTTGCCCAGAATCTGCTGATCCTTGTAGCGATAATAGAACACGGATGTGTTGACTCGAAGCGTGCGAGTGAGGTCTGACTTGACGCCGATCTCGTAGGCGGTGAGTTTTTCCGGCTCGAATGGATCCGCCGCCGGCGCTGTCACGGTGTTGTGGGCGGTGAAACCGCCCGATTTGACGCCGCGGCTGATGCTGGCGTAGAGCAGCGTGCTCGAGAGCGGCTTGTAATCCAGCTCCGCCTTCCCGGAAGGCAAGTTTGACGTGATCGATCCGCCCAGAGCACCGCCCGTGAGCGATGGCGCTCCGGGCAGAAAGGCCGTGTTGAGTCCGATCAGTTCACGGCTCTCATGATCCTCGCGCAGCCCGAGCGTCGCTTTCAAGGTGTCGCTCAGTTGATAGTTGCCCTGCGCGAAAACCCCCACGGAGTTGGCGACTTGCTCGTACGTGGTCACCGTGATGCCGCCGAGCCGATTGGTGAGATCGGAATAGAAATTCTCGCGCAGATCTTCATTCGAATAGAAGACGCCGGCCACCCACTCGAAAGGACCCGTGTTTCCCGCCAGGCGCACTTCCTGGGAGAACACATCGAGATCGCTGTTCAGGTATTCGTCCGAATCATCGAATTGCGTGGCGTCCCAGTCCGCGTATTCGCGCCGGATGAGTTTGTTGTAGGCGGTAATGCCGGTGAGCTTGGCGCCGCCGAAATCGATGTTGGCGGTCAGATCGACGCCGTCGTTGCTGTTGTCAAGACCGGGCTTGGAGTTCGCACTGAGGCCGATGAGGCTCGCGAACGTCGGATTGAGCGCCCAGCCCGTGGCATAGCGCGACGTATCCGCGGGAATGGCCGGCCTACCGCCGCCCGGAGTATAGGGTTGCAGCAAGTAAAGGCCCTGTTCATCGGACTTGTCCTTTGCCCCATGGACGCCCAGGCGTAAATCAACCGCGTCCGCAGGATCCCACTGCAACTGGCCGCGAACCGCAACCTTGTCTTTGTCGCCGAGCGCCTCCTCGGTGACTCGATTGCGCTGCCATGCACCGCCTTGTTCCGTTGCCACGGCGAGCCTTCCCGTCAACCCCGCGGCAATGGTCCCGGACACGAATCCTTCGGCGTTCAGCTCATTGTGCGAACCGTATTCCAACGAGAACCCGGCGTGCGGGTCCGCCGTGGGCCGATTGCTGATGAAATTGATCTCGCCGCCCGTGGTATTGCGGCCGTACAAGGTGCCTTGCGGACCGCGCAAAACCTCCACCCGATCGATGTCGAACAACTGGCCTTGAGTTTGGATCGGCAAGGCAAAGGCGACGCCGTCCAGGCTGACCCCCACGGGCGACGTGTTATTCGAGGTGTAGTCGATGAATCCGACGCCGCGCAAGCGAAACTGCGGCTGACTGCTGCCGAACGCCGGCTCCACTTGCAGGTTGGGGACCGCATTCTGCAGATCGTTGACATAGCTGATGGACTTTTCCGCCAGGCTTTCGCCCGACAGCACCGACATGGCGATGCCCACGTTCTGCGCCGACTCCACGCGCCGCTGCGCGGTGACCACGATCTCCTCCAAGCCGCCATTGTCGCTCGCCAAGGCGCCTGCGGTGATGAAAATGGCCCCGGCGCCTGCAGCAGCGGCCATTAACCGAATGAACATCCCAATTCTCCTGATACCCGAGCGCCAAGAAACTGCGCGCATCATCGGTGAGGCGCAGGTCCTTTGTGAAGTGTTGTTTGCGTAATTGGTGATGCGGAAATGTTATTGCCGCCTGCGGATAGCCTAAACGATAACCGTTCGCGATTGGAAATGCGCCGGGATCCACGCGTAAACTAGCTGCTGTTCGTCTCCTCCAGGCTGCTAATGCTGCGGAATTTCCTCATGCTTTTTGCGTGCGCGTCGCTCATGGCCGCGGCGCTCGCGAGTGCCCAGACCTCACCCATTCCGGCCGCGGATTTCAAGGTGGCAAAATCATGGCGTATCGGCGGTATCAATGCGTGGGATACCCTGGCGTTGGAAGCCAGCGGCGGCCGCTTGTTCGTCACGCGAGACGACCACGTCGATGTGATCGAGACCGGCAGCGGCAAGCTGACCGGCAATATCCCACGCACGGCCGGGGTGCACGCGGTCGCGTTCGCACCCGCGCTAAAGCGCGGTTTTACCAGCAATGGCCGCTCCAATTCGGTCTCGGTTTTTGAGCTCGATACGCTGCGTGTGGCTTATGAAGTACCCATATCGGGCACCTCGCCCGGCGCCATTCTGTACGAGCCGCAGCAAAATCACATTTTCACGGCCAATCGGGACAGCACGAATCTTTCGGTGCTCGACGCCGGCACTCTCCAAGTGGTGGCCACGGTGCCGCTGCCAGGCGCACCCGAATCCATGGCCACGGACGAGGCAGGACATGTTTATGTGAATATCAACACGGCGCCGGGAAGGGTGGTGATGGTCGACGCCAAGTCCCTGACGGTGAAAGCCAAATGGCTGCTGAAGGAGTGCGCCGGACCGACCGCCATTGCCATCGACGTCAAGAATCATCGCTTGTTCTCGGTGTGCGCCAACCAAGTCATGGCGGTCACCGACTCCGTGACGGGCAAAGCGATCGCCCAAGTGGTGATCGGCCGCGGATCCGATGGCGCCGTCTTCGATCCGGAATTGGGCCTGGCGTTCAGTTCCAACGGCATCGATGGCACGCTCACCGTCATCCATCAAGATTCGCCCGATGAATACCGGGTCGTCGCAACGGTCACAACGCAGGTAAGCGCCCGCAGCATGGCGCTCGACCCTGCAACCCACAAAATTTATCTGGCCGCCGCGCAATTCGGCCCGCCCCCCGCTGTGAGCGAGGATCAGCCTCGAGCACCCGCGACCGTCGTGCCCGACAGCTTTCTAATCCTGATTGCACAGCCAAAGTAGGCCCTTCGATGAACGAGCGCACACACGTCGTTTGCGGACATTGCGATACGGTCGTCGGCTTGCCCAGCGATCGGTTGAAGGATGCGCCGCGTTGTCCCAAGTGCCACTCGCCCTTGTTCGAAGGCAAGCCGGTGGAATTGACCGAGTCGAATTTCGACAAGCACCTGAGCCGAGGCGATCTGCCGTTGGTGGTGGATTTTTGGGCGCCCTGGTGCGGGCCGTGCATTGCCATGGCGCCCTTTTATGAAGCGACCGCGCGCCAATTGGAGCCCAAGCTGCGCTTTGCGAAGCTCAATACACAGGATGAGCCGGCGCCGGCCGCGCGCTTCAACATCCGGGCAATTCCCACCATGATCGTGTTTCGTTCCGGCAAGGAGATCGCGCGCCAGACCGGCGCCATGGACTCGGCGAGCATGCAGCGCTGGCTGAACTCGATGGCCTAAGTTTTGCGGAACACCAGGACGAACCGGTCTGTTTTGCCGAGGGCGGGGCCTTTGTAGCTGATGAGATCGCGCGAATCGTCCGGCCTTCGGAGCAAGTCGCTCTTGGCGATCACTTTGAAGCCGTGGGCGGAAAAATCCTGCACGGCAAACGCCTCTTCAATGCGGTGCAACGTCCCCGCGTCGGATTTTCCATGGCCTGCCTTGGCGGAATGATCGATCAACAATAAGACGCCGCCGGGTTTGAGCGCCCGCGACAGTTGATCGAGAACCGAGCTGACATCGATCTTCGGCCAGGGGCTTTTGGGAGTGGTATCCACCCAATACATATCGTGATAGACCTTGACCAAAAGTATCGCGTCCAAGCTCGCAGGCGGCAATTTCATGTCGTTAAGATCGACGGTCTCCTGCGTGACATTGGCCAATCGGCCACCGGCCATGCGATCCTTCAAGGCAGGCTGGCTCCAATTTTCGAACGCAAGATTGTTGATCAGGTCCACATGGCCCTTGGGACCCACCACATAACTCAGCAGCTCGCTGTAGTAGCCGTCTCCCGCAAGGACATCGGCAACCTTCATTCCGGGTTTGATACCTGCAAGGCGCAGCATCTCCGCTGGATGGTCGAGCGCGTCGCGCGCCGAGTCCGCCGCAGGGCGGCCCGCGTGCGTGAGCGCCGCGTCATATTCATCGGCACCCCTGGCGTGCGGACTCGCAATTAGCAATGCCGCGGACAGCAGCGCGGAGGTAAACGCAAGATTGTGGGGGTTCATGGTTTCTCACCCTTGATGAATAGGAGAGCGATAAGCGTGATGAGGCCGGCCGTCGACAAATAGTACCCGACAAAGGCCAACCCGTAGTGGGTGGCCAGATAAGTTGCAATGGGCGCCGCAAGCGAAGCGCCAAGAATGCCGGCGAAATTGAAGGCCAACGAGGTGCCCGTATAACGCACCGGGGTCGGGAACAGAGTCGCCAGGGCGCTGCCCAGCGGCCCGTAGGAAAGGCCGCTCAAGCCGAACCCGCACGCCAGGAACACGAATACGGCGGCCGTCTCATGCGCGCTGAACAAGGGCCTGAAACCAAAGCCGTAGGCGATGATCAGCACCGTGGCGACGATGAGCATCGCACGGCCGCCGATCCGATCCGCCAGCGAGCCCGCCACCGGTATCATCGCGCCGAAGAACAGCGCGGCGAGCATTTGCATGACCAAGAATTGCTGCCGTGGAAAGCCGAGCGAATTCGTGCCCCAACCCAGCGCGAAGATGTTCGCCAGATAAAACACCAGGAACGTGGTGGCCGATCCCAAGATTCCGAGAAAAAGCTGCAGGGGAAATTTCGAAAACACCGCTTTGAACGGCAGGCGCACGCGTTCACCTTGGGCGATGCTGCGCTTGAACGCGGGTGTTTCGACCAGCTGCAGACGGATGTACAGGCCAACCGCCACGAGCACGGTGCTGGCCAGGAAAGGCACGCGCCATCCCCAGCTGAACAGCTGCGCGTCGGACAATTGATTGCTCATGAGCAGAAAAGCGCCGATGGAAATGACCAGGCCGAGCGGCGCACCGAGCTGCGGAAACATGCCGTACCAACCGTGCTTGCCCTTCGGCGCATTCTCAGTCGCGAGCAGCACGGCACCGCCCCATTCCCCGCCCAGCGCGATCCCTTGCCCAATGCGGCAAAGCGCCAGGAGCAGCGCTGCATAGACGCCCGCGGAGGCGTAGGTCGGCAAGAGCCCGATGCAAATGGTCGAAATGCCCATGGTCATGAGCGCGGTGACCAGGGTTGTCTTGCGCCCGACTCGATCGCCGAAATGCCCAAAAATTGCCGCGCCGATGGGCCGAGCGACAAAGGCTAGCGCGAAAGTCGCGAGCGATTGCAGCGTCGCCACCGCCGGATCGCCTTTTGGAAAGAACAGGCGGGGGAAAACCAGCACCGCAGCGGTGGCATAAATGTAGAAATCATAGAACTCGATGGTGGTGCCGACCATGCTGGCCAGCAAAATGCGGCGTGCCTGACGTGCATCGGGCACTAGGTTCGAGTCGAGCAAGGCGGGTCCCCGGCATTTGGTGATCGGTGCCGATACTACACCAGCGCTCGAGCCGAAATTCAGTGGGTTCTGTGCCGCCCCGGAATGGATGGTGCCGGTCGCCCCGCGGGCGCGGGCCGGTAGGCCGGCGCGTGTCCGGCGCGCCCTCTGCCCACGGGGTGATCGCGGTGCTCATCGCGATGTTCGCAGCATCGCGAGGGTCCCACGCGATAGCCGACGCCCCAATCGCCGTAGTCATAACCGTAAGGCTCGTAGTAGCCGCCGTCGTAGTAGCCGCCGTCGTAGCCGACGCTGCCTTCCACACCGACACCGGTTACGGCGCAAGCACAGAGGATCAGCGCCGCCGTCGCACCGAGAGCACCCGCCATCAAGCGACTGCGCGGGGCTTTCATCTCGGTTCCGCCTTGGTGTCGTTTTCGCTCCACTCCATGATGCCGATCGGCGCTCCGGCGGGATCTGCAATGACGGCGAGCATTCCGCCGTGCCGATCGACCCGCGGCTGGACCAAAACGCGGCCGCCCAATGCCGCAACCTTGGCGGCGGTTTCGGCCGCATTCTCGACACGCACGAAATTCAACCAGTGAGAATGGCGGCGCGCGGCACCTCGCGCCAGATCGTTCGCACTGGCGCGGGCGTAGTTGTCGGTCGACAGGATCAAATGTTCCAGGCCATCATCGCTCGGCATATCGAATACATCGTAGCCAAGCAGGTTTTGGTAGAAGGCCGCCTCTGCTCCGGCATCCTTGGCGTGCAGGGAAGTCCAGATCCAATCGCCGCTCGCCGGCAGGTAATCCGGCGTATCGCCGCTGCTCGAGGCGAGAAGCGCGAACACAGCTCCCTCCGGATCCGAGAGCACACATTGACGTCCGCGCAGGGGATAGCTCTTGATATCGGCCAGAACTTTCGCCCCATGAGAAACGGCAACTTTCTTCACGCTGTCGACATCATCCGCGGCCAAAAAAGTCAACCACGCGGGCTGGCGATGCTCGCCGGCTGGAATCGGCTTCTCAACCAGTCCGCCGATCGGCCGTCCATCGAGCATGGCCACCGCATAGCTGACATCGCCGAGGCGGGTGGGCTGAAACGTCCAACCAAACAGTCCGCCGTAGAATTTCTCCGCCACGGCGAGATCGGGCGTGATCAAGTCAGCCCAGAGCATTTTTCCCGGGTGATGCTCGCCGCTGGCCGGCGAGTTGAGCGCAGGGAGTTGGAAATCCGCGGCGCCGACCGGCGCCGCACCGCCAAGTATGAGCACCGAAACCATGAGGCCCGGCAAACCCAGCCGCCGCCGGTATGTGCGCTTCATGGCGACATCCTGCGCGCAATGACTGGGATATGCTGTACGGCACCGCACAGAGCGGATGTCAGAAATCGCTTACCCGATCGGCAGCACATGCGTATCAAGCCCACCGACTATCGAGTGCCCCAAGGAACGAAAGTCGACCTCAAAAAATGGCCGACCGCGGTGCGCCCCGCGTACCGGACCAATCGTCAATACCGCGACCTGCTGAACGCGCACGTCAAAGAATTGGGCGTGCAGCAAGAATTATTGTATGCGTCGGACCGCTACGCGCTGCTGATCATTTTCCAGGGCATGGACGCAGCCGGCAAGGACGGCGCCGTTGCGCATGTCATGTCGGGCATCAATCCTCAGGGTTGCCGCGTCGTCAGTTTCAAGCAGCCAAGCGCCGCGGAACTGAGGCACGATTTCTTGTGGCGCACGACCCGTGAGCTGCCGGAGCGCGGCCAGATCGGCATCTTCAATCGATCGTATTACGAGGAGGTATTGATCGCGCGCGTGCATCCCGAAATCCTTCGGGCTGAGAACCTCCCCGATGAGCTCATGCAAGAAAAAGGCTTTTGGCGCGATCGGTACCGCTCCATAGTGGATTCAGAGACGCACCTGATTCGCAATGGCACCCGGATCATCAAGGTTTTTCTGCATCTCTCCAAGGACGAGCAGCGCAAGCGCTTCATCAAGCGGCTCGAATTGCCCGAAAAAAATTGGAAGTTTTCCACCGCGGATATTGCGGAGCGGCAGTATTGGAAGCAATACATGCAGGCGTACGAGAAATGCCTGAGCGCCACCAGCAGCCGTCGCGCGCCCTGGTATATCGTGCCAGCCGACGACAAGCCGAACGCCCGCCTCATCGTGTCGCGCATCGTGCTCGACACCCTCGCGGAACTCCGCCTGAGCTATCCCAAATCCAGTGCGGGCCGCCGCCGCGAATTGCGTTTGCTGCGCAAGCAGCTCGAGGCCTAGACTGCTGGGGCGCTCCTTAGGGCTTGCGTGCGCCGACCACGATGAGCACCACGCCGACCGCGACGGCCGCCCCGCCGGCCCACGGCGGGATCGCGTGTTCCTGCGATACCTTGGCTTCTACATCCCCTATCTTCAGTACGCTCTTTTCGCTTGAATAGGAGGGCGACTTGATGAGCACGAACAGTCCGCCGAGGATCAGTATCGCGCCTAAGACCTGCAGCACACGCATGTAAAACCTCGATCAATGGGACCCCGGCCGCAGTGTAGCCCCAAGAGCGCAACCGCGTATTCTCAAGGGCGGGCGTAGTTCACGTGTATTCTCCCCGATCTGGTGCTATGTTTTGAGCGTGATGGCACCGCTCAAGACTTCCTCGGTGATGCCCGTGCTGCTGCTGGCGCTGATTCTGCCGCTGCAGAGCTTCGCCTCGTGGAGTTGCGGTGCTCACGATGCGGGCTCAGCCGCCGCGCAGCATCACTGCGCCAACGACTCAGGGAAGGCACAAACAGGCGCCGAGCCGCACCATCACTGCGGCACATGCTGTGCCGCCGCGATTGCATTGATGCCGTTTCGTTGGACTCCCCCTCCCGTGGTGCGCTCTGAAGCGTCCCTGCCCGTCAACGGTTCGCCTCCCAGGATCGCCCTCGACCGCCTCGATCGCCCTCCTCGTCTAACCCGCAGCTGATTCGCGGCGCTGCTGCGCCGCCGATTTCCGCCCGAGACGAGAGGAGGACGATATGCGATGCGCATTTCTTCTGTTGATGACACTGGCCGTGCTGGGCAGCGGCGGCTGCGCCGGCTTCACCCAGGACGGCGGCTTCGACGCGGTTGCGGATGGCGCACGCCGGCATTTGGCCGGCGATGTTGCCTGGCCGCGAAATTCACAGGAACGGGCCAAGGCCGACGCTCGAGTGGCCGCGCTTCTGGGGCATCGGTTGTCGGTCGAAGATGCCGTGCAA
Organism: Steroidobacteraceae bacterium; assembly: GCA_036495805.1. Taxonomy (GTDB): domain Bacteria; phylum Pseudomonadota; class Gammaproteobacteria; order Steroidobacterales; family Steroidobacteraceae; genus Bog-1198. Next base: position 42,145 of record DASXMG010000099.1, on the reverse strand, counting down.
ATCGCCCTGCTCAACAATCGCGCTCTGCAAGCAGCGTTCGAGGAACTGGGAATTTCCGAAGCCGACCTGGTACAGGCGGGCCGCTTTCCCAATCCACGCTTCGATCTGCGCCATGCGGGCGCTGCCGGACAGTACGACATCGAGGAGACCTTGAGCCTCAATGTACTTTCTCTGTTGACGATGCCGTACGCCCGCGACATTGAAAAGCGGCGTTTTGCGCAGGCGCAGAGTTCCGCGGTTCTACGCGTCGCGCAGCTTGCGAAGGATGCTCGCGAAGCCTATTACGCGGCGGTGGCCGCGGGCGAGTCCCGCAACTATCAGCTGAAGGTCCGCGCAGCGGCGCAAACCGAGGCGGCACTGGCGCAAAAAATGGTCGCCGCGGGCAACTGGGCCCTATCGGACCAGGCCCGCGAGCAGAATATCTATGTCGATGCCGTTCAAGGCTTGGCTCACGCCGAGCTGGCCGAACAGGCGGCGCGCGAAAAACTTCTCGGTCTCATGGGGCTGGCGGCGGAAAGGACCGGAACGACGGACCTGCAGCTTGCCGAGTCGTTGCCGATTTTGCCTGCAGGTCTTGAAAAGCTACCCGACGTCGAGGGCGCGCTGTTGCAGAATCGGCTCGACCTGCAGCTGACGCGCATGCACATCGATGAACTGCAGCGCCGCCTCAAGCTCAGCCGCAGCACGCGCTTCATCAATGTACTCGACGTCGGTGCGGCGCGCGTACAGCAGGGCGCGCGCGATGCTCCCTATGAACGCGGCTACACCATCACCCTGGAAGTTCCGATATTCGACGGCGGCTCCGCGCGCGTCAAAAGATCTGAAGCCATCTACATGCAGGCGGTCGATCGCTTCACGCAGGCCGCGATTGAAGCCCGCTCGCAGATCCGACTGGCCTATGCCGGCTACCAAGCGGCATTCGAACTGGCGAAGCAGCAACGCGATGAAATATTGCCGCTGCGCAAAGCCGTCGCGCAGGAGAATCTGCTGCGCTACAACGCATCGCAGATCAGCATCTTCGACCTGTTGTCCGGGGCGCGCGGCCAAGCTGCGGGCTTCGATGGCTACATCCAACGCGTCCGGGATTTCTGGATCGCCAAATCGCAACTCGACGCGGCATTGCTTGGCACTGCCGCGCGATAGCGGCGTTAGGAACTATCATGCTTTCACGACGAAGATTTTTCACCGGCGCAGGGCTCGCCGTTGCGGCCGGCGCGGTCGCAAAAGGCGCGTTGGCGGCGCTGCCCGAAATCGTGTCCAGCGACTCGCCGGCCATGCAGCCGCCGCTGGTCCCTCCCAACGGCAGGCCCTATCGCGCCGTTGCCACCTTGAACGGCTGGTCGCTGCCGTGGCGAATGCGCAATGGCATCAAGGAGTTTCACCTGGTCGCCGAGCCGGTCATCCGCGAGATTGCGCCGGGCATGAAGGCCAATCTGTGGGGCTACAACGGCCAATCGCCCGGGCCCACCATCGAAGTGGTCGAGGGCGACCGCGTGCGCATGTTCGTCACCAACCGGCTGCCGGAACCCACCAGTATTCACTGGCACGGCCAGCGCCTGCCCAATGGCATGGACGGCGTGGTCGGCTTGAATCAGCCCTCCATCAAGCCCGGACAGACTTACGTGTATGAGTTCGTCGCGCAACGTGCCGGAACATTCATGTACCACCCGCATGCCGACGAAACCACGCAGATGGCGATGGGCATGATGGGATTTTGGGTAACGCACTCGAAAGTCGCCGCTCTCATGCCCGTCGACCGCGACTACGTGTTCCTCTTGAACGCCTACGACATCAGTCCCGGCAGCTACACGCCCAAGGTCAGCACGATGCTCGACTTCAATTTATGGACCTTCAACAGCCGGGCATTCCCCGGCACCGCGCCGATGCCGGCGCGCCTCGGCGAGCGCGTGAGAATTCGAGTCGGCAATCTCACCATGACCAATCACCCCATTCATCTGCATGGCCATGAATTCGTCGTCGTGGGCACCGACGGCGGCTGGACGCCGCCGGCGTCCCGCTGGCCCGAGGTGACGACCGACATCGCGGTGGGGCAGATGCGCGCCATCGAGTTCACCGCTGCGGCGCCCGGCGATTGGGCCTTTCACTGCCACAAGAGCCATCACACCATGAATGCCATGAGTCATGCCGTGCCGAACAGCGTCGGCGTCGAGCAGGGTGAGCTGGCCCGGCAAATCGCCGCACTCGTGCCCGGTTACATGAACATGGGGCACGACATGAGCGGCCAGATGAACATGCCGTTGCCCGCCAATACCTTGCCGATGATGACGGGCGCGGGGCGGTATGGCGATATCGAAATGGGCGGGATGTTCACCGTGGTGAAGATTCGTGCGGATCTCGCCCATGGGGATTATCGCGATCCGGGTTGGTATCAGGCTCCCGCCGGCAGCGTCGCGCATGCATGGCAGGGAGATCCGCCGCCGGCGGTGCGCGGCGCCGCACCTGAAAATTCAGGCAGCGCGCCTTACACTGTCCGCAAGCCCTCAGGATCCATGGAACACTAGGAGACCGCTTGAAGACCGTAAGTGTCACAGTGACTATCGACGCGCCGCCGGAGAAAGTATTCGCAGTTCTGTGCGACGTCGAGCGCTGGCCTGAATGGACCTCAACCATGACCAGCGTACAGCGCAGGGAGAGCGGCCGGTTTGCGGTCGGCAGCACCGCTCAGGTTTGCCAACCTCGACTGCGTCCCGCGGTCTGGCAGGTCACAGAGATCGAGGATAAGCGCAACTTCACCTGGAGCACGCGCTCGCCGGGCCTGTGCATGACAGCCGGGCACTCGATCGAACCGAAGGGCCCGGGCAGCCGCGTGACGCTGTCGTTCGAGCTGTCGGGCTTCATCGCGCCGCTGGTCTCGTGGCTGTACGGCGGCCTGATCGAACGTTATATGACCACCGAGTCGCAAGGACTCAAAAAACGCAGCGAGTCGGCGGCATGAGCGCTCAGCGCGTACGCAGCCGATCGCGGCAATAGATGAACAGGCTATTGCCCGCGATGCTCACGGCGAACAAGGCCAGCGACGCCGGGATCACTTCGAATACCTTGTGCAGGCCCAGCCAGCTCACCGGTGAATTCCACCACTGCAAAAAACCGGCGAAATGTCCCATGGCATCCTCCCTGACACAGCAACGCATCAGCCCGACCTTGATGCCGTCGCCCATGCCGATATGCGGCCATTCTCCCTGGCGAAACCAGCGATAGACTTGCATGCTGATGAGATAAAGGAATGCCGCGAGACAACCGTAGCCGATCACGGCACCGATCGTGCTGGTGACGCGCAAAACGACGCCGCGCACGCTCATGTCTGGCCCACCGAAGGGCATCCTTTGACTTCGAGGCGAACGATGCGGCCGGATTCGCCCTGCAAGTCGGCAGGATTCAGCAAACCGTCGGTGGGCTTCAAGTCGATATCGATCCAATAGACATTGCCGGTGCGCTTGCGATCGGCGATGCCCGGATTGAATCCCAATGCCTGCGCTTGGGCAACCCGGGCCTGAGCTCGCTTCGCTTCGCTGTAGAGCCCCAGGGAAATCACTGAACTCTCGTTCGGTCCCGGCATTTCCAGGGCATCGTCAATTCCGCCGGCCTTGAGCTTGGCCAACGTCTGTTCGGCCGCCGGGCGCGAGGCCGGCAGCGGCAGGTACACCCAGACTCCGGCCCAGACCTCGCCGTCGGCCACGCGCTGGCGCGGATCGTATCCCCCACCGCGCAATGTCGACGCCGCATGGGCCGCTTCCGACACGTCGCGAAAGGGTCCGACACTGATGCAACGCTTCACGTTGGTCAAAAGACCGGAATTGCCGCCGTCCCGCGCGCCCTCGGATGCCGCGGGTGCGCTGCTCGCGGCGGGGGGAACCGCCGCATTGCCGCTCGAATCCGTGCGCGCCGTCTCCGGGCTTTCGGAGGCGAGCCTCAATGTTCCCGGAGGCGGAGGCGCCACGACGGCCACAGGTGTTTTGGCAATGCCGTGCTGCCACAGGAAGTAGCACACATTGGCCAAAACCAAGCACACGACCAGAGACTTCAGTAGCGTCAAGCGTCACCCATGAATCAAACGCAAACTCGCCTCGCCGGAAACGAAGCGCTGCATGCGGTTCTTTGTTTCGAGCAACAGCGCTCCATCAGCATCCACGCCGCGAGCGATACCGGATACCACGGCTTCTCCCACCATCACTTGCGCGGGACGTCCGCTCAAGCCGTCGAGGGCCGTCCAGGCATCGCGAAACGCGGCAAATCCAAATCGCTCGTACTGCAGCAGCATACTCAAAAGTTCATCCAAGATGGCCCCTGCCACCCTATTGCGCGAAGCGGGCTCCTTGCAGGCGTCCGTCACTGCGGCCACGTCCGTTCCGCTGGTCTCGATCTCACGGCGAGCCTCGGCAGGGAGGGACACATTGATGCCGACCCCAATCACCAGATGCGCCGGACCACCCGCCTCGGCGCGTAATTCAATCAACACGCCGCCCAACTTGCGGTCTTCGAACCAAATATCGTTCGGCCATTTCAGCGTAATACCGGCGGCGCCGGCGCGCATCAAGCCCCGGGATACGGCTACACCGACCCCCAAACTCAATGCCGGCAAGGTACGCACCACGTCGCTGCAGGTCCAGCCCAGCGACATGGCAATGCCGCCGCCGAAGGGCGCAATCCAGCGCCTGCCCAAGCGCCCGCGCCCGGCGTGTTGCAGCTCAGCAATACAGACGTCCGCCGTGCGCGGCGGCGGCGGGGCGCTGCTCAGCAGGCGAGTGTTGGTGGAATCAATCTCGAACAGCAGTTCCAGGCCGTGCAGGTGCGGCTTGCGCTCATCGGCCAGTTCGGCGCGGATACGGCTGACATCGAGCAGCTCCACCGCTCCCGCCAGACGGTAGCCGCGGCGTGCCAGGGCCTGCACTTCGATGCCGATTGCGCGCAAGCGTTGCACGCCCTTCCATACCGCCGCCCGGGTTTGGCGCAGCTCCGCCGCCAGCGATTCGCCGGAGTGCAATTCGCCGTCCGCCAGCAATCGAAGCAGCGGCGGCGGCGCCTGGGGCGCGGCGCCTAGGCCGCCCGCGATCGAAACAGCCATAAACGCCGCACACGATTTTCTTTTCCTGCGCGCATGCGCGCGATGTTGCTGCGATGGGTAAAGATCACAAAGACGGCAACCGCGGCGCAAAACGTGCAAAGCGGGACATTGTTCGGTTCGAGCACGAGTACGGCCGCCGCGAGCGCGACCGTCGACAGCATGGTGGCGAGGCCCACGTAGCCGAACAACAACAGCACCATGATCCAGCTCAGCAGCAGCGGCACCAGCAGGCGCAATTCCATCGCGGCGACCACGCCGATCACGGTCGCCGCGCCTTTGCCGCCGCGGAAATCGAACCATACCGGATACACATGGCCCACGATCACCGCGAATCCGCATGCCATCGTGAGCCACTCGCGCGAGACGCCGGCATCGATGTCGATGCCGGGCAACGCAGTACCGGGCAACCACCACACGGCAATCACACCCTTGGCGACATCAATCAGCAGCACCAGGAATCCAAACCCCTTGCCCTGGGTGCGCATCGCGTTGGTCGCACCGGCATTGCCGCTGCCCATGCTGCGAATATCGACACCGCGCATGCGCCCCAGGATCAGGCTGCCCAGCAGCGTCCCGAGCAGGTAAGCGATGAGAATCTTGACGCCGAGTTCCAGCATCGCGCGATTATGACCTAAGTCTGGCGCCTGCCGTATCGCGCTTCGGCAAGTGAATTTCCGCGAGCATGCAACGCACGCCACCCCCGCCGATGCGCTCGATGGTGGGAATCTGCACGGGAAGCAAGCTCGCGCGCGATTCCAAAGCGCGGCGCTGCGACGGCGCCAAGCAGGCCAGCGCCGTCGTCGACAGGGCAATGAGTTTGCCGTTGGGCGCGGCCAGTTCCAAGACATTGGCGGCGAATTGCGCCATTTGCGCCGCGCTGATTTCGACGATTGCATGGCCGGTGGAACGCAGCTTGGACAGCACGGCCGCACGGTGCGCATCGCTGACGATGGAATCGCTGCAAACGACCGCAAATTCGGTGCCGACCGCCATCAAAACGTTGGTGTGATAGACGGCGGAGCCGCCGGCATCCACGGCATCGAAGGATATGACTTCATAGTCCAGTTGCTGTGCGAACTCGCCAAGCACATCGAGATCTGTCCGCGGCGACGAACAGGCATAGGCGACCCGATGAATACGGTCGAGAACCAAGCTGCCCGTGCCTTCGAGATATTTGTCTTCCGACTCCCGATGCGTGAGATCCACCGTGCGCGAAACACGAAATCCTCCCTCACGCACCACCTGCTGCAGAATTTCGTCGCGGCGCTCCCAGCGTCGGTTCGGTGCCAGCATGGGATACAGCGCCACGGTGCCGTCGCGATGAAAGCTGACCCAGTTGTTCGGGAATATGGCGTCCGGCTTGGGAGGTTCCGCGCTGTCGGGCGCGACCAGCACTTCCACGCCGGCGCGCTCCAAACGCTCCGCCAGTCCATGAAACTCGCCTAGCGCCACGCCTTGAAGGTCCTGTCCCGCCGGCAGCCCGGGCCGCGCTTGGAAGGCATTGCTGGGGGCCGTTTGCGCATTGCAGCCAAATCCCGCAGGCCGCACCATAAGCACGGTCCCGGCGCTTTGCGGTTCCTGGCCAGGGTGATCTGCGACCGACATAGGGCAGGCACTATACTAGCTATCTTTAGGGGGACGCTTTAGGGGGACGCTTTGCGGGTATCGCTTGCCAAATCAACGGGGGTGCTGGCGCTCGTGATCGCCTTTCAGGGTCACGCCGCCGGCGCTGCTGCACCCGTGAAACCACCAGCCAAGCCTCCCGCCAAGCCCGCGGCAACCTACCGCTTCAGCTTCGAAACGCTGCTGGAAGATGCCAAGCGCAGGGCCGCGGCGCCCTATGCGCCGCCGCGCAACAGCGTGCCTTCCGCGCTGGATAAACTCAGCCCGGAACAGTATCGCAGCATGCATTTCAATCCCGACGCCGGTATCTGGCGCGCGGAAAAGCTGCCCTTTCGGCTCGAACTGCTGCGCGCGGGCTCCAATCTGCCGACGGTGACGATCTCGACCGTCGAAGACGGTACCGCCAAAGATGTGGTGGCAACGCCGGCGATGTTCCAGATGTCGGGGACCGCCCCTGCCCAGCTCGCCAGAGTCTCGGTGCCGCTGTCGGGTTTCCGTGTCCGCAGCCGCATCAACTCGAACAAGGTCTGGGACGAGTTTCTGGTATTCCAGGGCGCCAGTTACTTTCGGGCCGTCGCCAAAAACCTACTGTATGGATTGTCGGCGCGCGGCCTGGCTATCGACACCGGCGAGCCATCCGGCGAAGAGTTTCCGGTGTTCACGCATTTTTGGATCGAGCGGCCGGGCCCGCGGGCGAACGCCATCGTCATCTACGCGTTGCTCGAGAGCAAGTCCGCCACCGGCGCCTACAAGATCACGGCGCAGCCCGGCGTCGAGACTTTGACCGACGTGGAATTCACCCTGTTTCCGCGCGCCGAAATGCGCGTGCTCGGCGTCGCACCGCTGACTTCGATGTTTCTGTTCGATGAGACCAATCGCGGCCATCTCGACGACTATCGGCCCGAAGTGCACGACTCGGACGGGCTGCAGATCGCGACGAAATCGGGAGAGCAATTGTTTCGACCGCTGGCGAATCCGCTCAAGCTGCAGGTCTCGAGCTTTACGACGCAAGTGCCGCAGGGCTTCGGACTGGTGCAAAGATCACGGCAGCAAAGTGATTTCGAGGATTTCGACGCCCAGTACGAGCGCCGTCCCAGCGCTTGGATCACGCCCAAGGGCGATTGGGGCGCAGGCGCGGTCGAACTCGTGGAAATTCCTTCCGGCCGCGAGACCAACGACAACATCGTCGCCTTCTGGCGCCCGAACGCGCCGCTGCAGCCGGGGCATCCGGCGCAATTTGCCTATACCATCAGCTGGTGCGCCGAGCCGCCGCTGCCCAAAGGCTTGGGCAAGGTGATCGCGACGCGCTCCGGCGCCAGCATCGATCGCAAGCGGCGCGTGTTCTTGCTGGATATCGTCGGCGCCGGCGAAAAGCTCGACGGCCTGCGTCTGGATCTGGGGGCTTCCGCCGGCGCGATTTCCAATTCGACGCTGGTTGCGAATGGCGAGTTGCACGGCCTGCGTGCCAGCTTTGAAATCGATCCGAAGGATGCCGAAGTCATCGAGTTGCGTCTGCGGGTCATGCGCGGCGACACCGCTGTTTCCGAAACGTGGCTGTACCGATGGACCTCCAGTTAAATATCGGCGCCCCATTCGAGACTGAGGCGCCGGGCGGCATGCCGCCGGAGGCCCCCGTGAGCATGCCGGCGCAGGATTTGCGCTACAAACCCTGGCGAACCGAGCGCCATCTCATTTCGCCCGAGGTGCTGTACGCACGCTTCATCCTGATCGTGGTAACGGTGGGCGTGACTACCTATGGCATCTATCAGATGCTGCAGGTCGTGCGTTTTGCAAGCATGACGCTCTTGCAGGGCACGATGATAGTTTTCTTCGCGATCTCCCTGGGTTGGATTGCATTCTCGGCCGGTTCGGTATTGGCGGGCGCATCGAAACGCCGTGATCCGCTGCCGCCGCCGTCGGCGCCCACCGGCGCCTCGCTGACGGCGCTGGTGATGCCCATCTACAACGAAGATCCCACGCGCACCGCCGCCGCGCTGCAGGCGATGGCGGAAGCATTGCAGGGCATCGATGCGCATCGCGGCTTCGAGATCGTGATGCTCTCCGATTCCACCGACGCCGATGCGTGGATTCGCGAAACCCTGAAGGCCGCCGAGCTGCGCGCGGCGCTGCATTCGATCATGCCGGTCTGGTATCGGCGCCGCTGGCTCAATGTCGCGCGCAAGTCCGGTAATCTCGAGGACTTCGTGACCCGCTGGGGCGGGCGCTACGAACAGATGATCGTGCTGGACGCCGACAGCCTCATTGACGCGCCCACTCTCACGCAATTGGTGCGGACGATGCAGGCGGATCCCAAGCTGGGCATTCTGCAAACCGCACCGCAGCTGATCGGGGCACGCACCTTGTTTGCCCGCCTGCAGCAATTCGCCGCTTGCGTCTACGGCCCGGTGATCACGCGCGGCCTGTCGGCCTGGTCCGGCGACAGCGGCAATTACTGGGGCCATAACGCAATCATTCGGGTGCCCGCCTTCGCCCAATATTGCGGCCTGCCCAAACTCAAGGGCCGCAAGCCTTTTGGCGGTTTCGTGCTCTCGCATGATTTCGTCGAGGCCGCCCTCATGCGCCGCGGCGGCTGGAAAGTTCGCATGGCCACCGATTGCGGCGGCTCTTGGGAGGAATCACCGCCCACCCTGATCGATATCGCGGTTCGCGATCGCCGCTGGGCGCAGGGCAATCTACAGCACATGAAAATCATCGGCAGCGCGGGATTGAGGTTCATCAGCCGCATGCACTTGGGCGTGGGCATCATGAGTTATTTGTCCTCACCCCTGTGGCTGGTGATGATCGGCATCGGCTTCGCGCTCGCGATTCAGTCGCGCTTCATCCGTCCGGAGTATTTCAGCCACGATTTTCAGCTGTTCCCGACCTGGCCGCGGTTCGATGTGGCACTCATGATGGCCCTGTTCTGGTTCAGCATGCTGGTGCTGTTGATTCCAAAAATGCTCGGCCTGATTCGCGCCTTGTTGTCCCGCCGTATTCGCCGCGGCGCGGGCGGCGTCATCGGAATAACGGCAAGCTTCCTGCTCGAGGCCATTCTCTCGGCGCTGTACGCGCCGATCCTGATGATCGTGCAGTGCCGCCATGTCTTCGAGGTATTCATGGGACGCGATTCCGGCTGGAAGACGCAGCGCCGCGACGCCGGCCACACCACCTGGGGCGAGGCTTGGCGTTTTCACCGGCGGCATATGCTCTTGAGCTGTGTCACCGCGGTGATCGTCTATTTCATTTCGCCTCCGTTGCTGGCTTGGGTTTCGCCGGCTCTTCTCGGCTTGTTTCTCTCGGTGCCGCTATCGCAAATCAGCGGCAGCGAGATTTTGGGCAGATTCCTGGCGCGGCTGGCGCTGCTGCGCACCCCGGAGGAGGTTGAAACCCCGTCTTTGGTGGCGCGCCGCGAGGAATTGGTGCGCAGCAGCGGCGAGCTGCCCGTGGAAGGACTGCGGTTCCTGGCGCGGCACCGCGAGGCGCGCCTCGCGCATATCGGCGGCAATCTGCCGCGACCCGCCGATCCACGCGGCAATCCGGACCCGCACGCCTTCACCGCGGAACGCAAATTGATGGATGCACGATCGTTGGATGAGGCCTTGCAATGGCTGACGCCGATCGAACGCGTCGAGGTCGCCGCGGACGCGCGCTTTCTCAATCAACTGGCCCTGCTCCCCGACTCCGCCCCACCCACGTTCTCGATCTAGGATTCAAACTCATGGTTCGTCGACGCGAAATCTTGAAGACTGCGATTGCTCTGGCCGCGGGACAACTCGCCGGCGCCGAGTTCGTGCAATCCGCGGCCGCCACAGGCTCGGGTCCGGCAAAGCGCTTTGACTATGCGTGGCTCAAGGGCCAGGCACGATTTCTCGCCGGCAGCGCCTATCAACCCCCCAAGGATCTGCTGCCTGCCGGCATGGCAGCCTTGAGCTACGATCAGTTTCAGTCCCTGCGCTTTCGCGGCGATCACTCGCTTTGGGGCGATGCGGGCCTCGCCTTCCGCCTGCAATTTTTCCATGTCGGGCGCGGCTTCGCCCAGGCGGTGCATCTCTATGAAGTCAACGAGGGACAGGCGCGCGAGATACTCTACGACCCGTCGATGTTTGAGTTCGACAAGGCCGGGATCGATCCTGCGGTGATGCGCGACCACGCCGGCTTTGCGGGATTTCGCGTGCAGTTCGTGACCGACTGGAGGGATGACGTCACCGCGTTCCTCGGAGCCGCATATTTTCGCGCCGTGGGTGGCGATACGCGGCAATATGGACTTTCGGCGCGCGCACTCGCCGTGGACACCGCCTATCCCCGGCCGGAGGAATTCCCGCGTTTCACCGCGTTTTGGTTCGAGCGGCCGGCAAAAGGTTCCGGAACCTTGACCATGTACGCACTCATGGACTCGCCCAGCATCGCGGGTGCGCTGCGCTTTTTCATCACGCCCGGCGGCACGCTGACCATGGACATCGATTCGGCCCTGTATCCGCGCAAGGCCATCGACCGGCTGGGCGTTGCGCCGCTGACCAGCATGTTCTTCTACGGGGAAAACGAACGGCGCGGCGCGAACGATTGGCGCCCCGAGATTCACGACTCCGACGGCCTCTCGATGTGGACCGGCGCGGGCGAGTGGATTTGGCGGCCTCTGACCAACCCTGTGCAAAGCCATTTGAACTCCTACTTCGATGAAAATCCGCGCGGCTTCGGTTTGCTGCAAAGAGATCGGAATTGGGACCATTATCAGGACGACGGCGTGTACTACGATCGCCGGCCGAGCCTCTGGGTTGAGCCCAAATCCGGTTGGGGCAAGGGCGCCGTGCAGTTGTTCGAAATTCCGACCGCCGATGAGACCTCGGACAATATTGTGGCGTTTTGGAACCCGGACGAAAAAACCAAGGCCGGCCAGGAAATGCTGTTCGGCTACCGTCTCTACTGGGGGACGCAGCTACCCTTCTCATCGCCGCTGGCGCACACCCTTGCCACGCGTACCGGGATCGGCGGCACGATTGGGCAGAAGCGCCAATACTACTCGTGGCATTTCGCGGTCGACTTCGTGGGTGGCGAACTCGGCGCGCTGGCCAAAGACGCCAATGTCGAGGCGATGATCACCACCACGCGCGGCACCACGACGGAACATGTCACCACGCACTATGTCGAGGAGATCAAAGGCTATCGTGTGTTGTTCGATGTCAGGCCGGCGGCCGACAGCAACGACTCCATCGACTTGCGCATGTACCTGCGCATCGACGGCAGGCCGCTGTCGGAAACGTGGATTTATCAGTGGACGCCGCCGCCCGTGAAGGACCGCAACGCGGCGCTGACTTGACGCGGACGGACTCAGCGGCCGGCGTGCCGGCGGCCCTTCGGTTCGATTTCGACGCTTACTTGTTCGGCGCTTGCCTGCCGGACTTTGGAAATTTGAGCAGCCGCAGTTTTTGCGTGTCGCCTGCCGGGCGGCGCAGTTCGGTCTCGCGCTGCAAGTGCGGCATGGCCTGTTTCGGGTTCAAGATCACCCAACGCCACTCATTGAGCTGATGCTTGAGCAGCGGCAGCAATTCCGGCTCCGATTCCGAGTTCGGATCTTCACTCGGCATCAGCGTCGAGCAATACAACTCGAAATACTCCGTGAACAAGGTTTCGTACTGCGCCATCGGATCCAAAAACGCGGGATCGTGAACCAGGTCGGTACCGACATGGCTGGCGCACAGGAAGCTCGCGGTCTTGCGCACATAGACGGAGTGCTCGGCCACGACGGCGTGTTCATACAGCAGGGTGCGATGAAAGTGCGCCAGTATTTTCGCACGCGCTTTGCCGCGCACATTGTGCTTCTTCAGATACTCGAACAGGGCCTTGCCGTGAATCAGCCGCAGCGCGGCATGCCTCAAGGCCACCGCTTGATTGCGCAACGCGACGAAGTCGGCCACTTGCCGCATCAACCCCGAGTGCTCGAGCTCCCACGCACTCCATGATGCCGGCGTTGCGAGGATGCGCTGGGCGATCAGGTGCTCCTTGGCATCGTCGCTGCGCAACGCGCTTTCGATGCGATGTGTGGATTCGCGCATGAGTCTTGCGTGACTAAACGCGCTGCGTTGCACCAGTAACTTCCCTTTGCGATGCCGGCCGGATCGCAGTGAATTTGTTCGAACGCCAAGCTTAGGCCCAATCGCCGCCTATGATAAGCGTCGCCAATGCGCGACGCGGGAATATTTTGTAGGACAGATTTTAGGCGAGCACGGGTGGTGCGAGGTGAACCTGATTGCGCCCCGATCGTTTCGCCACGTAGACGGCAGCGTCGGCCTGCGCGAGCAGCGGCTCCCCCCAGATACCCAGTGTGTCGCTGGCGGCGATGCCGATGCTGCACGTCACGCTGATCGGTTCACCAAATCCGGACACGCGCACAGCGGCGACGCGCTCCAGGATGCGCTGCGCAATGGGTGTCGCGGCAGCGGCATCGGCGCTGCTCAAGATCACGACGAACTCCTCGCCGCCATAGCGGCCGATCACATCGGATTGGCGCAGTTCGGCGTGAATCGGATCGACGATGGCGCGCAGGCACGCGTCGCCGGCTTGGTGGCCGAAGGTATCGTTGATCTGCTTGAAGTGATCGAGATCGATGAACAACAGCGCAATCGGCAAGCCGCGCGCCTTGGCTCGTGCGCACGCCGCATCGAGCCGCTCGATCAGGGATCGACGATTCAGCACCCCGGTCAAAGGATCGGTCTGCGCGCGGCGCTCCGCGTCTGACAGTGCCGCCCGTTGCGCGCGCAATCGATCCGCGACACCGAGCGCAATCAAGATGGACGCCGCGACCATCGACAGGGGCAACCCGTAATAGTCGAGCGAATCCGAGCCCGTCGACGAAGTCATCAAGAAGCGCAGCGCGGCCGCAATCGTAAATCCTTCGAGCAAGATCCACGCGATCAAGAACCAGCCCGCCGCGCGATTGCCGCGCCGCCACGCCAGCACGCACACGATCACCGTGAACGCGGCCGCGACCACGAACATCACGTTGCCGATCATGTTGACGGCGCCCAGCAGACCGACGAACTTGGCGACATTGGCGGCGGTGATGAACACGAAGGCCACCGCAAGCCAGCCGAAAATCGCGTAGACGCGCGGCGAGAAATGTCTCAAGTCCGCAATCTCCCGCGTGAACAAACAGGCGACGGCGCCGCTCAATCCCACCGGCACATTCCACGCGAAAGATTCGAGCGGCGTGGCGGCGGACAGCCACGGCCAGTCGAATCCCTGGCCCGACAGATACGCCACGTACAACGCCTGTAGAGAGAACATCGTCGCGTACAAAATAAACAGCGGATCCTTCAGGACGAACCAGATCAACAGCGCCGCGAAGGAGACGGACATGAGCGCGCCGAAGGTCAGCGCAATCATGCGGGCACGCTCGGCTCCGAGCGCCAGGGTGCTTTCCAATGCGCCCTGCGAAACGCTCAGGTACTGCGGGTCGCTGCTGCTCGAGACGATGTGCGCGTACAAGGGCTGGGTTGGCGGTACGCCCTCCGGCACGATGAACACCATGTCGCGCGCGCCTAAGAATGCCGGCAGATTTGCGGCGTGCAGCAGCGGGACGACTTTGCCGTCCTGATACGCCACTACCTGCGCCCGCAGGCCGCGCGTGGCGTTCACGATCAGCACCGGCGCGCCGTCGACGCTTGCGGGATCGTGTGGAATGAGCTTCAGCCAGTAATCGCGCCAGCTATTGTGCCCCGGCGCTTTGGAAAACGGTTGCAGCTCGCCATCGAGCGAACCGCTCGCGACGGCTTCGGGCGATGGCTGTGCATCCGCGGGCGCCAGCGCACGAACCCTTAGCGCGGTGTCGGCCGCAAAGCTTTGCGCCGGAACCAGGCCGCCGATCCACAAAAAGAAGCCGGCAACTAGCAGGGCACGCACGAGTCGGCGCGGTCAGTATTGTCGCGACAGAAGCCAGTGGGCCAGCGAGCGCAGATCTTCGGCGCGTTCACCGAACGGCGTGAGTGCGTGGATGGCTTGGTTGTGCAAGAGCCTGACGCGCTGCTGTGATGCGGAGATGCCGATGATCGCCGGATGGGTCGGTTTTGCGCGTTCGCTGTCGGCGCCGGTGGCCTTGCCCAGCATCGACGCGTCGCCCGTAACGTCCAGCAAGTCATCCTGGATCTGAAACGCGAGGCCGACGGCATTCGCAAACCGCGACAGCGCGCCGTAGAGATTCGAATCGAGCGGCGGCGCACACTCCGCCGCCATCAACACGCTCGCTTGAATGACCGCGCCGGTTTTGCGCGCGTGCATGTCTTCGACCTGGCTGATGTCGAGGCGCCTGCCCTGCACGGCCAAATCGATGGCCTGTCCGCCGGCCATTCCCAACGTGCCGATGGCTTGCGCCAACATATCGATCAGGCGCAGGCGGATTGCCGGAGATGCAGGCAACTTCGGATCGCGTGCCAGCAATTGAAACGCCAGCGGTTGCAGGGCATCTCCCACCAACAGCGCCGTGGCCTCGTCGTAGGCCTTGTGGCAGGTCGGCCGGCCACGCCGCAAATCATCGTTGTCCATGGCAGGCAAATCATCGTGCACCAGCGAATAGACATGCACCAATTCGATGGCGCAGGCCGCGGCCTCGACGTCGTCCTCCGTCAGTCCGACGGCCCGGGCCGTGGCGAATACCAAGGCCGGCCGTATACGCTTGCCGCCGCCGAGTACGCTGTAGCGCATGGCCTCGTGCAACCGCGCCGGAACCACGTCGGCTCCAGGAAGCCGGGCCGCCAACGCGCTTTCCATGCGCAGCCGCCACGTTTCTAGCTGGCTGCCGAAATCGTCTACATTCTCTTTGAGGATGCGCCGATCGGCCGAGTCGTTCACGGACCTCGGCTCACACGCTTGATGTCGCTGAGCGGAATCGCGGTGACCGCGGCGTAGCGCGCGCCGCCATCGGTGTATTCGAACGGCAGCTCGGGTGCCATGGGACCGGCCACGCGTGGTCCGCGCAATGAGGTCAAAAGCGCCTTGATGGGATTGCTGAAAGCGTCATTGACCGCGGTTCCCTCAAATCCGCAGTGCGCCATGCAGTTGTCGCAGCGCGGATTTTTGCCGACGCCGTACTTCTCCCACTCGGTGTCCTCGATCAGCGCCTTATAGGTCGGCGCATAGCCTTCGTCGGACAACAGATAACACGGCTTTTGCCAACCGAACAGGTTATAGGTCGGATTGCTCCAGGGCGTGCACTGGTAGGTTTGGTTGCCCGCGAGAAAATCCAGGAATAGAGCCGAGTGATTGAACGACCAAGCCGGTTTCCCTGACGGGCGGCGGCGGCGGCTGAAGATGTTGCGGAACAGCTGCTTGCTGGCGTTGCGGCCCAGAAACACATCTTGCCGCGGCGCGTGGTGATAGCTATATCCCGGCGATACGGTGATGCCTTCGACGCCCAGCTCCATTGCAGTATCGAAGAACTCGGCGACATCATCCGGATCTTCGCCATTGAACAAGGTGCAATTCACGGTGACGCGAAAACCCTTGCCGCGAGCCAATTTGATGGCGGCGACGGCCTTTTCGAACACACCTTCCTGACAAACCGATTCATCATGACGCTGCTTGTTGCCGTCCAGATGGATCGAAAAGGTCAGGTAGGTCGAGGGCTGGTATTCATCGATGTGCTTGGAGAGCAGGATGGCATTCGTGCACAGATAGACGAATTTGCGCCGGGCCACGATGCCGGCGACGATCTGCGGCATTTCCTTGTGAATCAGAGGCTCGCCGCCCGGTATCGACACGATCGGCGCGCCGCATTCATCGACCGCACGCAGGGCGTCTTCCAGACCCACCCGCTTCTGCAGCACCTCCTTGGGATAATCGATCTTGCCGCAGCCGGAACAGGCCAAATTGCATTGGAACAGGGGTTCCAGCATGAGAACCAGGGGATAGCGCTTGTCGCCGCGCAACTTACGCCCGGCAATATAGCGGGCAACCTTGTACATCTGCAGGAGGGGAATAGCCATAAGGCTATATTACCAGCACGGCCTGCCGGTGGTCGCGCCAGATTCGGGCCCATTCCAGCATGAACCAGGGAGTAAAGGTCCGGCCGCCCTCCGCGGCGATTTCCCTTTGCAGGTCCTCGGGGCTGATCCAACGCCAAGCCAGAATTTCGTCGGAATTCACCTTAATCGGTTCGCGGCATCGTCCTATATACACGGAGCACAACTCGTTCTCCGCGCCGGTGGCGTCGAATTGCGCTTGGTACTGGAATTTGAACAAGAATTGCAGGGGACAGCGAATCCCGAGTTCTTCGTGTAAGCGGCGCTGCGTAGCCGTCTCCAGCGACTCATCGCCGCGGGGATGACTACAGCAGCTATTGGACCAGTACATCGGCCACAGCCGTTTGCAGGCGGCGCGCTGCTGAAGCAGCAACTCTCCGCGCTCATTGAAAATCAGCAACGAGAAAGCGCGGTGCAGAACGCCGCGGCCTTGATGACATAAGGCCTTACTCAATAACCCCAGGCTGCGATCGGCCTCATCGACCAAGATCAGCGCCTCCGAATCCTCGGCAACAGTACTCATGCGAGAATGATAGCCTCTCCCGAGAGAGACTCCAGCGGCGTGTTTACTTGAGCAAGCCGTTGTCGCGAAACCAACGAATCGCGTCCTCGAACGCTTGCACCGGCGGGCGCCATCGATAGCCCAATTCGCGCACCGCTCTGGCGCTTGAAAAAAACATCTTCTTGCGCGACATGCGCACGCCCTCCAAGGTGATGCGCCCGCTGCGGCCGGAGAGTCTGGCGAATCCCTCTGCCAGGTAGGCGATGGGAAGAACCACCCCGTAGGGCAGCCGCACGCGCGGCGGACTTCGCCCTGCAAGGCGGGCGATCACCTCGAGGATTTCCCGTAGGCTCATGTCCTGCCCGCCTAGAATGTAGCGCTCGCCGGCCTTGCCGCGCTCATAGGCAAGCAGGTGGCCGGCGGCAACATCATCGACGTGGACGATATTCAATCCCGTATCGACATACGCGGGCATTCGGCCCGCGGCTGCATCGAGCACCAGCTGACCGGTGGGCGTGGGCTTCACGTCGCCGGGTCCTACCGGCGTCGAAGGGCTGACGATGACCACGGATATTCCGCCCAGCGCCGCTTCACGCACAACTTCTTCGGCCAGGTACTTGGAGCGCTTGTAGTGGCCGATCATGTTATCGAGTGAATTCGCACTCTGTTCATCGCCGGGGCTGCCATCGGCGGGAATGCCGATGGTCGCGACGCTGCTGGTGTAAACCATTCGCTGCACGCCCGAACGGTGCGCCGCACTCAACACATTGCGTGTGCCTTCGACATTGGCCCGGTACAACTCCGCAGGATCGCGCGCGCCCAATCGATAGTCTGCGGCAACATGGAACAGTCCCTCGCAACCCTGCGCGGCACGCTCGAGCGAATCCAGATCGGCGAGATCGCCTTCGGAGACGTCCACAGCGAGGCCTTGCAAATTGCGCCGATCCGAGCCGCGACGCGCCAGGACCCGAACCTGCCATTGCTTGCCGAGCAATGCCCGCGCGACTGCCGCACCGACGAATCCCGTCGCCCCCGTCACCAGCGCCTTCATGCCAGATGCGCGCCGATGGCGTGCAATGAGCGCATGGCGATTCGATAGCGCTGCGCGAGCCGCAGCAACGACGCAATCTCGCGCGGCGCCAAAATCAGACCGCCGAGCAAGCGCGCGAACCGGACCCTTCCTGCGCGGCTCGCCGCTACCACCGAGCGCGGCAGCCTGTCCGCGGCGGTATCGACGATGACGCGCACCGCGATGAATGGAAGATGGTGTTTGGCGGCAATTTCCGCCACGGCCGCGCTTTCCATGTCGACGGCAACTGCGCCGGTGCTGCGAAATGCGATGGCCTTTTCCGCCGGCGTCTCGAGGGCATGGGTGCTCGTCAGCAGATTTCCCTCCGTCACCGCTCGCAGAGAACTGATAGCGGCGGCCACCTGTTCGCGCCATGACTTGCACGCAGGGTATCGGGCGCCGTCGCCAAAGAGCACTTCGCTGGGTATCACGACGCTTCCGGGCTTGAGCGCGGGATCCAGGCCGCCGGCCATGCCGAATGTCATGAGCGCCGAGGCTCCCGCATCAACCAGCACTTGCGCTGCCGCTGCGGCGGCGGCGCGCCCAATGCCGCTCAACGCCACTAACGATCCCTCGCCCAGCAGCGCCACTTCGCTTAAAGGAGGATCTCCGCCACGCGGCATCGAGGGGCCTAGTGCCCGCGCTTCGGATGCGAGCGCCGCGACGACGCCCACTGCGTTCAATGATGGGGCCTGGGACTCAATGAGCGATTCCGCGGCGTGTCAGGTTCCGGTACGCGGCCAGCGCCCACAAGGGAAAATAAGCCGAATAGCCGTGGTAGCGCAGATAAAAAACACGCGGGAACCCCGGCGCCGTGTAGCTGGGATGGTTCCAAAGATCATCGGCCTGCCGCGTATGCAGCAAAAAATCCGCGCCGCGCCGCGCCGCATCGGATCCTGCCTCGCCGGCCGACAACAGTCCCAGCAGCGCCCAGGCGGTTTGGTAGGGCGTGCTGCCGAAATCCTCCGGCGGGCGCGCTTGCAGCGCATAACTGTCATTGCTCTCGCCCCAGCCGCCGTCCGCATTTTGCTCCTGCTTGAGCCACGCGACTGCACGCCTCACCATGGGATCGTCGGGCCCGACGTGCGCCTGCGCCAACGACATGAGCACCGACCACGTGCCGTAAATATAGTTCGTGCCCCAACGGCCGAACCATGACCCGTCGGCCTCCTGTTCCTTGCGCAAAAAGGCGATGCCGCGCTCCAGTGCGCGCTTATCCTCGGGTCTGGCGATGCGCGCGAGAAGCGTGACCACCCGCGCGGTCACGTCGCTGGTGGGCGGATCCAAGAGCGCGCCATGATCGGCGAACGGAATCTTGTTCAAGTAGTAACAGGTGTTGTCCGCGTCGAATGCCGCGAACCCGCCGTCGCGGCTTTGCATTCCCGTCAGCCAGTTGAGTGCACGGCGAATGCTTTCGGCATAGCGCGATGAATCGCGTGCTTGATGCATGGCCCAGGCCACCACCGCGGTATCGTCGAGATCCGGATAGTAGTCATTTGCGAATTGAAACGCCCATCCGCCACCGGCCAGATGAGGACGTCGCACGCGCCAGTCGCCGGGCTCATCGAGCAGCTGCTTCGTCTTCAGCCAATCGAGCGCACGCGTCGATGCATCGCGCGCGGCCTCATCGCCGGCTTCTTGCATCGCGAGCGCGGCAAGTGCGGTATCCCAAATCGGCGAGACGCAGGGCTGGCAATAGGCGCTCGACGGGCCCACCACCAGAAGCTTTTGCAAGGCTCGCTTGGCGGTGACGCGCCGCGGGTCGTCCGCCGGATAACCCAGGATCGCCATGGCCTCCAAAGCGTTGACCATGGCCGGAAAAATGGCGCCGAGACCATCCTCGCCGTTCAATCGATCGACGAACCATTTCTCCGCCCGGCGCGTCGCCCGCTCGCGCATGCCTTTGGGAATCAAGGGGTCGATCATGCGGCCGAGGCGATCGAACAGCAGGAATGCTTTTGCCAGCAGGCCGGCACGCCTGAAGTAATGCCGCTCTTTCTCCGGCGGCGTCGTGAACAGCTCGCGGATGCCGATATTACGCGGATTCTTGGCTTTGGGCTTGCGCGTGCACAGGATGAATAGCGGCACCATGACCGTGCGGGACCAATAAGAGACCTTGTCGATGTGAAATGGAAACCACTTAGGCAGCAACATGATTTCGACGGGAATATACGGCACGCCGCGCCACGGCAGCTCGCCGAACAACGCCAGCGCGATGCGCGTGAATACGTTGCTCCTGGCGGCGCCGCCGCGCTCCAAGATTGCGGCGCGAGCTTTTTTCATATGCGGCGCTTGCGCATCGTCGCCGGCGAGTTTCAACGCGTAGTACGCCTTGACGGTGCAACTCAAATCCAATTCGCCGTTGTGATACAGCGGCCAGCCGCCATGCTCGGCTTGCCGCGCGCGCAGATGATTGGCGATCTTTGCCTGGAGCGGCGCGTCGATCTCATCCAGGAAGTGCATCATCATGATGTACTCCGCCGGGATCGTGCAGTCCGCTTCGAGCTCATAGAGCCAATAACCCCGATCGTTTTGCTGCGCGATGAGTGCATCGCGCGCTGCGGCGATGGCGCGGTCCAGCGGCGAGGAATCGGGGACCCGCTTCAGCGTGTGCGAAACGATGTCGCTGCGCGCGTCCGGCAGCTCCGCGGGAAACGGAGCGGTTTTCGGGGCGGTTCGATTCACGACCCGGAACTCCCGTAACGACGCAGCTCGTGCTCTTGTTCACTGGCAGCGTCATGATCCGTCGAGGCAGGCGTGGGACGCGGCCATCGCACCTCGGCAAGCCGCGCGAGCGGCAAGCCGTGCGCGGCCCGGGCGAACAGGCGCCGCAGCACCCAGTCATTGCCGATGAAGGTATTGGTCAGGAGCATGGTCATGCTGACTGCGGTTCTCGTTACTTTTACTTGTGCACCGGCGCTAAAGCCGGGATTGTGCGCAATTTTACGCAAGGTCAGGGCGGCAAGACCAATTGCCCACAGGCAGAAGCGGCGAATACCCTTCTCTTTGCCCGGAATTAACAATGTGTAATCCAGCGCATTGCGCAGGTGCGCGTGCGCAACAGCTACCAGCTCCATGATCCCTGCCTGGAAGCGAGGGTCGTTTGAGTCGCTGGAAACGTTCGCAAGATCGACGCCATGCCGGGAAAAGAGCTCCTGCGGCAGCCAACAGGCCCCTCGGCTGCGATCCTCCCAAATATCCTTGAGGATATTCGTCATCTGCAGGCCCTGGGCAAACGAGGCGGCCAGCGCGCTCAAGTTGGCCCGGTGACGGGCAATTTCGGCCGAATAGTCGCAGAACAGCTCCGTGAGCATCTCACCGACGACTCCCGCGACGTAGTAGCAATAGTCGTCCAAATCGCTCGAGCGGGGCAGCCCCTTGAGGCTGGCATTGAATTGAAAGCGCGGCATGCCGTAGCACATGAGTTCCACGCAGCGCCTGATGGCGGCGTGTTGCGCGGGGCCGAGACGGCCGGTCACCCGTACGACGCGATCCATATTGCTCACCAGATCGCGTTCCGTCGGCAGGGTACGGTCCGAGAGACGGTGCTCGAGATCCCGCGCCAAAGCCTCAGGTTCGCCGTTTCCGCCCACCACAGCGCTGAAACGCTGTAGGAAGGCCAGTGTTTCGGGCGCCGACAGGGCCGGCTCATCCTCGATGGTATCGGCAATTCTGCACAGCAGATATGCGCTGGTCACGGGAATGCTCAAGGCAGGCGGCAGTTGCGGAATGGTCAACGCAAAAGTGCGCGAAACATGCGGCAGAATCTGATCCTGGTAGACCTCATCGGAACTGACGGAATCCATGCTGGCAGTATCTCGGAAACCTGTAAAAATAGCATCATCTCAGCCAGTTAGGGCTGGTGCAAATCCGCAACACCCGCCGTAGTCCATTGCCACTATGAGGGGCGCGCAGTATAAACTGGTGCGATATGGACACCCCGCCCCCCAGCTATCCGCTGCTTGAAACCATTGCCTCTCCGGCGGACCTGCGCAAGCTGGCGGCTGCGAAATTGACCGACCTGGCGCAGGAATTGCGCCAGTTTCTGATTCACAGCGTCGCGACCCGCGGGGGCCATTTCGCGGCCGCGTTGGGCACGGTCGAACTCACAATTGCGCTGCATTATGTGTTCAACACCCCCGACGATCGGCTCGTCTGGGATGTGGGACATCAAGCCTATCCGCACAAGGTGTTGACCGGGCGCCGCGAAAAGCTGCACACCATCAAGCAGGATGCGGGGCTTGCGCCGTTTCCGACCCGCAGTGAGAGTGAATACGACACTTTCGGCGTCGGCCATTCCAGTACCTCGATCAGCGCGGCGTTGGGCATGGCCGTAGCGGCTGCGCAACGCGGCGAAGAGCGCAAGGTCGTGGCCATCATCGGCGACGGTGCGCTGACCGCCGGCATGGCATTCGAAGCTTTGAATCATGCCGGCTCGCTTCCCGCGAACCTCTTGATCGTGCTCAACGACAACGATATGTCGATCTCGGAAAACGTAGGCGCCCTGTCGAATTATCTGGCGCGCGCGCTCTCGGGCCGCATGTATTCGCACTTGCGCGAGAGCGGCAAAAAGGTGCTGCGGCAAATGCCGACCGTTTGGGAACTCGCGCGGCGTTCCGAGGAGCACTTGAAAGGCATGGTGCTCCCAGGGACATTGTTCGAGGAAATGGGATTCAACTACATCGGGCCCATCGATGGGCACGATGTCAAAGCGCTCGTCAATACTCTGCGCAATCTGCAAAAGCTGAGCGGCCCGCAGTTCCTGCACGTGGTGACACGCAAGGGCAAAGGCTACGCGCCGGCGGAAGCAGACCCGATCAAGTGGCACGGGCCGGGCCCGTTCGACCCGGCAAGCGGCATGATCTTCAAGGAAGCGAGCAGCGGTCCCACTTATTCACAAATATTCGGCAAGTGGCTCTGCGACATGGCGGACCGCGACCCGGCAATCGTCGGCATCACGCCCGCGATGCGCGAAGGTTCAGGATTGGTGGAATATTCGAAACGATTTCCGGCGCGCTACTTCGACGTTGCGATTGCCGAGCAGCACGCCGTGACGTTGGCGGCCGGCATGGCGGTGGAGGGCTTGAAACCGATCGTCGCGATCTATTCGACCTTCTTGCAGCGCGCGTACGATCAGCTCATCCATGATGTCGCCTTGCAAAACCTGCCGGTGGTCTTCGCGATCGATCGCGCCGGCCTGGTCGGCAGCGACGGCGCCACGCACCAAGGCAGCTACGACTTGTCGTTCCTGCGCTGCATTCCCAACATGGTCGTCATGGCGCCGGCGGACGAGAATGAATGCCGCCAGATGTTGTACACCGGCACAACCTTGAAATCGCCGTCGGCGATTCGCTACCCGCGCGGCACGGGACCCGGCGCAGCCGTAATCGCGGAAATGACGGCGTTGCCGGTCGGTGTCGCGCAGCTGCGCCGCGAAGGACGCAGCGGTCTGGCGATTCTCGCCTTCGGCGCCTTGGTCGACTCCGCACAGAAAATAGCGGAGCGCCTGGACGCGACTCTCGTGAACATGCGTTTCGTGAAACCGCTCGATGAAAAAATGATCATCTCTATTGCCACGCGTCATCGCGCCCTCATCACCATCGAGGAAAACGCCATCATTGGCGGCGCCGGCGCAGGCGTGAGCGAGTTTCTTGCGGTGGCCGGACTGCAGCTGCCCACCCTGCACATCGGAATACCCGATCGGTTCATCGAGCACGGCACGCGCGAAACGTGCCTCGCCCGAGCGGGGCTCGATCTGGCGGGCCTCAGCGCCCAGGTCGAAACCTGGTGGGCCCCGCAATCCCAGTCGCGGATCCGCTCGGTGATCAGCGCCTAATAAACGCTCGCGCGATTGTTTTGCGCCGGGGCGTTTAATGAGCTCCGGCTTGCTGCAACAGCGCTGTAATGTCCTGCAAGTTTCGCTTGGTGGCCTGCTGCAAGGGCGTGTGACCGGCGTTGTCCGCGGCATTCGGGTCGGCGCCCCGTGCCAGCAGCAAGCGAACGATCTCGACCCGCCCTTCGCTCACCGCAAGCATCAGCGGCGTGCGGCCGGCCGGGTCGCGGGCATCGATCGCCGCTCCTTGATCCAGCAACACGGCGGTTTGCGCCGCGTCGCCCTGCGCGACGGCCAACTGTAGGGTCGCCGGCTTGAGTGCGTTCTCCAGAGGAGCGCGATCTGCTTTCGGAAACGCAGCACCGCCAACCGCGCGAGCGGCACTGTCGGCGCTCATGCGCGCGGCCGGTGCGGGCGGTGCAGCGGCCAATGGGGTGCGGGAAGGAGACACGGGCGCATAATTTTGCGCCGCGCTGGGCGGTGGTGTCGGCGCCGGCACCGGAGGATTGAGCGACGGCGCGACGGCCGAATTCGAACGCTTGCGCTGCGCCTGCGTCACGACTATATCCTGCAAGGAAGTCGCATCGCTCTGCGATTGCCGTGCCGGTGCGGAATTCGACGGTTCCGCATACGGTTTGTCCGCGTTCGGTTTGACCTCCTCCAACTTAGGCGCCGCGGCAGACTCCGCGGCTGGCGCGGGTGCGGCGGCGGGCGCCATGCTCGTTTTGGCCGGCGGAGCGTTTTCCCAATAACGCGGCGCAAACAGCAGTGCCGCCAGCAGCGCGGCGCCCAGCGTGCCGTAGGCCGTGATTTTCCAGCGTGAATCGTTGGCCGCCGGACGCGACGCATCGAAGGGGCGTTGCGGCGCTTGCTTGGCAAGCTCGTCGGCGACGCGACGGCTCTCTGCAAGAATCGCCGCGCGCACCGCATCGCTGGGGCCGGGCGCGTCTGCGCCGGCCCGCCTGTAGCGGGCGAGCAATTCCTCGTCTCGGCTATCGTCATTCGTCGTCATGCGTATTCCCACAAAAGCTGCCGCAGTTTGGCGCGCGCATAGCGCAGTCGGCTCTTGACCGTCTCGAAGTGGGAGCCGGTGGCGTCGGCAATTTCCTCAACGCTGAGATCGCCCTCTGCCTGCAGCAGAAAGGCGGAGCGTTGCTCCGCGGGCAACTGCGCGACGGCGCTCAACAATGCCGCGGCCTCGTCCTGTGATTGGACCTGCGCCAACGGCTCGAGTTTCCCGTCGACCGCGAGCCGGTCCATCAAACTCGAGCCCTCGGAATCCGCATCATCATCGCCGGCATCCAGGCTTTGCAGCCGGTGATTGGCGCGAATCATGTCAACCATGCGGTTATGCGCGATGGTGAAGAGCCACGTCGTGAATTTTGCAGTCGGCCGATAGCTTGCCGCGCCGCGCACGACAGCGAACCAGACTTCCTGCATCAGATCGTTGGCACTGGCCTCACTCTTGACGTTGCGTTGCAGGTAGCGAAACACCTTCAACTCGTGCCGCCGGTATAGAAGTTCGAACGCGGCAGCCTCGCCGCGCCCAAAGCGCACCATCAAGCTCTCGTCAGTCTCCTGCGATAGGCTCATTCACTCCATTATCAGCCGCCGGGCGGATCCGGTACATACCTCGGCGCGGCTGAATCCGGGAAGGGATTGGGTCTTTGCCACGTCGGCCGGCCTGGGACAACGCCCCATGCCACCAGGTTCTCATAGCTATCGTAGCGAATCTTGATGACTTCATTGGGCGTGGTCGATAAACGGTCGAATGTCGTGTCCTGCACGTAAGAAGTTTCGCGCGGGCCATGCCCAGTGCCAAGTTTCTGCACGGGCGCCGCATTCGACAGCGAGGCGTACGGTTTGACCTCCTCCAATTTCGGCGCCGGCGCCGTTTCGCTCGGAGTGGGCGCCGCTGCGCGCGCCGCACTATCCGCGACGCCGCCTTGGAGTCGATTTTCAGCGTATCCGGACCCCTCGGATAGGCGATCGAGTGCCTCATAGCTGGGAGTGCGCGCCGGACGCTCGAGAAACAGCGCCACCCCGATAACACCGACGTTGGCAGGGCGCCCGGTTCGTTCCGCGTACGAATTGCTCGCCGCGGTAAAGTTGAAAGCCGCAATCTCGGCATTGCTTTTGCGCCAGCCGGCGATTTCATAACTCTGGCCGGGACTGAACACATAGCCGCTTTGGCTCCACGCCCCCGTCTCACCGCTGATGACATTGATGCCGTCGACGGCGGTTACCGCGAGCAAGCGCTCCGCGCGATGATTCTGAATCATGATCGAGTAGCGGGCTCCGGGCCTGCCGGCGACCCAATATTCTCCGTGGCTGCGGTACATCGGCAGCACGCTGCCGGTATCGCGGTCAATCACTTGCACGTCCGCGAGCCGGCCGGCGGCATGCGCGTCCGTCCGAACGCCAAGTACGCCTGAGCCGATCAGCAATATTCCCAATCCAACGCATTTCATGTCGATCTCCCGTGTGGTTGCTCCCACCTGAATCGATGCGGTTTGGGAAAAGGGGTTAAGATTCGCGCGGGCAATTGCCAGGAGCGGGAATGCCGGTCAGCTTTACTTCACATAACATTCGATTGGACGACGGTTCCTATACCAAGCCTGACGCCGGATACTCGATGGACTTGCACCCTTGGTTTCTGGCGGCAAAACGCATCTTGGACGGCACATTTCCCGGCGATAAGCGGCATTTGCGCATTGCGGATTTGGGTTGCCTCGAGGGCGGCTATACGGTCGAGTTTGCGCGCCTCGGCCTGCAGGCGCTGGGGATCGACGTGCGCGAATTGAACATTGAGGCCTGCCGCTACGTTCAATCGAAGGTCAATTTACCGAACTTGGAATTTGCCCGCGACGATGTGTGGAATATCGCCGCGCATGGCACATTCGACGCCGTATTTTGTTGCGGGCTTTTCTATCATCTCGACAAGCCGCGTGAGTTTCTGAATCTACTGTCGCAAGTGACCAAGCGGCTATTGATCCTGCAGACGCATTTCTCCGAAGCCAAGGATTCGCCGAGTTTCATTCGGCCGCGGCGGTTCCGACGCGCCCTGGCCAAGGTGCTGCCGCTCAAGAATACCGGCACCACCACCCACAAGCTGTCGTTTCTGAGCGAGAACGAAGGATTGCCGGGGCGCTGGATGCCCGAGTTTCGCACCAAGAGGGCATTTCTCGATCGCGAAAACCGCCGCTGGGCATCCTGGAACAACAAGCAGTCTTTTTTGATACAGCGTGAGTACCTGCTGCAAGCCATGCGCGATGCGGGCTTCGATCTCGTGCTGGAGCAATTTGATGGCCTCGGTCCCAACATCGCCTTCGAGATGACCGAGGGAAGCTATCGGACCTCGGGGCGCAGCACATTCATCGGTATCAAGACCGCGTACGTCTCGGAAGCGGCACCGGCCTTGGCGCCGGGATTGCGCCAAGCGTAAGTACTCAAGCCTTGCACACTCGGAAACCCATCATGCACTCGATAAAAATACGGATGCTCTTCGGCCTCACCGCCGCCCTGTTGCTGAGCGCAGGGCCGGCCACATTTGCAAATCCCGTGCCTCCGCCGCCGGCGGGCGATATCCCCGCGGACTTCAAAATCGCGACCGCAGCGGATGACTACATCAAGCGCGACGTCATGATTCCAATGCGCGATGGCGTGAAGCTGCACACGGTCATCATCATTCCCAAAGGGGCGGCGCGCGCGCCCATGATTCTCGATCGCACGCCGTATAACGCGGGGAAATTCACGACCAGCGCCGAGAGCCCGCGCCGCGCGCTGATCCTGCCCTTGAGCTACGGCGAACTTGCCGATGCCGGCTATATCATCGTGGCTCAGGATGTGCGCGGAAAATACAAATCCGAAGGTGACTACGTGATGAATCGGCCGCTGTCGGGCGATTTGAATCACACGCCCGTGGATCATTCGACCGACGCTTACGACAGCATCGACTGGCTGGTCAAGAACGTGCCGGAATCCAACGGCAAGGTCGGCACCATGGGCACGAGCTATGACGGCTTCACCGTGCTCATGAGCCTGGTCAATCCGCATCCGGCATTGAAGGCTGCCGCGCCGTTCAATCCGATGGTGGACACCTGGATGGGCGATGACTGGTTTCACAACGGCGCGCTGCGCCAAACTTACGCGGACTACATCTATACGCAAACCGCGGACAAATCCTCGGAGGACAAATGGATCGCGCCCAGCTACGACGCCTATGACACGTGGCTCGCCGTCGGTTCCGCCGGTGCGCTCGGCAAGCGGATGGGAATGGAGCAATTGCCGTTTTGGCAGCGGCTCACGCAGCACCCCGCCTACGATCACTACTGGAGCGAGCAGGCGGTGGACAAGATCCTCGCGGCGCGTCCGCTGACCGTGCCGACGCTCTACATTCACAGCCAATGGGATCAAGAGGACATCTACGGCGCCATGGCGGCCTTTGCCGCCACGCGCTCGCAATCCGGTCCGGGACGCGACAATTCTTATCTGGTCATCGGGCCATGGCGCCATGGCGGCGGCAATGGCGACGGCTCTTCGTTGGGCGCAATCAAATTTGACGGCGATACCGGTCACTGGTTTCGTCTGCATGTGCTGCTGCCGTTTTTCGACGCTCACTTGAAGGACGACGCGCCGAAAGCTGATATTGCGACGGTCACGGCATTTGAGACGGGCGCCAACGTCTGGCGCCGCTACGATCAATGGCCTCAGTCCTGCGCACGCGGTTGCCCTTTCAAGTCAGCGCCGCTGTATCTGGCGGCCGGCGCCAAATTGAGCTTTGACAAGCAACCGGCCGGCGCCGCGGCGTTCGATGAATACGTTTCCGATCCCGCGAAACCCGTCACCTATCGGCCCCGGCCCATCCGGCCGACCTATGCATCCGATTCAACCTGGAGGCGCTGGCTGGTGGATGATCAGCGCTTCGCCTCGGATCGTACCGATGTGCTGACGTACACCTCCGATGTATTGACGGCGCCGCTGCGCATCGCCGGGCAGCCCGTGGCGCACCTGTTCGCCTCGACCAGCGGAACCGACGCGGACTGGGTGGTCAAGCTCATCGACGTGTACCCGGACGAAGTCCCCGGCAATGTGGAGATGGGAAGTTATCAATTGCCCGTTGCCATGGATATCATGCGCGGCCGCTACAGGGACGATCCGTCGAATCCCGCGGCCATTCCCGCCGGCAAAATCATCGGCTACACGCTCAAGTTGCCCAATGCCGATCACGTGTTCCTGCCGGGGCACCGGGTCATGGTCCAGGTTCAGTCGAGCTGGTTTCCGCTGTACGACCGCAACCCGCAAACCTTTGTGCCGAACATTTTCTTCGCCAAGCCCGCGGATTACGTCAAGGCGACGCAGCGCATATTCCACAAGTCCGACGCAGCCAGCTACATCGATCTGCCGGTTGCGAAATGACATTCGGCATGCCGCGATCTGGAGACCCCTATGACAGTTGCTAATCTATTGGTGTTTGCCCTGGCGCTGATCGTTGCGGCCGGCTCTCCCGGCCCCAGCGTTGCCGCGTTGGTGGCGCGGGTTCTCACTCATGGCTTTCGCGAGGTGCTGCCGTTTTTGGCGGCGATGTGGCTGGGTGAATCACTTTGGCTCGCGTGTGCCGTGGCGGGTCTTGCCATGGTGGCCCGCACCCTGGGCGTGGTATTCACCGTCATTAAATTCATCGGCGTCGCTTACTTGCTGTTCCTCGCGTGGAAAATGTGGTTTGCGCCGACCCGGGTTGAGGAAGGCGAGACGCCGAAACGCCAGTCGCGCTGGCGCCTGTTCGGCGCCGGACTCGCGGTTACGCTGGGAAATCCCAAGATTATGGTGTTCTATCTGGCGCTCCTACCGACCATCGTCGATTTGAACGGCGTCGGCGCCGCCGCGTGGATCGAACTGACCGGCGTGACGCTGCTGGTGCTGATGTCGGTGGATCTCGCCTGGGCCCTCCTTGCGGTTCGGGCGCGACGCCTGCTCACGAGCCGCAAGGCCGTCAAGATCGCCAACCGCACCAGCGCGACCATGATGGCCGGCGCGGCGGCGGTGATCGCCGCGCACTGAGCTCCGGGCACGCAGGTGCGGAAGGGCCGGCGCCCCTTACAATTTAGGTATTCGGATTCGGCTGATCATCAAAGATCCCGACAACCCAAACAAGAGGGTCAACGGATGCAGCATGCGTCCACCGATTTTGAGCTCACCAAACCATAACTGTTCGCCAATCGCGCCGAGCCAGGCGGCAACCGCCAGGATACACACCAGAACGAATGACGTCGGAATCGGCGTTCCTTCAAAGAAGGTCACTTTTCCGCTGCCGCCGGAAAGTTGCTCGGCGGTGACATTGTATCGAGCCAGGCGCGAAACGCCGCAGGCAACGAAGTACATCAAAAGGATCCGGTCGTACAGTCCTTGCATGCCAAGGCCGTAACCGATCATGGCTGGCGCGACGCCAAACGAAATGACATCCGCCAGGGAATCGAGTTCTCGACCCATGATTGACGACTTTTGCCGCCACCGCGCAACGCGCCCGTCCAAAATATCGAACAGCAACGCCGCCAGCACCAACGCGCAGCTGAAATAGACATGCACCAAGACAGCCGTCTGGACGTAGCTAATGGTTGAAAATATGGCCGCCGTGCCGCACACGGCATTGCCCAAGGTGAACCAATCGGCCAGGTGAAACTCACGAATCATCGAAAAAGGCTTTATCGGTTTCTGCAAGCTCATCGGACATCGCCGCCTTTCTGCAAGCTCTGGCTGGTTGTGGTGGATTTGGAAGTCGCAAGTTTGCCCGCGTCCATGTCCACTTGGTTCGCGGTGACGACGATCTCGGCAATTTGCGGGTCCGTGGGTCCGGCGCCTCGAGCCCAGGTAAGGCATGCACCCGACGTGAGAAGGACCACGGTGCTAATCAGTACGGTTTTCATCGCATAGTCTCCATAGTTTCGCGCAATGCGCGTAAGGATTACGGCTGCTCATGGATTGGATGTCACGACGCGGCCGTCCGTTCCGGCGATGAGAATCATGGCCCGATCGAGTACCGGATCAACGCCGGCCTGCCAGTCCTTGAAACTCAATGTGACGGAGACATCGGGATCGAGCGACTTGACCCGCAACTCAAAAAAATAATTCAGCCAAAAGCAGGCCATCCAATCATCACAGGGATGCTGATAGTCATGCTTGCCGGTTTGGTACGCGACGCACAGTGAGGAATGGGGCAGGCAGGCTCGGCCGCCTTCAGAGTAAAAGTGCAGTCGGTCGCCCACGGGTTCACCGACGATGATGACGCGCTCCTGACCGGCGTGTTTGACGAAAGCTGCGGTGGATATTCCCGCGGAGAACGTTACCGGTCCGGTGAGCACGATGACGCGCCCCGCCGGCGAGACCAGTGTCGGCAAATCGCGCGCGAAGCGATAGGTATTCGTGTAGTCGCCGCCGTCGTCGTAGCGTAGATCGAAAATTACGTTGCAGGGCGGCGCCTGCCGCAGGCCCCTTTTTGTCCTGGACAAGAAATCCGCGATGCTCTGGTTTCCTTGGTCGACGTTGGACTTGAGCTGGATGAATTGGGTGCATGATCCCGGCAGGCGCAGACTTCGAAACGCCTGGTCGAAATGCGTCAACGATATGGGTAGAGGGCGCTCGGGCTCGACCGCGTGCCATGTTCCTGCCATTCCCTCGAGGGGCTCGCTCGAAAGCCAGCGCGTCACCAACGCCGCCGGCTCGCTTGCAGGTCGAGCGTAGGCATCCAGCCGCCGCGTGATCGTCGCGCCGGCGGGAGTTTCCACGCTCCAGTCCGAGTGTTGCAGGTCCGGCGCCACATCGATGCCGTACAACAGGTCCTGCTGCGTCAGATATTGCGCAGCGTGCAAGCGCCGCCACGTGGACGTACCACCACGCAGCCGCTCGAGTTTGCTCATGACGACATCAATTGGCTGGCCGTCGACCGCTATCACTCGGCCGCCCAGCAAATCCGCGCTCGTTTCGGTCGCGCGCATGACATACAACCCGTCTGCAAAAGATGCCACGCGTAGCGGAAGCTCCATAGATGCGGCGCTGGGTTCACTTTCAACCCTGGAATGACCGTTGTCGGCCAATGCATCAATTTGCATGAGCGACACGCGAAGATGCGGCCGATCGAGCACTGAGCCGAGCGCCTCGAGTGCATCGACTCTTCGATTGGCTTCGGTCCGGTCGGGGGGCGCAAATGAGCGGTCCAATGCCAAGAGTTGACGGAAATAACGGATGTCCTGGCGCTGCGCATCGAGTGCAGTGACCGCCGGCGGATAGTGTGGTCGCGGAGCCGACGGGTGGAAGTGAAGCTGCATCGCTGCAAAGAATCCGACCGCGGCAAGCAGGATGAGCGCGATCAGCCCTGCTGCCGAGAGGGAGATGGCCCTAACCGCGGATTTCATAGGTGTTTTCTTGCTTGCCTCAATAGTGAACAACACCCGTCAGTCGATAAAGTTACAGTGCGCGCGGTCAATCTCACCGGGGTCTGTTAAAACCCCGCTTTACCCGCCATAGTGCCGCCACTACAGCCGCGCCGAGAATCGCATCAGCACCACCGCACCGACGGGATTGCCGGCCAGACATGTCATCGCAGTCGCGCTCGGCAACGCCATCGAGTTCTACGATTTTGTCACCTATGCGTTCTTTGCGGCGCAGATCGGCCGCGCGTTTTTCCCCTCCGACACCCCCGGCACCAGCTTGCTGGCATCGCTCGCGACCTTTGGTGCGGGGTTCTTAACGAGGCCTCTCGGGGCCCTTGTGCTGGGACGCCTCGGTGATCGGATCGGCCGCAAACCGGCGATGCTTGCGTCGTTTACCTTGATCGGCATCGGCGTTACGGGCTTGCCGCTGATACCCCCGTACGCATCCATCGGGATTGCCGCGCCCATCCTGGCGATCTGCTTCCGGCTAATCCAGGGTTTCGCGCTCGGCGGTGAGGTGGGCCCGAGCACGGCCTTCTTGATGGAGGCGGCACCGCCATTGCGCCGCGGGCTGTACATTTCGCTCCAGGCGACCAGCGCGGATGTTGCCGTGATGGTCGCCGGGGTGGTCGGCGTGGGCCTGGCCAGCATATTGGACCCTGTCGCGCTCAATAGCTGGGGATGGCGCGTCGCGCTGCTCGCCGGTGCCGTCATTATTCCGTTCGGTTTGCTGCTGCGCCGGACGCTCGGCGAGACGCTGCAGCCGCCGCGTGATCCGCACGATGTGCCATCGATACGCAGCTATGGCCGTGTCGCCGCGGCGGGATTGGCGCTGCTCGCCTCGGGAACGACCACGAGCTACTTGCTCAATTATATGACCACCTATGCCAACTCAACCCTCGGGATGCCGTCCAAGATAGCTTTCGGAGCGGCCGCCGTGGTCGGCCTGTGCGGAGTTGTATGCGACCCTTTGGGAGGCTGGCTTTCGGACAAGGTTGGGCGCAAGCCCGTGATGATCATACCGTGGCTGTGCCTGGCGCTCGCTGTCTTCCCGTGTTTCATGTTGCTCGAACGTGAGCGCAGCAGCTTGGCGCTTTATTTCGCCTGCGCGGTATTGGCATGCGCCTCAACGCTTTCCATGTCCTCGGCGCTGATCTCGGTCAACGAATCGCTTCCGCACCGGGTGCGATCGGGCGCGTTCGGCATTATTTATGCGTTGTCGATTTCCATATTCGGCGGGTCCGCGCAATTCGTCGTGGCGTGGCTGACTCGCTTCACCGGCAACCCGCTCGCGCCGGCGTATTACATGATCGGCGGCGTGATCGTCGGCCTGATTGCCCAGAGCGTCATGCCCGAAAGCGCGCCGATCTAATTCGTGCTGGATTCGCCGCGGCAAGTTCGCAACGCTCGCGCCGATTTAAAAATGCCAGACACGCCCGACCGCGACTGATCGGCATTGGGATGCTTGTCGATCGATGCGCGTATCTATCGGGCGTGCCAGTTGGCCGGGTACGACTCCCGCAGGTGCGCCATATCGGCGCTCGTCAGCGGAAACATCCGCGGCTCTGCGGAGGTGAAGGCGGCCGGCCGGCACGGTGCCGGGCGGCCACACATCAGCGTCGTTGGATCTGAATTGTGCTGCAGGCCCAGCGCGTGACCGATCTCGTGCGCAATCACATTGCGCAGCACGTTGGGCAGATTCAGCGGCGGGTGCGAATCGTTCTTTATGGCGACCAGCATGCGATCGCCGATGCGCGACGTAAAGGAAACAAACTCCGCGTCGGAGAGCACGATGAGAAGATCGCCGCCGAAGGATGCAAAGGGTTCGGGATGGTGCCGAGTGCGCAGGCTTCCGATCGTCGACTCGGAAAGGTCCTCGAGAACTTGATCGGGCACTGTGCCGTCCACACGTGTTATCGCACCGAGATGAAACGGTGTCGGAAGCGCGGCGAATGTGCGATTCCAAAATTCCACCGCCTCGCGAGCCGCCGGCAGCCGCGGGTCGTCCTCGCGTCCGACGATGGTGATAGCCGGCACTTTTTGCCAGTGGTGAGGCGCCCACTCTCCTCGCACGCCGAACGCCGCAACGAAGACGGACATGAACAAAACCGCAATGCTTAGGCCGCGTTTTCGCAACTTTACGTTCAAAGATGTTTACCTAGGAAGGCGTCCAGTTCCTTCAGCACCTGTACTCGAGTTTCGGTGCGTGACAGCCAATGATCCTCACCGCTCAAGGTCACAACGGTCACGCTCTTCCCGGCGGCCTTCAGTGCGCGCGCCATCCGTTCGGATTGCTCATTCGGCACGCAAGAATCCCCGTGGCGAAGCGTCCGATCCGTGGCATAACGGTCCCCCAGTCGTTCTGGTGCTTTTTCAATGAATTTCAGACTTATAGGGTAAATGTACCCCAGAACCGCCAAAAATCCCGAATCGGACCGCCTGCCTTGACGTCGCTACACCTTGTCATCCGCGATATGCCAAAGCACGCCGCTGGGATCGCTTAGATACAGAACGCGCAGGCCCCACGGCTGCAATGCCGGCGGGTTGGCCATGATGCCGGGATATTTGTCGGCGAGCTTGATGTCCTGGATGTGCTTCCACCAATCGTCGGCATCCTGGACCATGAGGTGCATCATGAAGTTGCCCGCCCAATCCTTCACGTAATAGTTCTGCAGCAGAAAACGGAATTCGCCGACCTGAAAGCAGGCCAACTCGTCACTTCCCCAGACCATGGTGAATCCGAGATCCAAGTAGAACTGCTTCGCCAGCACGTAGTTTTCGGCTGGCAGGAAGACCTTGAGATCCTTTACTGAATTCATGTCCATCGACTCGCCTGTCACGACTTCAGACCTCGATCGATTGCGGACAACAGCGCGGTCCGCTCCCGCTTGGTATTCACAGGATACCGGGCGAACTCCGATCCGACCTTAAGATCCGCAAAGAGCCCCGCGGGGTCTTCATGGAAGTGCAAAAACGCGTTCGATTTTCGGTAAAAGGTCCCCAGCTTCTTCTCTCTTATCCCGTCCTTCGCCCTGATCTTATCAAGTAGATCGGAGATTTCGCGCAGCACGTCGTCGCTTGCATGCTTCATGTACTCGGCTCCTTGAGCTTCACCTGCGCTGCGCCTCGTGTGCGCCAACGGCGTCGATGCGCGTATCGCCGGCAACCGTTTCCCAGGACGCCAGGTCTTCCAGCAGTTGCTCGGCATGCGCGCGTACCGAAGTGATCGCATCAACGCCGAGTTGCAGGCGCAGCGGCGTCTTCGGGGCCCGTAGGGCGAGATCGATCGCCTGCGCTGCCTTCATTGGATCACCCTCCTGGGTACCGTGCATAGCCATCGCAAATTTGCGCGTGGCGCCGACCACTTCGCGATAGGGTTCTAGGATGGGCATGTATTTCATCCCATCGCCCGCCAGGTTGGTGCGAAACTGGCCGGGCTCGACAATCATCACTTTAATGCCGAAGGGCGCGACCTCCTGGGCAAGCGCTTCCGAGAGTCCCTCAAGAGCGAACTTTGAGGCCGAGTAGGCACTGAAACCGCTGAACGACAACTGGCCGCCGAGGCTCGAGATGTTGACGATGGCGCCGCCATGCTGCCTTCGCAAATACGGCAACGCCGCCTTGGTGACAGATACGGCCCCGAAGAAATTCGTGTCCATTTGAGCGCGCAATTCAGATTCCGGGGTCTCCTCGACCGCGCCCACGATCCCGTAACCCGCGTTGTTGATCAGCACATCGATGCGACCGAAGCGGTCGATCGCGGCAGCGACCGCTTGTTCGACATCTCGATGATCCGTCACATCAAGTTTCTGGATCAGGACCCGATCCGGCACCCGTTTCGCCAGAAC
Organism: Steroidobacteraceae bacterium; assembly: GCA_036495805.1. GTDB lineage: Bacteria > Pseudomonadota > Gammaproteobacteria > Steroidobacterales > Steroidobacteraceae > Bog-1198. The sequence continues at coordinate 5,751 of DASXMG010000099.1, read as the reverse complement.
GTCAAGCTTGTGGATAGAGCGGGCCGTCGCGACAACGTTGTAACCGCGATCGAGCCCGTAGCGGGCGAAGGCATTGCCGAACCCGATGACGCGCCGGTGATGAACCAGGTCGGAGCACTGATGCCGTTCATGAAAACCTCCAGGGTGCGATGGGTGAAATATCCTTCACTATCTTTACGTTTTCACTTTCGAGTTTGAAAAGGATCGGGGGTTCCCACTCGCATTGGCCGCCCAGGCAAACCGGTTGCATCGGCAAAATGGGGTTAAGATTTACAGGAACGGCGTCAGGAGGGGTTGATGTGGAAGCGGGCGGCAATCTACGGCGTGCTGCTGGCGGCCGGAACCTTAGGGCTGCAATGGCTGGATTACCTGCGCTTGGCGCGGGTACATTCCGTCGATATCTATATATTCCTGATTGCGGTCGCTTTTCTGGCACTGGGCATGTTTCTCGGAGCGCGGCTCCTAGGCGCGCCGCCGCCTGCGAAATTCGACGGCAATCCCAAAGCCCGGACAGCACTGGGGATCAGCGCGAGCGAAATGACGGTGCTCGAGGAGATTGCGGCCGGACGCTCGAACAAGGAAATCGCCGCGCGTCTCAAGATTTCTCCGAACACGGTAAAGACGCATGCGGCGCGGCTGTTCGAGAAGTTGGGCGCGAAACGACGCACCGACGCCGTGAAAAAGGCGCGTGAACTGGGAATCGTGTCCTGAACCGAGTCGCGAGAGGGTGATTTTTGGCGAATCACCCTTTTGTACGATGGCTTTGCGCGCCTGATTCAGGCTCGATGGCGGCCCCTTCAATTCCCTTTGGGAGAGGTCGATGCTGAAAAGAATGCTGTCCTACGGTGTGGTTGCCGGCCTCCTCGTTGGTATCCCGTTGTCCTGCATAACAATATCAATGAGCGGTCAGACGATGATGCGTTACGGCATGGTCATCGGCTATCTGATCATGCTGATCGCGCTGAGCGCCGTGTTCGTGGCCATCAAACGGCGTCGCGATGCCGACTTGGGCGGGGTCATCAAATTTTGGCCCGCCTTTGGCTTAGGGCTAGGGATCAGTTTTATCGCAGGGGTGCTCTACGTGCTGTCGTGGGAGGCGGCGTGCGCCATCGCCCATCTCGATTTCGCTGGCAGTTACGCCAACGCCATGATCGCCCAGGCGCAGGCCAGAGGTATCAGCGCCGAGGCCCTGGCCAAGCTGACCGCGCAAATGGAGCAATTCAAACTTCAATATGCGAATCCGCTGTACCGCCTGCCGATGACCTTCATTGAAATTTTCCCGGTCGGTGTGCTGGTGTCGTTGGTATCGGCTGCGCTATTGCGCAATAGCCGGTTCTTGCCGGCACGGCCGAGCGGCTCAGGACTGCCGGCTGCGCAACGGACCTGAGTTTGAAGGCGGCAGGGCCTGAAGGAGCGATTAGCTGCTGCCGCTCCCGTATGGGCGCGTAATCACTTCCAGAAAGTGGCCGTCGGGATCAGGGAAGTAGACTCCACGCCCGCCGTCGTTTCGGTTGATCTCGTCCGGGCGACTACGTCTCGGATCGGCCCAGTACTGGAGACCCTGCTCGCGGATACGCTCGAAAACCGCATTGAAATCGGTCTCAGAAATCAGGAACGCGTAATGCTGGGGCTGGATCGGTCCATCGGCGGCCGCAAAATCGAGAGACACACCGTTGTCGAGCTCGACTAATTGAAATGGGCCGAACCGGACCGGAGCCGGCCGCCCCAATATCTCGGCCAGGAAACGGGCAGACTTAGTCGGGTCCGACGAGTAAATAATGGTGTGGTTGAGTTGAGCGGTCATGTGATAGCCCTCATCATCTTAGAAGTCAGGGGTCGCAAAAATTTAACCGTCCTCGCCCAATATACGGCGAGGCTCCCGTTAGCTCATTCCGCCATAAAAGTAACTGCCGGTGCCGTCGAAGTCGTGTCCGTGATGGCTGGCGATCGTCAAGAGCCGGACGGAGGAGTCTCGTCATTCTTCTTGATGCTGTTCCATACGGCGATATCCCAGGCGTTGTGAATACCGACGATCATTAAGAGCACGATTGCGGCGGCGAGGCTGTACGGACATTGTTTTGGCATGATTGAGAAGAGAATCGCCGTGGCGAGCAGAATACAAAAGCACAGCGCAGGAAAAATGACGTTCCAGAGCCAATCTTCCAGCACCGGCGTGTAGTCGCCCCGCACGCGGTGAATAGCCGCGGCGATGGTTCCGATATAGACAAGGCCCGCGAGGCCCACCACGCCCAAGCCAAGGCTCAAGCTGACAATCGTGTGTCGTGGCATGGTTACGTACGCGGCCAAGGCGAGGACGGAGCCGAAGTGCACGATGGTCGGTGTCACGAATGCCCTCACGGCCACTTGACTTACGCGGTGCGCGTCGGCGGCCAGTGAGATCACAACGAAGGTTAAGCCGGTGAGGCCGCCCGCGGCTCCGCCGGCAATCACGTAGAAATTATCCCAACCCGCGAGAAGTGAGGACTCCATGGGTCAATCGCTAGTGCGGGCTCAATGACTTCTCTTGCATCGAACGGCCGGCCCAGACGCGCGCCATCACCTCCGCCCAAAGCGTCGAATAGACCTGCGCGGCTGCACTACTGGGAGTAACGGCCGGTATTGGCGCGCGGCGCAGAGTCATGCGCTCGATCTCGCTGGAGTACGGCACTTCGGTCGCAAGCAACATCGGAAATTGCTCGCGGGTGCTTTCGATAATTTCATGATGCAGCGACTTGCGGCGGTCGACCATCGAGAAAAACGGCAGGAGCATCAGATCCGTCCAGGCTCTGCCGGCGATGAAGTCCCGCAATTGCACCAGCATGCGCACCGACAGTGGCGTGGGCAGCAGCGGCACGATGATCGCGTCCGCGGCGCGCAGCACGTTCTCCGATAGCAGCGAGATGCCGGGTGCGCAGTCGAGGAACAGCGCCGCATAGGCTTCTCGCAAGGATCGGGTCATTTTAAGCAGCCGCTCGGTGGGATTTTTTCGCTCGGCGAGGTGTACGTCGAAATTTCTATACGAAAAGTCCGCCGGCAGGAGGTCCAGGTTTGGATATCCCGTCGAGAGGACGAGTTCCGGCAGGTGCCTCTTGCCATTCAGTAGTTTCTTGGGGCCCACGTGCTCCAAGGGATCGCCCCTCAAGGTGTAGGTTGCCGCACCCTGCGGGTCCAAGTCCCAGAGCAGCGTGGGACCGGTGCTCGAGGCACACAAATAGGAGAGATTCACGGCAGTAGTCGTCTTACCGACGCCTCCCTTGATGTTTGTGACCGCAATTATTTTCATCGCATCGGCGCCTTTGCCGGCCGGCCCCAAATCCGCGACTTGTGCCATGGGAACTCCCGAATTCGGAGTCGAACCAGCCGGAAATTCCACCGAGTTCTGCCGCTCGGCGGGAAGTTCACTCATCGGTCTTCACGCACATCAGGAGTCTCGAAAGCCGCGCAGCAGGCGCGGCGTTGCAAGCCAGTTGATTACGCCACTGCCGGCTCGGACTCTGCCATGAAACGACACGCACGCCACCGCGTTTTTCTTCAGTTCGATCGCCAAGGTCTTGCTCTCTCTCAGCAGGCACGCGGTGAGCAGCTCCGACAGGTCCGGTTGATGTCCGACGATCGCAATACGGTCGCAGCGATCCTTTGCCAAAAGCGCAAGCACCGCCGCGGCGCCTTTTCCCGGCTCGAGTTCCGGCGCTATTTTAGCCCGCGGCCAGCCCGCGAACTCCGTCAGGATGTTTGCCGTTTGAGCGGCGCGTATCAGGGGACTGGTCAGAAGGCGAACTGGCGCCTTGCAAAGCGCTTTGATACCGGCCGCGGCTTTCCGCGACCGCCTGATCCCCGCGGGTGATAGCGGCCGCAATGCATCGTCGGCCCAACGGAGCCGGTCGCGCTTGAATGCGCTCGCATGTCGGATGATCAACAATTCCATCGTTTAGGACGCCGATGTCGAGGCCGCGTTCGCAGCCAGCTTTTCGAATTTGCTGCGCAGTTTCTTCCACTTTTCGCGTACTTTTCGATAGCCCGTTGCGTAGCGTTTTCGCGCCTGCCGGGCAGCACTCATGCGGCGCTCGGCAAGGCGCCCCATCAGAAACAAGGTTTCAGACGGAATGCCCGCAAGCTTCGCTGCTGCCAAATGATTTAATCGCCGCGTCGCCACGGCCGCATCCTGTTGCACGCCGAGGTCCTCCTGCCAGCGGCGCAGGGCCCGTATCAATCCGGCGGCGGGCTTGCCGTACAGGGCTGCGACGGCTTCCAGCGCGTAGCGCAACTTCTTTACCTGACCGCGGACCTCGTGATACTCCGCCGTCGAAGAATCCGATCCCAGCGCGTCCGCCCGCTTGCGCAGCTTACGAAATCGCCGCCGTATCAATCTGGGGCTGGCGTGCAGCGCCAGGTCCGCTGCTGAGGATTCCGAGGCAGCGACAGGCGCGGCCAGCAGCACTGTCAACTCCTGCAAATTCCTCTGCACCCAAATCGAGTCGAGAACGCTCAACATTTGCGCACGGGCCCGGCCGCGCTCCGACATCAGGTGCTGCTTCAATGGCTCCATGCCCGCCCGATCCGACTTCGGCAATTTGCAGCTGAATTCCTGCAACTCGCTCAATGCGACGTCGAGATCGCGGGCATGGCCCAAGGCACGCAACACCGTCTTTAGCGTCGCGCGGACTTTCAAGAATTCGGCAGGTAGAAAAGTTCGAAACTGGCGTAGAACGCCATCGAGTCTGCGGCCGGCGACCCGCAAGTCGTGCAACTCTTCAGGATCCTCTCCCAATCTGGCACCGGGCTCGTGCAGATACCAAGCCGCCAGATAGCGGCGAAGGTTCACCATGGCAACCTCGGTCACGGTCATGGTGTCGTCTATTGCAGTGAACTCGGGCGCGGGCGGCGTCAATCCCACCGATTTGAGTCCCAGCGAGTATTTTGAATCGGAGGCCGACTCGAGTGCACAGTTGCTGCGCAGCGTTGTCACCAGAGATTGCAGCGGCTCGTGTTTTTCGGTGAGCGCTTCGACCTCGACCCGCATAATGCTGGCCTGCGGCTCACCGTTGGGGCGGGATATCACAGTCTCATCGAGGGCGATCTCGCCCAGTTGCCCTGCCTCATCACTTTTGCGGACGGCAAATCTCTGCCTCGAGGTGCGCAATTCAAATAATGGCTGCAGCGCGTGCTTCCCGCTAACGGCGCACACACGTGTTCCAACCGGCCCATCGGATTCACGGATTGCCTGGCTGTCGGAGTTTGCGAGCGTTTCGGTCAGCTCGCGGCGGTCCGCGACCTCTGTGCTCGCTGAGCGCAGCGACTTGAGGGTGGCCTCGGTTGTTCCGGATCCGGAGCGGACGCGCAAGGCGAAGCCCGCACGATGTATCCGCCAGTCATCCGTGTCCAAGTATGTATCGAAAATCTGCTGCGTGGAGCGCGGCTCCAGAATGAGGCCGCCGACGGTGCCGTGGTCGCTCAACCAGCGCTTAACGGAGCCAAGATCGCTGCAGGCGAGCTGCCATTCGACTTCGCGCCCATCCTTGTGAGGAGGGGTCGCGGGCGCGGAAGCACTGGTAGGCGGCATAGGTATGGATTTTCGCACGTCAGAAGCGAAAAAACCCTCACCAACTTAGAGTCGGTGAGGGTTTCATTTTCATCAAATTAAGAGCCTGGCAGTGACCTACTTTCACATCGACAAAGTCGACACTAGCATCGGCGCAGAGCGTTTTCACTTCCGAGTTCGAAAAGGGATCGGGTGGTTCCCACTCGCTATGG
>DASXMG010000098.1:0-4297 GCA_036495805.1 Steroidobacteraceae bacterium | reverse complement strand
CCCCGACCCCGACGGCAATTACGAGGCCAGCAACTGTCGTTGGGCGACGCCCAAGCAGCAGGCCAACAATAGGCACTTCAGAGGCATGTGGCACCTCTGGGACCCATCGGCGGCGCGCTACCGCCCCCGGCAGCGTTCAAGCACGGCGGCCTTTACGGCTGAGTGGCAGTTGTCGCTAATCTGCCAAGCTGTTTGAGGCGAACTTGACGTCGAATCGGCCCGGCGATTAAGATTCTCATAGCGGCCACACGATCCCCGGCCGGCCCCCCGCCCCCCTTAGCAGTCCGGGTGTCCTTTTTCCGACGACCACTCTCGCACAAAACGTAGGTATCAGCGCAGGTTCCTCGAGGTGGCCTTAGGAATAGTCAGCAATATCAATGATATAATGCCTGCTATTCGCAGACAAGGTTTCCGACACAGCAAAAGCAGCGGTCCTCCTCGCATCGGACCGGGGGCGCTTGATCACCGGAACGGTCGTCAACTCGACCGCCGGCGCCGCATTGGACTGATTGCATGACCGAGACGGGCGGCACAGGTGACACAGCGGAGAAACCGCGCGCAAGCGATGCGAGCTTGGGTTCCAGCAAGAGCCTCCCATTGCTGGTCGTCCCCCCGCGCCGGCCGACGCACTTCGGTGTCGCGCACCAAGGCGGCGACAGCGTGCGCATGGCCGGCGCTGGCTGTCAGTTCCGTCAATCGCATCGTCGGGTGAAGTATTTCGGCAGCGAAGCCGGCAGCGATCCGCAATGCAGACCGCATTGCCTTAGAACGGCGTGCGGCTGCGGATCGCGGCGGCAAGCGTGCCTTCGTCGAGATAGTCGAGTTCACCGCCGACCGGTACACCATGCGCAAGCCGCGTCACCTTGACGTTCGCCTCGTGCAACAGGTCAGTGATGTAGTGGGCGGTGCTTTGGCCGTCGACTGTGGCGTTGAGCGCCAAGATGACTTCCTTGACCGCCGGATCGTGCGCGCGCTTGATCAAGGTGGCAATAGTCAGATCGTCCGGGCCGACGCCGTCGAGCGGCGACAATGTGCCGCCGAGCACGTGATAGCGCGCGCTGATGGCATGCGCGCGCTCGAGCGCCCATAAATCTGCCACGTCCGCCACGACCACGATAGCCGAAACGTCGCGCCGTGAATCGGTGCAGATGGTGCAGGGATTCTGCGTGTCGATATTGCCGCAGATATGGCAGACGGTGATCTTTTCGATTGCGGTCTGCAGCGCTACGGCAAGCGGTGCCATGACCAATTCGCGCTTCTTTATAAGGAACAAAGCCGCGCGCCGCGCCGAGCGTGGCCCGAGGCCAGGCAGGCGGGCTAAGAGCTGGATGAGGCGCTCAATCTCGGGTCCGGCGGTCGCGGCGGGCATGATCAGTCAGTGTTCCCCTGCCCCTTGTGGCTTACGGGATTCGCGCATTTTGCTGAGCCATAGCAAGAGCCTAGCCCACCATTAGTGTGAGCTCGTTCCAGCCAGCGCGCATGGTCTTAGGAACCGGTGCCACATAGCAACGATTTGGTCGCGAGCTTTCGTCCCGTGCGTTCACAAGTTAGATAGTCCGCGTCGCGGCCGTCGGCGCCATTTGCCGTGAGGTTGAACAAGTGGGTGCGCCTCCTCGACCTCGGTATCCAGGTTCAGTGTGTCATTGTTGATGCCGCCGAACACCCGTTCGGTACGCCAGGGCAGCTGATACCACCGCACGACTTCCCGAGTGGCCGCGAATTCGTCCGGCACCGTGCAGCAGCTGCCACACGATTCGATCCGTAACCCTTGGGCGGATCTCGCTTACTTGAACGTATCATAGTTGCCGGATGCGTGGGCGAACTCGATGCTGCGGCGTGCAAACGCAAACCTGACCGGTGATCGCCCGTCATCTCTCGATCCCGCTCGTCTGCTTGGGATGAGGGAAACGACGAGTGGTGGCCATTTGGCTCTCAAAACGGTTTCAACCCAGGCGGCAGCGGCAGGCCGCCCGTGAGCGCCTGCATCTTATCCTGCAACAGGGCCTCGAGCTTACGGCGCCCGTCGGCATGCGCGGCGATGATGAGATCCTCGACGATCTCCTTCTGATCCGGCTTGAGCAGCGAATCGTCGATGCGGACCCCCTTAAGCTCGCCCTTCCCGGAAAGCTTAGCGGCGACTAAGCCGCCGCCGGCCGTGCCCTCGACTTCCATGCGGTCGAGCGCGGCCTGCATCTCCTCCATTTTCGCTTTCAGCTCGTTGGCTTGCTTCATTAGGCCGAGGAAATCAGGCATTGCATTCTCTGTCCGTGTGTTACCGGTCATCATCGATGACGTCGCCATCACCTGGAGGCAGCTCCGACAACTCCTCCGCGTTCCCCGCGACTGCACCGGCCGGCGGACGCACGTCGACGATTTGCGCACCCGGAAAGCGGGCAAGCACCGCCTGCACCAACGGGTTTCCGCGCACGTCGTTTTCCAGCTCGGCTTTGCGCATGTCGGCCTGCGCACGCAGGGTGGGTGCGCCGACTTCCATGGAGATCACTACCACCCAGCGCCGACCGGTCCAATCGCTGAGTTTCTTCGACAGCTCGCCGGCGAGTGTAGTGCGCGCGCTTGCCTCGAGCGCGATCTCGATCTTGCCATCCTCGAAATGAACGAGCCGTATGTCCCGTTCCAGCGCACTCTTGATGGCGAGGTCGCGCTTTTCCGCGGCGAGCACGATCAAATCCTCGAATCTTTCGACCGCGCGCGCCGGCAGGACGGCTTCACTGAGCTGGGCGACCGGCTCATTCCGCGGTTTCGCTGATGGGGCTGGCGCCGCCGAGCCGCGCCTACCTGGGCGCGACATTTCCGAACGCGCCGGCCTTTCGCCCGGCGGCGGCACGGCATCTGCCGCTGTCGCTGCCGGGGCACTGCTGCCGGAGGCATCGGCGAGCGAGCGAATCACCTCGTCAGGCGTTGGCAGGTCGGCGGCATAGGCAATACGCACCAAAACCATCTCGGCGGCGGCGAGCGGCCGCCCGGACGATTCGACTTCGCTGATGCCCTTGAGCAGCATCTGCCACGCTCGCGCCAAAACGCGCATCGAAAGCTGCGTTGCAAAAGCACGCCCGCGTGTGCGTTCTACCTCGCTGAGCGACACGTCATCGGCGAGAGCCGGTACGACTTTGACGCGGGTTACGAAATGGGTGAACTCGGCGAGATCGCCCAACACCATGACGGGATCGGCGCCTGTGTCGTACTGATCGCGAAGCTCTCGCAACGCGCGCGATATATCGGCACGCATCAGCGCCTCGAACAGATCGATCACGCGGCCGCGATCGGCGAGGCCGAGCATCTGCCGCACGTCCTCAGCGCGCACCGGGCCGGCGGCGTGCGCGATCGCCTGGTCCAACAGCGACAGCGCATCACGAACCGAGCCTTCCGCGGCACGCGCGATCAAGCCGAGCGCCTCAGTTTCCGTGCCGAAGCCCTCCTTGGCGGCGATGGATTGCAGATGTTTCACCAGCAGCGCCGCGTCCACCCGGCGCAGGTCGAAACGCTGACAGCGCGACAGCACGGTGATCGGCACTTTGCGAATCTCCGTGGTCGCAAACACGAATTTGGCGTGGGGAGGCGGTTCTTCCAGCGTCTTCAAGAGCGCGTTGAACGCCGCGCCAGAGAGCATGTGCACTTCGTCGAGGATGTAGACCTTGTAGCGGGCGGAAACCGGCGCATAACGGATGGCGTCGTTGATCTGGCGCACGTCATCGACGCTGTTGTGCGACGCCGCGTCCATTTCGATGACGTCGAGATGGCGGCTTTCCATGATCGCCTGGCAATGCACGCCGAGGGTTGGCATCGTGATCGTCGGCCCGCTGACCGAGCCGTCCGGCAGTTGGTAATTGAGCGCGCGCGCCAAAATGCGCGCCGTCGTCGTCTTGCCGACGCCGCGCACGCCGGTCAGAATCCAGGCCTGCGGGATGCGACCAGCCTCGAACGCGTTCGAAACTGTACGCACCATGGCGTCCTGGCCGATCAGGTCGGCGAAGGTTGCAGGCCGGTATTTGCGCGCCAGCACGCGAAAGGCGCCACGCGCTTGGTGTTTACCCGGTTTATCGACCTCGGCGCTGGTGGCATCGGTCATCGACGTATCGCCTCCGCTGGCGGCGTGCATCGAACGCAATCTGTCTCAAGCCAACGGGTCCGCGCTTCGGCCGGTCCCACGACAGGCTCAGCAAAATCCGCGTCGGCGTTCGAAGGGGTATGTCTCCACATTTTCTCTTGAGTTTACCACCGGACGTGCCCTTGGCGCGACCTGCCCATGCAAAGCAGGCCCCGTTTATACATTCAAATA
>DASXMG010000097.1:0-139939 GCA_036495805.1 Steroidobacteraceae bacterium | reverse complement strand
TACTGGCAGGCGCCGGATGTGTACACCAAGATGTCGCCGTTCAGCTATGCGGACAAAATCAAGACGCCGATCCTGCTGATTCACGGTGAGGCGGACGATAACCAGGGGACCTTTCCGATTCAGTCGGAGCGATTTTATGTGGCGCTCAAGGGGCACGGCGCGACCGTGCGCCTGGTGTTCCTGCCGCTCGAGGCGCATGGATATGAGGCGCACGAGAGTTTGTCGCACATGTTGTGGGAAATGAGTCGCTGGCTGGATACCTACGTGAAACCGCAGCAGCCGGTAACGGCCAAGTAGCGCATCTTCAGTGCACTGCCTCCGGCTGCCAGCGGGCCCCGGAGTCGGTCTTCACGATCTTGCCCATGCCGGGGAAGGGAAAGTGTTCTGAATAGAGGCGCTGACCGCTGGCGGCGGAGTCGTTGACCAGCTTCACGCGTGTCGCGGCTCCGAGTGACTGGTCGCTATCGAACGCCACGTGCCATTCGGGCTTTGCCACGGAAATCACATAGCTATGCATGGCATCGCCGAACGCCAGCACGCTATCTTTACCTGAACCGATGAGATAGCCGGAGTGACCGGGCGTATGGCCCTTCAGCCCAACGGCCTTGACAATGCCCGGGAGCAGAACGGCGCCAGGCTCGAACGGCACCACCTTCGGCTTGATGGTGCTCACGAATTCCGAGACGTGCTGTATGGCCATGTTCTTCGCTTCGGTCTCGGTAAGGCTCGAGAGATACTTCCATTCGGGAGCGGACAGGTGAATGACGGCATTGGGAAAAGCGAGCGCGCCGGCGGGGGTGAGCAGTCCGCCGATGTGATCGCCGTGGACGTGCGAAATAAAGATGTCGGTTACGCTCGCCGGCTTCTCGCCCGCCGCCTTCATCGATTCGGGCAGCTTGCCGCCGGCATCGCCATACCAATGGCCGACACCGCTATCAATCAGCAACACGTGCTTTCCGGCATGGACCAGCAGCGGCTGAATACTGAATTCATAATGGTCGGCAGGTGCCCCGCCTGCCGCGAGCACAGCGCTGATCGCCTCCTTCGACTGGCCGACGACGAAGCTCTTGTCATCCACGGGCGCCTCTATCACACCATCTTTGAGCGCTACCGCGTTGTAACTGCCAATCTTGAAACGCTGAAACTGCGGCGCAGGAGCGGCGGGCGCGGCTGCGGCGATTGCGCCGGCCATCGATAGTGCCATTGCGGAAATGACGGCGAAGATCTGTGGGAATAGGCGGCGATCGCGCATGTGGATTCTCTTTGCTTCTCAAAAATCGCATTCTAGCAAGAACAACAAGCACGCAATGCCCTAGGCCGGTTCCTCCTTGAGGAAAAGAGCCAGCGCCGCGTAGTCGATCACCGCCTGATGGTAGCGCAGGACATCTTGACCGATGACGGCACGGATCGGGGCAACCCCCTTCGTGATCAGCTTCTGGTTGGTGTTGGTCATATCAACTGCGAAAAGACCATCGGACCGCACTGGCAGCCCTTCGAGACTCAACCGAACATCGCCCAGCGTATGAACGGCGACGGTGCTACCGACGGGGCTACCTGCCGCCCCCACTCCGGGCAGCCTGGTGTCGCTCATCGCGATTCCTTCGGATCGACAAAAGCTTAAATCGAGGAAGGTCTTGGCGGCCCCGGTGTCGAGCACGATGTCGATTGGCCGGCCGTCGAGGTGCCCGACCACTATCAGGTGTCCAACTTGGCTCCGAGACATCATGAAGCGGCGGAAGCCGTAACGTGAGAGCAACTCCGCGATCTCTGATGTGTGATCCATTCTGAACTCTCCCGTCTAACGATGGACTTGAGGGGCCGCCCCGAGCTTGAGGACTGGGGACGGCTGCGGCAAGAATTTTAATTGTCCTGCAATTGGGACGAGTGCCGGGCGCCACCTCGAGAGCACTTGCCAGGAATGCCCAGACCAACGTCAAATTGGCGAATCATGCATGCGCAGTCCGTTCGAACCGATGGCTAGATTCCATAACGGCTAAAACAATTGGTGCAGTTGCTTCCGCGTCAGTTTAAGGTCACGCAAAATGCTGGCCAAGAGTCCGTAACGTTTCGCCAGCGTGGACAGGAACTACGGTCGCGCGACCATCGCTGGGTATGAAGTCACGCACCAACCGTCACGCGCTGGACTCCGACGAAATCAAGCGCTTCGGGCGGGTTACCCTCGACCTCGAGGCATAACTCAATCGCTTCCCTAATTCGAAGCATAAGTTCATCGAGCGATTTGGCTTGAGTGTGACAACCCGGCAACGCCGGAACCGTGCCGACGAAGTAGCCTTCAGAATCCCTTTCTACAACAACATCAAATTGGCGTGACATACAAGCCTCCAGGTGGCAATTGTACTCGCGTCGTCGGATTACGCGAAAACGCCACCTAATGGACTCTCGATAGCGATAGGGTATACAGAAGCCCGACATTTGCGACTGATCCCGCAAACCTCCCGCAGCCTCGCCGACGCTTTTAAGGCGCATCGCCAATCCGTTGGCCCCAGTGAACAAACCTAGAGTGGGGTCTTCTCAACCGTGGCCGGTTGCCTGTTGAAGGTGAGCTCGATTTGCGCCGCCGCCAAATCCGACCAATCAACGACGCGGCTCAGCGGCGCTCCGCATCGCGCGCTTTAAGGTTCTCGCGAGGACGCCGCACTTTGAGTTGTCAACCAGAGTGAAGTCTCGCCGTTATCGCTAGTACGGGATGACGGGTACGTATGTCCCAGGGATGCCGCAGCGTATGAAGCCAAGCCGCTTCGCGAGGGTCGAAACCCTGACCTCGAACCACGCACGCGTGGGCCGCGATACGGCCATTCCGCGCTTCAATCATGCCGATGAGTCGAGGACGCTCGGCATCGGCGCGCCTGTCGCGGCGCTGTCCGCGCTGGCATTGGCCGCGTGCGGCGGTGGCGGCGGGCAATCGCCCGCCGCGATGGCGCCGTCCACGCCGGGCGGCCTGACGGCAACCGCCGGCGTCAGCCAAGTCACGCTCGCCTGGACCGTGAGCGCCGGCGCAACTTCCTACACCGTCAGTCGCGCCGCCACGAGCGGCGGCCCGTTTTCCTCAATTGGGACCTCCACCTCGACGTCATTCACCGACAGCAGCGTCACGAATGGCACCACCTATTATTATGTCGTGTCGGCATCGAACGCCGCGGGTTCGAGTGCCGAGTCAACGGCGGCCGCCGCAGCGCCGGTCTCCTTGTCGCGTATCCAGGCTGCGCGCGTCCTGGCGCAGGCGGCCTTCGGCGGGTCCGATGCGGATATCCAAGCGCTGCAGAACCAGCCTAACGGCATCGCGGACTGGCTCGCCCAACAGTTCGCCATGCCGGTGAATCCCTCGGGACAGTTGTCGAACGTGGCCTGGATGCAGGCCAACAACTTGATCTCGGTGATGTTCGATACGACCGGAGTTCAAAGCTCCTTGTGGCGCAAGTTGATTTCCAGCCCTGACGTCCTGCGGCAGCGCATGATGCTGGCGCTCACGGATTTATTCGTGGTGAACACCGGGGCGACTCAACTGACCTACCGGGGCGCTGCGGCCGCTTATTATCTCGATCAACTGGAGGCTAATGCCTTCGGCAATTTTGCGGACTTGCTGCTTGCCGTGTCGCACACCCCGGCCATGGGTCAGTATCTGACCTTCCTGAACAGCGTCAAAGCGAATCCCGTCACCGGAACGAGCCCCGATGAGAATTACGCTCGCGAGATCATGCAGCTCTTCTCCATCGGCGTCGTGCAGCTGAATCTCGACGGTACCTCGAAGATAAATCCGGATGATCCTGAGGTCGCACTGGCCACGTACAGCCAGACCGACGTGCTCAATATGGCAAAGGTATTCACCGGCTGGAAATTGAATTCCGCGGCGATGTCTTACCTCGGCGCCTCGGCGGCCACCGATATGATCAATAACCCGGCAGGATTCGACAACACCGAAAAATTCGTGTTGGGTCAAACCATCGCCGCCGGCTTGGACGGCGAACAGACTCTTCAGGCCGCGATCGGCATTCTGATGGCGCATCCGAACATCGCGCCCTTTATCTCGCGACAGCTTATACAACGCCTGGTCACCAGCAATCCGTCGCCCGATTTCGTATCGCGCGTCGCCACGGTTTTTCAATCCACGCAAGGCGACATGAAATCGATCATCACGGCAATCCTGACGGACCAAGAAGCTACCTCCGATCAGCTTCTGTCGAACCCGCAAACCGGCAAATTGCGCGAGCCCGTGGTGCGGTTTGTGCAATGGGCACGCACCTTCCAATTGAATTTCTCGCCGAATGACGCCACCGCGTGGTCGAGCATCGGGGATCTGTCCAACCCGTCGAGCAAGCTGGGTGAAAGCCCGCTGCAATCGCCGAACGTTTTCTTTTTCTTTCAACCCGGATTTATCCCGCCGCAGACCGCGCTGCAAGCCAACGGCATCACCGCGCCCGAGTTCGGCATCACCAACGAGAGTTCGGTGGCCGGATATATGAATTTCATGAAGAATCTGATTGCCAACGGCATCGGCGGCGTCCCCGGAAACTACAGCGCCGTGCAGCCCTTGGTGAACCAGGGCGGCAATTCTGCCGCGTTGCTGGCCGAACTCAATGTGTTGATCGCAGCCGGCCAGATCTCTACGGCGACGTTGAGCTTGATGCAAAGTGCGCTGGACACAATCGATACGGGCACAGCGACGGGGGCGAACAACCGGCTGTACGCCGCGCTGACACTTGTCATGTGCACTCCCGAATATCTCGTTCAGAAGTAAGGACACCTGCGTGACACGGCCCGCCTCGAGACGTGAATTTCTTAAAATGGCAGCAGCCCTCTCCGCCACGCGTTTTGCGCCGCCGTTTGCGCTCAACTTGGCGGCGCTCGGTGAGAGCGCAGCAGCGGGCGCGACGGACTACAAAGCACTGGTTTGCGTGTTCATGATCGGCGGCAATGACAATTTCAACACACTGGTACCGTACGATGCCGCCAACTACGCGATCTATGCGCAACAACGACCGGCGATCGCAACGGCCCAAAGTGCCTTGACGCCGACGCTTCTCACGCCGGCCACGGCGCTCGCCGGCGGCGAGCAATTCGCGCTGGCACCGGCATTGGCGCCGTTGCTGCCGCTTTTCAACGGCGGCCAAATGGCGGTCATGCTGAACATTGGGACGCTGATCGATCCGATCGCCTCGGCGGCCGCTTACGCCTCGGCGGCGCCGAGCAGCCTGCCGCCGCAATTGTTCTCGCATCTCGATCAACGCGCGTTCTATCAGGCCGAGGGACCGGTCGGCAACACCTCGGGATGGGGCGGCCGGATCGCTGATATGTTTGCCGCGGGCAACGGCAACGCCTTGTTCACCTGTATCTCCCCGAGCGGAGACAGCTTGTTTCTCACCGGACTCAGCACCGACACCTACTCGATCTCGCCGACCGGCGGCGCGATTCCCATTCAGAGCATCGTGAATCCCTTATTCGGTTCCGCCGCGTGCCAGAACGCGATGAAGAGTTTGACCACAGCGCAGCGCACCGATTCCAACGGCAACCTCGCCAATCTGTTCGAAGCCACGTATGCCGATGTCGTGAGCCGTTCGCTGCTGGGACAGCAAATTCTCGGTGCATCGCTGCCGGCAAGCACGATCACAACTTTTCCGGCGACCACCAAAACGAATCTGTCGGCGCAATTGTCGATGGTTGCACGGGTCATTGCCGCGAGAAACGCCTCCGGTATCGGCGCAACCCGCCAAATATTCATGGTGGGTGCCGGCAACTTCGACACGCACGACGCCGTCGTTGCCACGCAACCACCGCTGTTATCGGATGTCGCCGTTTCGATGGCTGCGTTCTACGCGGAGATGGCCGCGCTCGGCGTGCAGAATAACGTCACGAGCTTCACCGTGTCTGACTTCGGGCGAACGCTCAACTCCGATGGCGATGGCTCGGATCACGGCTGGGGCAGCGTGCATTTCGCAGTCGGCGGGGCGGTCAACGGTAGGCAGTTTTATGGCGCGCCACCCCTCCTGCCGCCCAACTTGACGACGCCGGGACCGCTTGATGTCGGCCGCGGACGGTTCGTTCCGACCATGGCTGTGGACCAGTTCGGCGCGACCTTGGGCGCCTGGTTCGGCGTGAGCGATGCCAACTTGTTGACGATTTTTCCGAACCTCGGCAATTTTGACGCGGGCACCCGCAATCTCGGGTTCATGCAAGCCTCGAGCGGATAGTCGGAAATCATGATCGCGCTGGAGCGCGGTCAACGACGCCGGTAAATAGAATCTCGCGCCACAATCACTTTGCCGGCGGCGCGCAACGGCACGCGGCTAAGGTCCGGCGCGCCTCTGCCAGCCAGAGACTCGCCGGATCATCGAAGCGCTCACGCAGTTCCACTGCGCGCGCGAGCTGAGTACCGGCGGCATCCGCATGTCCTGCGCTCAAAAGCGCGCCCCCAGAAGTAATCGGGCGCGAGCTTCCCAATCGGCCAGCGACTCATGTTCGGGCTCGTGCAAGAGCCGATCGAGCAGGCCTTGCGCGAGGCCGGCGGCTTGCGCATCGCGATTCTGGCGATGCGCGGCCTCGGCGAGCGCCAGTGTCGCCAGTACATACACCGGCGGCAGCTCGTGCTCCGCTGCGGGCCAGGTTGTGCGCACCTGTTCCAGCGTCGCGCGGCTGGCCTCATCGAACTTCCCTTCATTCAAGGCGATCCGCGCCTCGAGCACTCGATTGACACCATGCCTGGCACCGTCATTGGGTCCGCCGGCCGGAAAGAGCGCATCGGAGCGCTTAAGCTCCGCGTCCGCCTCCGGGTACTTGCCCTGCGCCAGTTTGACCTCGGCGTCGCTGCGCAGCGTTTCCGGCCAGTAGTTCTGATCGTGCGGGTTCTTCGCCTCGAAGGCCGCCACATTCTTGGCGAGCAAGGCCGCCGCGGACGGCACATTGCCGCGGGCCAACTCGGCGCGTGCGTAGCGCAGCCGCACCACGGCGGTGGTCGGCAGATTGTCGGAACCCTGAGTTTCCTCCAGCGCCGCCAAAGCATCGCGCATCAGGGCCTCGCCCTCGCGCCCGCGGTTCGTGGCGATCAGCAGCTGCCCGAGATAGGCCTGATCCGTTGCGGTATCCAATTGCTTCACGCCCTCGGCCTTGGCAAAGGTCTCGATCGCCGTGCGCAGCTCCGGCTCTGCCTCGCGATAGCGGCGCTCATCGAGCAACAAAGATCCTAAGTCATCGTGGCCATGGGCGCGCAGCGCTGGGATCCCGTCGAATTGCGCAAGATCCGCCTGCTTCAGAAAATCCCGGTAGAGGCGCTCGGCCTCAGGCAGCCGGCCCTGGCGCTCGGCCACGCGCGCAGCGAGTTGCAGCGCGAACAGCCGATCGGGATTGGCAGGTTCGGTCTTCTCGTAGGCCGCCAGCGATTCCTGCGCATATTGAAGTGCGGCGTGCAGGCTTTCCGGCGTGGCGCGATGATAGGCGATGCGTCCGGTCTCGAGCAGAATCTCGGCGCGCTGCACGGAGTTCTCATGGATCTCATTCATGGTCGCGAGCGCGGCGTTCAACTCATCGTACGCGGCGCCGTAGTCGCCTTGCATGAGCAGCGCCCGGCCGAGCAGCGATTGTGCCGCCGCTTTTTCCGATGAAGGCCGATTGCCGGCGCGCTCGATCTCAGCCAATCGCGCACGCTCAAGCTCGGCAACCTTGTCGAATTTCTCGAGTTGATCGTAAAGATCGGCGAGCACGTCCATCACCTTTCCGCGGACCTGCGGCTCGGACGTAAGTCCGGTGCGGATGCGCTCGGCGCCGATATCGAGCAGCTGCTCGGCGGTGGTTTGCCGCGCGTGGGCACCGTCGGGATTGTTCACCGAGTTGTGCTGGAAGATGTCCAGCAGAAAGTCGCGCACCGCATCGGCGCGGCGCGCCTCGAGCCTCGCCGCGTTTGCCTGCCACAGGGTAGCCGCAGTTCCGCCCAGCAGTGCGAGCGCCGCCAACCCTAAGCTCGCGACCAGCATCCGATAGCGCCGCAAGAATCGTCCCACGGCATACAACCGCGCACCCTCGCGCGCCGTGACGGGCTCGTGGCGCTGGCTGCGTTCAAGGTCGCCGCGCAGCATGGAGACGCTCTCGTAGCGCCGCTCCGGCTCCTTGCGCAGCGCCTTGGCCGCGATGACATCCAAGTCGCCCTGCAGCCGTCTAGGCGGAACGGGTGAGTCTCCGCGTGCCTGGGCAAAATCACTCATGGCCGGCGGCATCTCGCGCAGTACCTTGTCGATGCCGGCGGCGAGCGAG
This sequence comes from Steroidobacteraceae bacterium, assembly GCA_036495805.1. GTDB lineage: Bacteria > Pseudomonadota > Gammaproteobacteria > Steroidobacterales > Steroidobacteraceae > Bog-1198. The sequence goes on along the minus strand of DASXMG010000097.1, from coordinate 131,680 downwards.
AGTTCGTTGAAATTCCAGGGACGCCCGCCGGTCGACAGCTCGAACAGCAGCATGCCGAGCGCATAGACATCCGTCGCGGTGGTAATCGCGCCGTGCGAAATCTGCTCGGGCGCCGCATAGCTCAACGTCAGCGGGGCGTTCTCGGTCGGCGGCTCCTCCCGTGGCGCATCCCCGCCCGGCGGTGCGAGCAATTTCGCAATACCAAAATCCAGCAGTTTGACCACGCCGTCTTTCGTCACCACCACATTGGCGGGCTTCAAGTCCCGGTGCACCACCAGATTACGATGCGCATACTCGAGCGCGGTGCAGACGTCGATGAATAATCGCAGGCGCTCTTCGAGCGAGCAGTGGCGCTCGCGGCACCAGCTCATGAGATCGCGGCCCATCACGAGTTCCATGACCATGTACGGGCGTCCGTCCTGCGTTACGCCGCCGTCCAACAACCGCGCGATGCCGGGATGATCGAGGCGTGCCAGCGTCTGGCGCTCCAATTGAAAGCGCGCCGATTGATCGGCGATCTCGCGGCGAATCAGCTTCAAGGCGACTTGCTGTTGGTACTGCCCGTCCGCGCGCTCGGCCAAGTACACCTCGCCCATGCCGCCGCGGCCGATCAGGCGCAGCACGCGATACGCGCCGATGCGGGTTCCCGATGCAATGCTGCCTGCCATACCGGAGGCGCCGTCCGGGGCGCCGGGCGGCCGGTCGAGCACCGCATCCTCGCCATCGACGAACTGCAGCAACGATTCGAGTTCGCGTCGCACGGCCACATTGCCCGCGGCCAGGCGATCGAGCGCGCCGGCACGCTCATGCGGTGGCAGCGCCAGCAGCTCGTCCAATCCGGCTTCGACGACTTCCCAATTCACAGAATCGCTGTGCGCGGTCACGGCGTATCCGGACGGCGCGTCTCGCCGTCCCGGTGCAGCTCGCGGCGCAGCCAGGCGCGCGCCTTGACCCAATCCCGGCGCACGGTGCGATCGGTCAAATTCAGTGCTTCGGCGGTTTCTTCATCGTCGTAACCGGCGAAGTAGCGGCACTCGACCACCTGCGCGAGCCGCGGGCTCAAGGCGGCAAGACGTCCCAAGGCCTCGTTGACCTCGAGGAGCGCTTCGTCGCTCGGCACCGCCACCTCGTCGGCAAATTCCAGCGAGAGCTTGACCGCCTCGCCGCCGCGTTTTGCGGCAATGCAGTCGCGCGCATGATTGATGAGGAGATGGCGCATGGCGAGCGCCGCGGCGCGCAGAAAATGCGCGCGATCGTTGTACTGCGCCGAATCGCGTAGCTTCAAATACGCTTCGTGGATCAAGGCCGTGGTCTGGAGCGTCTCACCCCCGCCATGCCGGCGCCGCTCGCCTCGCGCCAGCCGCTTGAGATCTTCGTAAAGCAACGGCGTCAGTTGCGTCGCGGTCTGCCTGATCTCCGCCGGCGCGCCAATGGCATCGTCGCCCTCAATTGCCGAGAACTTTGACATACAGCCTTTAGCATCCCACTGCCCAACCGGAACCGTTTCTAAGGTGTTCCTGGCGATCGTTTCAAAGTCTCCGGCCGCACGGAAGGGCCGTCAAGTGTCCGGAATTTGGCGCAAACCGGGTTTATAGGGATATGAACGCTTCACCTGCACGCTTGCTACGACAATTGGGCCCGCTCTTCATGTTCGCCGGCGGCGCCTGCAGCGGCCAGGGGTCGAACGCACCCGCCGCCGGGCCGGCCGCCCAGCCCGAGGCAGTTCAGTCCGGCGACGAAAGGAGAACCAACGTGCGACATCAAATAGGGTGGCTCTGCCTGTCAATGCTGACCGTGACGGCCCAAGCCGGGGTCGTGGTGCATATGGCGCAGAAGGGAGCGGCGGGCGAACAAGCGAAGGACCGTTCGGTGATTTACGCCCAGGATGGCTTTTTGCGTGTGGATGATTTGGACAGCCAAGGCCGAGTTGATCGCATGACCCTGTTTCGCGATGGCGTGGTGTGGCAAGTCGAGATCGCGGAACGCACTTTCCAAAAATTCGACAAGAATGCCTTCGCCGCACAACAAGGCGGCATGCAGGCACGCATGCAAGCCATGGCGGCCACCCTGCCGCCCGACAAGCGCGCCGTGTTCGAAGCGCGCATGCAGGCGATGCAGCAGAAAGCCATTGACTATTCGCTGGCGGACGCCGGGCGCAGCGAACGTGTGAATACTTATTCCTGTGAAGTCTGGCGGGTGACGCGCAACGGCAATGTCTCGGCGGAATATTGCATCGCTGCGAAGGGCAGCCTTCCCGGCGGCGACGAACTCGTCGACGCATCGCATAAAGCCGCCGCCATCGCCGTCGATGTGGTGTCGGCCGTCCCGCAGATGGCTCAGGCCGTGCCGCCGCTCTACCTCCTGTACGGCAAAATGGACGGCTTCCCGGTGCTGGTGCGCCAAATCTCGGGCAATTCGACGGCTGACGAAACCAGCCTCAGCCGAATCGAGCGTCAGGCACTGGCCCCGGAAAAATTCGAGATCCCGCACGGCTTCACCGAAACCCAACCGGGCGCAGGCCGTGCGAAAGATTGAGCGGCACTCACTCGCGTGGAAAAAGGAAGTGTGGGAAGGCCCCGCAGTGGAAGAAGGTCGAGCCCGATACTCCGGCGGCCGGTGCCGTTCATCTTCCTGCGGGCGCGCGTCCGAACTTGAGGCCGATCACGAACGCATCGTCGTCCAGGCGCTGGCAGTAAATCACTTCCGCCTCGACGTGAAAGTCGCCGGTAAGCTCTATGAGGACCACATGATCATGGGGCCGCCAGTTTCGATTGGTGATGACGCGGGCTCCCTGGCTGCTGATGTTGGTAATCGAAACGCTTTCGGAATAGACAGGCACCGGGGCGCTTTCGAGACGCCCTCCCACATTCGCAGCCATTCGATGCTCGATTCGTCCCGATTGCACGCGCATCTCCGAAGTCACCTGTCTGCGCGACGCGGTCAAGGCGCCGCCAGGGCGCACTCGAGTCGCCCCAATGCCCGCGTCTTGTGCCGATACATCGAGCGATCGGCCAGCGCGAGCAGCGTCGTAATGGATACCGGACTGAGCGGATCGAATTCCGCAAAACCAATGCTCAAGGAGAGCGCGGGGTCGCCGCCCGAAGCATTGCGGTCTTCCACTGCATCCTGGATGTGGTGCAGCACTTGATTACGGCTACTCCTTTTGGTCGATGCGTCCAGCACGGCAAATTCGTCGCCGCCGAGCCGGCCGACGACATTGTGATTGCCCGACACATCATGCAAGACCTGTGCGGTGCGTCTCAGCAACGCATCGCCGGCGGCGTGGCCTGAGGTGTCATTGACATACTTTAGCTGGTCCACGTCGATGTAGATCAGCAGTGCGCCGTGCTGCTGGCACCCTGCCATATCGAGCAGCTGCGCGCCGCTGCGCAGAAAACCTCGCCGATTGTGCAACCCGGTTAGCTCGTCGGTAAGCGCCATGGAGTGCAGCAGCGAAAACAGATCCTCGAGCGCCTGTAGCAGCGAAGTGAGATCCTCATCGGTGTACCACGTTCGGCGGCGCAGCAGATCGGCCAGCAGCTGCTTGACCTGATTGCGGTCGCCATCTACGGCGGCTGCGCTCAGCTGCATGGCAAGGTCGGCGTTCGCGCTGCACAGGGCCGGTCCTTCGGTTGACAAAGCGCGTTGTGGGGATCCATGCATGACCGTAAACTCCCGGTGGAATTATTATGTTGATGTGTGTCAGCTTAACGGAGCGGGCGAGAATGCCAATACGGCCGACGCTCCAGCGCCGTGCCGTTGAAATGACCGATTCGACAATGGGGTAATTACCGGACCGGTCGCTCAGGGCTGTACCAGACCGCAGCGAATCGCATAGCGCGCCAGACCGGCGACCTCGTGAATATCGAGCTTCTGCATGAGCTTGGTGCGGTGAGACTCGACCGTCTTGGCACTGACACCGAGCAATCTCGCGATCTGCTTGGTCGTGTTTCCCTCCGCGATGAGCTGTAGCACTTGGCGCTCGCGCAGCGACAGCGCGTCATCGGTACGAAGCGGATCGGCAAAGGCATCTACGACGGCGCGGGAGACTCCCGGACTCAAGTAGACCTTGCCGGTACAGACTTCACGTATCGCCTGCACCAGGTCGTTGGCGGCCTGGTTTTTCAGGACGTAGCCTTTCACCCCGCAGCGCAATGCCCGTGCGACATAGGGCTTCTCATCGTGCTGCGTCAGCAAGATGACCTTGGTCTTCGGGCAGGTACTGCTCATATTCATCGCGGCATCCAGTCCGTTGAACAGCGGCATGCTGATGTCCATGATCGCCACGTCCGGATTCACGCTTTGTGCCAGGCGGACTGCCTCTTGCCCGTCGGCAGCTTCTCCGAGGACCACAAAATCTTCCCGTTCGAGCAGCGCTCGCAGGCTCTGCCTGACAATGGCGTGATCATCGGCAAGAATGACGCTTGTGCGCACCTAGCGCTCCATCGGCAACTGCAGCCGAATCCGCGTGCCCTCGCCCGGCGCAGATGCAATCATCAGCGTCCCTTCAACCGCGCTCAGCCGCTCGCGCATGCCCTTGAGTCCCAGCCCGCCGCCACCGTCGCGCGCGGCGACATCGAAGCCGATGCCATCATCGCTGATCACGCAGCGCAGACTATCGGCTTCGCAGTCCACCTCGATTCGCACACAACTCGCGCGCGCGTGCCGGCTCGCATTGGTCAAGGCTTCCTGGACGGCCCGATACAGCGCGGTCTCGATCGGCGCGGGCAAACGCCCGGAGAAACTTGCACGCACATGAATCGGCAGCTGCGCGCGCTTGGAGACCCCGTCAGCGAGGAATTCGATGGCGGCCAGCCACCCAAGATCATCGAGCACGGTGGGCCGCAACTCGTGCGACAGATGCCGCAGCTGATATTCAATCTGCTCCAGCTGCCCTTGCACGCGGCGAAATCCGGGTTGTGCGGCAAGGGGACAGTCGCGCTCTAGCTCGGCAAGCGCCAAGTGCACCGATACCAGCAGCTGCCCTGCCTCATCATGCAGCGCATGCGCAATGCGCTTGGCCTCCTGCTCGAGCGTTTCGTTGAGGTGGCGCAACCCGATCACGGCTTCGCGGTATCCGCGGTGCGTCATCTCATACGATGACAAGGCATCGGCGAGGAATGCGCCACTGAGCTGCAGCGATGAGCGGGTCATCCCGCTGCTTCCAGCCTCGCCGAAAACCGCCAGCAACGCCCGGACGTAGGTCGCGACGACGTCGGGGATACTCCACCCTTGCGCCAGTGCGGCCCTGCCTAGTTCGTAGGCGCGGCCGAGATGCGCCTCTTCGGCGTCGGCGACATAGGCCGCAAGCGCCGCCGCAAACTGATCCTCCAGGGGCGCTTCGAGTGCATGCATTGGTTTGATTGTATCCACGCCCGGCACCTCAAGCTATACGCGCCACCAGCACCAACGCGTCATCGCGGCCCTGCAGATGATTGGTCAGAATCTTCTGTGCGAGCGAGTGCGGCGTGGCCGAAGCAGCCAGTCCGTCCGCAAAATTGCTGCGAATGCCATCGGTCGTAAAGATCAGCGTATCGTGCCGGCGAATCGGAATCGCCGCCGATCGGAGTGTCGGCAACTGTGCCCCGACAACTCCGGATCTGAGCAACAGTTCCTCGCGGAAGGGGCGCGCGACCGCGTCGGACCGACACACAATGCCTTGCACGTTGCCTACGCCCAACCAGCGCAAAAGGCCGCGCTGCAAATCGATGGCAGCGAGGCTCATGACCGCGCCCCGGGTCGCGCGCAGCGCTTCGTGACAGCGTGTCACGAGCGCCTCCACCGCCTCTTGCGGATGTTCGTCAAGGGTTGACTTTGCGCATTGCGCGGCGATGAACGCCTCATCGCCAGACCCTAGCCCATCGATGACCGAGAGCAGCGCCCCGCCCTCGTAAAACCTGACCACGGCCAGGTCCCCTGAGCTGCTATTGCCCGGCTTCACGAAACTCGCCACGGCGTATTCGATGGGCGACTGAACCTCACTCATAATCGCCACTTCTTTCCCGTGACGATGGTGCCGCGGCCGATCTCGGAGCTGATGTCAAACTCGTCCATCAGGCGCCGTACACCGGGCAACCCAAGCCCGAGTCCCCCTGAACTTGAGTATCCATCGCGCATTGCCCGCGTCACATCGGCTATTCCCGGACCTGCATCGGCAGCGACAATCATCAGCCCGACGCGGCTGGATCCGTGGATACTCTTCAGAGTGACCGTGCCGGTGCCCGCATATAGCACGATATTGCGCGACAGCTCGGAAATTGCCATGGCAATCAAGGTCACCTCGCTGAGGGAAAAACCCAATTGCAGCGCAAGCGATCGCCCCTGCTGGCGGGCCAGCACAACATCCTTGTCCGAGTTGATGGGAATTTGAACATCCTTGGTCACTGGGGCGGTTTAGTTCGTATCCGTGAACTTCAGCTGTAGGTAAGCCAGCCCCTCTTCCAGATCCAGTGCCGTGGGTATGTCCTCGAGCGTCAGCCCAAGCTGCACCATGGCGAAAGCAACATCCGGCTGGATGCCGACGATAACGGTAGCGGCGCCGCGCAGGCGGATCATGCGTGAGATCTCCAGCAACGTGCGCGACGCAAAGGAGTCCACGACATCCATCGCGGTGACGTCTACGATGACCCCGAGCGACCGGAAGCGCACCACTTGGTGCACCAGCGCACTGCGCAACTGCAACAAATCGGCATCGGAGAGGGCCGCCTGGATGGTGGCAATCAAGAACTGACCCTGCTTGAGGATAGGGACTTCCACGTCGGCTACTCGTAGCTTAAGTCGAGGGTACGACCTTGTAGCCGAGCAGCCGCTCGGCCTGTTCGATACCGCCCTGCAGGTCGCCCACGGTGTTCATCTTGCCAAGGTCCACACCGATCGTCACGAGCGTCTGGGCAATTTCGGGCGACAGGCCCGTCACGATCACCGTCGCGCCCAGCAGGCGTGAAGCCTCGACAGTCTGCACCAGGTGATTGGCCACCGTGGCGTCCATCGCGGCAACGCCCGTGATGTCGATGACCACGACCTTGGCGCGGTTGGTGCGAATCCCGCGCAGGAGTTGCTCGGTCAACTGTCGCGCGCGCTGCGGATCGATCACGCCGATGATCGGCAGAATCAGTAAACGCTCGCGAACTTGCAACACCGGCGTCGACAGTTCGCGGATCGCTTCCTGTTGTTGGCGAATGACGCGCTCCCGCTCCTGCACGAAGCCGACCGCCACGGTGTTGGCGATGCGATTGGCCGCCGGCTCATAAGCATCCAGGATGCGGTTGAGCTTTTCGAAATCGGTTTGATACTTGGCAAACAATGATCGTGCCAACACGTCGCGCAGCAGCAGCACGATGCCCACCACCTCGTGGGTTTCTACGCCGCGCGGGATGATGCGTTCCGAGAGATTGCGAGCGTAGGCCTGCAGCGCCTCGAAGGTACCGGTCTCCAAGGCCGCGACATAGCTATCGTAGACGGAGGTCGCTTCGGCGAAAATTTCCTCCTGAGTCATCGCCGTCAGGAGCCGCGCTTCCGTGATGCTGGTGACCCACTCCTCTCGCAGCAGCGTGCGATTCTGTCGAAGGTGCGCCACCAGTTCGCGCAACAGCTCGGAAGTCGGCTCATTCCGGGCCAGGTCAGCGGCGTAACTGCTGGGTGAAATAACCTCTCTGGACCCGCCCTTCGCGTTCTGCATTTCCCTCTCCCGTATACCGAGGTTCGCTGGAACAACCCAGCCCGCATCCCTCACCCGTATATCAGGAGTTAGCAGACGCGAGCAATCAAGTAACCCACTGAGCCGCGGATCGGGTGAATACCTGATTCGGAAATTGAACCGCCGACACGCAGGATTTTCAGCCGCGCTGGGTTGATACGGGCTCCTTATAAATCAATCACTCGCGGCGCTTGCTGCACCGCCCGGGGACCGACGTGGCGCCGACGGCAGCCAACCGATGGAGCTACGCCGACCGCGTTTGGCTTTGCTGCGACACCGTGCCATCGACGCAGAGTACAACATCTGCCTCCCGCGCACCCTGCGCGTTTGCTTGGCACACACGCAGTTCAATTGCCTCAACTTCCAGTGCGCGCTCGTAGAGGCGCTGGGCTGCATCTCCCTGACCTGCCTTCTCGAATTGCTTTCCCAGCCTGACAATGACGCGCGTGAAGGTTTTTCTCAGCTGCAACCGGGCGGTGGCGTACGGACCCTGGACCTCCTCCCCCGCGAGATATGGGCCCTGATAGATTTTAAGCACTTGCTCCGCAGCCGCCCTTGGATTTGTATCGATGGACGCGCGAAGTGCGTCAAGGGCGGCCACATCGAGCCACACCACCCGCAGGTTGAGCGCCAAAGCCCCGTTGTTAGTGATCACCGCGTGCTTGCAGGCTAGCATCTTGCGCAAGCGATGCAGCGCCAAGTCCAGCGCATTGCGTGCTGCATCTCCGTCGAGCTCGGGCCAGATCGTATCCATGGCTACGGCTGCTTGTACCCCTTCGCTTCGGGTCGCTAGCAACTTCAGCAGTTCGATTGGCTTGCGCTGCACCTTGCCTTCAAATTGAGCAGGCGAGTTCCCCACCTCTACCTTGAATCCCCCCAGCGTTCGAACCTTGACCGACCATGGCCAGGCGAGGCACTGCGGCGAGGGCGGCGCGAGCCTACGCTTGCCGATCACCCAACGGCAGTAGCCAGGTTCAATACCGAGTGCGAAGGCCTCCGGAATCAGGTGATCGAGGAGCTGGCTGCTCGTGTGAAAACCATTCGCGTAGCCTTGCCGGCGTCCGAGTCTCATAACGTCTGTGAGCTCGGCCACGTAGGCTCCATGCACGCCGCGGAGGCGCAGGATTTCGGTACGGGCGAGGCCCACGTTGAACCGCACGAGCGGCGCGTCAATTTCTGCCAGAAGCTGATCGCATTCAGCCACACAATTCCAAGCGTCCTCAAGGCGTCCGGCGCAGCAGTAGACTTCGGCCAATCCCACCAACGACAGCGCTTCGCCGATGTGCCAGTGGCAGGCGCGAACCAGCGGTAGCGAGGCCTCAGCGTAGTTCAGCGCTTCGCGCAGGTGGCCGCAAGCGAGTTCGAAGACGGCGCGGACATACAGGAAGTGCGCCCGCGTGATCGGCGGCATGGAGGCGACGTAGGGTTCGAGACTTGAGAAGCATTGCAGGGCGGCGGAGGGTGTAGCATCCGGAGACTGGGCCTGCAATTCGCACACACTCATGCGGGCGTCTTCCGCATGCATGCCTTGCTGGCGCGCCAATGCCCTGGCCTCGGCGAGCAGTGACATAACCTGGGCGGTTTCACCGGCGGCGTGCAGCTTATAGGCTTTGAGCCAAATGAGATTTTGCCGGTGCAGCGGCGGCAAGGCATCATCCTTGAGCAGTGCCTCTATATGGTGATCCAATTCACCGTACTGCGAGGTTTGCCCGAAACGCGCGAAGTAGAGCATCAGGGCGGCCACCGCTTCGGCGCGCATCGCGACATTTGTTTCCCTGCTCACCAGCCGAAACACGTGGTCGACGCTGTCGACCAGCCCACAGCTGCTTGGCAGGGCTTGCGACAGCGCCGTCATGAATGCAGTCCGGATTTGGAGTTCAACCGACGGGTCATCAAAGGTCGGCGTCGAACCGAGAGAGCCTTCAAGGCGTGCGATCCACGGCAGCATCTGCCCATAGTCCAGGTAACTGAACGTGATATGCATCAGCACAGCAGAGGCCGCGAGCATCTCGCCCACTGCATCCTGATGCTTCTGGAAGAGTTCATGCGCCCGCTCGAAGTCCGCGCGCGCGGCGGCGAAATCGAGGGTATTGCGACATACGCCGCGCCAGTAAACGATCCATCCGTCCCGGCACACCCATTCCACAGGCAGCGCTTCGATTTTCGCCTGCAATGTTTCCAGCCGTGCGTCCCGCACTAGTACGGGCGCGAACTGGCGGAGCAATTGAACCACGTCCGGCCACGCCTGTGCCAGCATGTAAAGCCGCAAGGCAGCCTCGCGGTCCCCCAACTCCCTAAGCGCGCGGGCTGTGTTGAGCTGTGCGGCGCGCTGCTCTTGCGCCGGCCTTTGGCGCCACTGCCGTTGCAGGAACTCCCGAAACAAAGGATGCAGGTGGTAGCTGTCCGAGTCCGAGCGATACACGGTAAAGGCGTTCTGATGCACCAGCTCGTCAAGGATGTTGCCCGCATCTTCACTACCCGACACGCGTCGGGCCAGCGGGGTGGTAATGTGTTCGAGGCAAACCACGGTCAGCAGAAACTCGCGGACGCGCTCGGGAAGGCGGCCGTAGGCCTCTGCCGCAAAATAGCCGAAGACGCTTTGGTCGGAAGCAATGTTATGAGGCTGCCGCGGCAGCGTGTCGGTCCAGGGATGACGCAGCAACAGCGTGACCCCTGCCGCCCAACCCTGCGTCAGCCGATAGAGCGATTCCAGGTTCTCGGCACTCATCGATCGCCCACGACCGCGCGCGATGGCGCGGGTTTCCGCTTTCGACAATTGCAGATCGTTGATACCCAGAACGGCCATGCGTTCGCTCGCCAATAGCCGACTCAAGGCCGCGTCTGGCGCATACCGACTGAGGACAAAGACTTGCACTCCGGCAGGCGCTTCACCGGCGATCGTCTCTAAAAGTTGCGTGAGCCTGGAGCCAGGCGGAACGTCCTGCCAGTTGTCGAGGACCAACGTACTGCCTGGAGAGAGTCCGCTGAACCAGTGGCGGAAGAAATTCCGAGCGAAGGTCTGGAGGGCCGACGAATATTGCGGTACAAAGCGGGGCAGCTGGCGTGGCGCGGCACTAATACTTTCGTACGCCAGCGAAACGAAATGAAAGAACGAGGCGATGTCGGCATCGCCCTCGTCACACTGATACCACGCCGCAGGGCGCCGGCGCAATCGCAGGTAACCGCTCAACAAGGTGCTCTTGCCGTAGCCGGCTGGCGCTGCCACCCATAGCAGCGAGCATGCCTGAAGTTGATCGAGGCGACGGTATCGCGCCGTGAGCGGATAACTCGTCGGCATGGACGGCATCGTGATTTTGCGCATGCCTGCCCACGAGCGCTCGTCGTTAGAGATCATCCCAGCGCTTGCAGTATCCATGCCGTCCCCGCTTATTGAGGTTTCAATGATGCTAGCACCAAAAATTGTGTGCCGCGCTCGCTGCGCGTAGTGATCGGAAAGTAATCCGAAAGAAAGCCACGTGCAGGATGGCAACGCACAAGCAGTTCCATCCGCAAGCCGCTCTTTCATCGCAGCGCGCCTGGGTTCTCAAAATTACTAAGGAGATCAAAAGAATGCGTCATCAACCTGGATTTTGTAAGAGACTGAAGTGGGTTCTCTGCGTCGCAGCCCTCGTCACCGGTGCATCGCTCACCCAGCAGGCCAATGCCGGCTGTCTGGACATGTCGAGCTTCATGAAGAAGACCAGCTTCGATAGCAGTTACGGCGGCGCGGGCTCGCACGGTTATTTTGTAAAGACCGCCTACGGTGACGCAGATGGTGATTGGTCGCCAGGGTTTTTTCACGCACCTATCGTTGGACTGTGGGCTTTCAAATACATCGCTGAAGGCAATGGTGCGAATGGACCGCCCAATGGGAAGCAAATTGATGGTGGCAACACAATGTGGTTCGCCGACGGCAACGAGATAACTTATTCCGCCATTCGCAATCCCACCACGGGCGCCACATGCCTCGGGGTTTGGAAACGGACTGGCCGTTACACTTACGAACTTAACCACATCGGTAACTCCTGGGACTCGTCCTTCACGGGACCCTTCGGCGGATCAACGGGACCGGCCTTTATTCGCCAGCACATCATTCTGGGCGAGGATGCGAATAGCTATACTGGCAAATTCGAAATCCGCCAGCTCGAGAAGGACGGAAAGACGCTCATGCCGGGTTTTCCGATTAAGGGCAGAATTGAAGCGGTGCGGGTGACGGTCGACACGACCAGCCAGACGCTGCCCAGTTCAGGCGACGAAACGATGTAAGGCAGAACGGCTCTCCCGGTTTCGGCCGGGAGAGGCTGTCAGCTCGTGTTCCGGCTTGAGACTAGCCTCGAACTCACGCCGACTCACGAAGAAGCGTCCGGCCACCCAAACGGGCGGCCGCGCCCGAATCCAGTACAAACAGGCCCGCATTGGAACGTTTCGCTTGATGCTTGGCGGCGGCGGCCGCCGTTGCCACATCTTCCGGGCTATCGAATTCACCCGGCGTGACCCGCAACGCGCCGATCGACAAGGTGGTCAAGGGGAAACGGGTGGGATTGCCTTGCCGATCCTCAGATTCGATATAGCCCAGTTCCCGTGTGTCAGGATCGTACAGCGCGGGCGCCGAGGCATTGAATCTCTCAATGATCCGCGAACAACGGTTCGGCCAATCTTCACTCTGAAAGAGCACGATGAAATCGTCGCCGCCGACGTGCCCCGCGAAATCGCGCTGCCTGTCGCACTCTTGGGTAATGACGCCGGCCAGGAGCCGGATCATTTTATCGCCTTGCCAGTAGCCGAACCGATCGTTGAAGGGCTTGAAATAATTCAAATCGAAGTAGCTCGCGCAGAACGGAGTACCGCTCAGCAACAAGCGTCGGATGTGCTCCGTGATCGGAATATTCCCGGGCAAGAAGGTCAATGGATTGGCATGCCTGGCGGCCTCGATCCGCAGTTCCGTCACGGACCGCACTAATTGTTCGGCGGTCCCAATGCCGACGTACTTGCCGGAATCGACGAGTACGAATCCATCGTTGAGATAGCGCTGATCTTTCGCCGTCAGCACGTGAATCAATTCCTCGAGCGGTTGGCTCACCTCGATGCGCAACGGGTCGCTTTCCATAAACGTATCGCACGTCTTTCTGCCGTAGACTTCACGATAGTAGGGCAAGCTGTAGCGCTCCAGGAAACGCCGTCGATTGACGATGCCCACAGGCAGCCCCTCCTTGAGCACCGCCACCGCAGGCAAATCCGGATGAGCGTGAAAGAGTTCCAGCAGTTTCTGATTGTTCGTCGACAGAGAAACGGCCGGTGCGGGATTGACGAGCTGCGCGGCGGTTAGCGCGGGGCTGTAGGCACGTCGCAACTGCGGAAACACGGCAATATCGTGCGCGTTGAGGAGCGCCCCGGCGGTAATTGGAATGTTCTCGGCAGGCTCGGGCAAGGGGTATCCCAAGGCGTAACCCTGCACGCAATCTACACCCAGATCTCGTACCACGCGCAGGTCCGCTTCCCGCTCTATCCCTTCGGCGATAATTCGGCTGCCGAAACTCTCGGCAAGCCGCAAGATCGCCTTGACCGTCTGTACCTTGCGTCCGTCACTATGGATATCGTGGCAAAAGTATCGGTCGATCTTGACGAATTCCGGCTCTATTTCGGCCCACAGACGCAGACTCGAGCCGCCGTCGCCAAAGTCGTCAAGCGCGATGCCCACGCCGATGCTGCGCAGAATGCGGATGGCGGCAGCCATGCTGGCGTGATCCGCCACGCGTTCGTGCTCCGTTATCTCGATGACGAGTCTGCGGGCAGGCATGTTGCAGCGGGTCAGAACCTGATGGATTTGCTCGCATCCGCGTTTCGACGCCAGGCGAATGACCGCTTGCGCCGAAAAATTCACGAACAGCTGGCCGTGCCGCCCTGCGGCCGCATAATTCTGGACGATCACTTCGCCGGCACGATATTCGAGCTCGTCGCTGCAACCGCGCACCGCGGCGGCAGCAAACAAAGCCGCCGGCAAGTGACAGCTGGCAGGCCCGCGTATCAGCCCTTCGTAGGCGATGATTTCGCCTTTCGCCACCTCGACAATTGGTTGAAAGACTCCATGGATCTCCCCCAACGCCGCCAGCGCTTGGCGCTTTGCAACGGCAGCGTTTGATGACTCCTGAAACGAGATAGCGCTGCCCAAGGGTGCCCCAGAACATAGAACAATTGAATCGGAGTATCGCTGCGGCGCGAAATTTTGGCCGATGCGCAGTTCTCATCCGGAGTGTGTCAATCAGATGACAATCACTGTTACAAAACTGACACATTCAGACTGCCGCAGGCCACACCATGACGGCTAGCGTAATGTCGTCGGATTGCGCGGCTTGCCCGGCAAAGCCCGTGACGCTGCCGCAGATCCGTTCGACCAATCCGCCCGCGGGCCCATCCCCATGGGCTTTAATCTCATCGATCAGCCGCTGCTGCCCGTACGCTTCGTTCGACGCATTGAATGCCTCGGTCACGCCGTCGGTGTAGAGAATGAGCCGGTCGCCGTGCCGCAGGTCCGCTCGGTGACTCATAAACTGTGCGCCTTCCATGACGCCCAGCATCCGGCCGCCCGATCCGCTCAGCGTCTCGATGGACCCATCGCCGCGCCGCAGGATCGGGGCATTGTGGCCGGCATTCGCATAATCCAGCCGGCCGGTCGCCGGATCGAAAATGCAATAAAACACGGTCACGAACAGGTCCATCGGATTCTGCGTGCACAGAAGATCGTTGGTGTGCGCCAAGCATGCGCCGGGATCCGTATGGTGCACGGCGAGCTCATGCAGGTTGGTGCGGGAGACGGCCATGAAAAATGCCGCCGGGACACCTTTGCCCGAGACGTCTGCCATGACGAGTCCTATCCGCCCGTCCGGCAGCTCGATAAAATCGTAGAAGTCCCCTGCCATGGTAGTGGCCGGCGTCATTCGTGCCGCAGCGTCGCAGCAGGCCTTGACCGGGAAATTCGCCGGTAAGATTGCGCTCTGCATGGCGCATGCAGCGTCGAGTTCCGCCCTCATCTGCGCCTGCGCGCTCTCGAGCAAGGCGTTTCGCTCGGCAAGTTCCGCTGTCCGCGCCGCGACCGTATCTTCGAGGACCCGCCGCTGCAGTTTGAGCACCCGCAGCAGCCGCAACAGGCGCAGTACCCGCACATAACGAGCGTCGATTCCGATCAGAAAAAAGGGTGCGATCGAGACCAGATCCACAATGCCGTAAAAGCTGAAGATGAACGCGAGCTTTTTCTCGGCCGTCGCCAGACGCAGCAGGTACTCAAAGGAGAAAAGCGCGACCACTATGATCTCTTCGACCCACAGTGCCTGTCTGGCCCAAACGGGAAGGCCGGCGATCGACTCCAGTCCGACCGAAATGACGCTGACAACGATGAGCGCCAAAATGAGATTATCGAAGGCGCGCGCGTGCGCTCCATCCCGCATCAACAGCGATTCGGCCAATGCTTGGGTCCGCGCTTTGACGGATTTCTCCAGTACCGGCACGACGCTCATGGGTGTGCTCGCATTTCGTTATGTTGCATCGGTCGCGCGCACTCTGTGCCGGCGGCGCCGGCGGGCTAATTATTCGGCGCTACTTTGCCGCAGTTCGTGCATGATTGCACCCTGCGGACTCCGGCCGCTTGCCCGGCACGGAACGGCACATCGATAGGGGTAGAACAATGGAAATGAAGGTCAAAGAGGCTGCGGATGGCGTCCTCGACGTTGCGCTGGTCGGCAGGCTCGACACCCCGGGCGTCGCCGGTATCGAATTGCGTTTCACCGCGACGCTGGTGCCTCGGGCCGCGCGCGCCGCGATCGATATGTCCGAGGTTGATTTTATCGGTTCCATGGGCATCCGCATGCTGATCTCCGTGGCGCGAGCGTTGTCCAAGAAGCAGGGCAAATTGGTGCTGTATGGACCTAAGCCCCTTGTCGCAGAAGTATTCAACACGGTTTCACTCGGGGAAATTGTTTCGGTGCAGCCCGATGCCGCATCGGCGCTGGCGGCGGCTCGTTCCTGACGAGAGCTCGATTACCCCGGGGACATCGCATCGACCCGCGCCCAATTCGGCTCCTATTTTCCGGAACGCTGCGCGGCTTCGAACAGGGCTTCGAGGCGTTGCGCGGCGCGCTCGATCGTGACGCCGTTAAGCTTTCCGCTCGCACTCGCTACCACGTTGAACTGGTCTTTGAGGAAATCGCCGGCAACATCCTGCGCTACGGCGCACCGCAGGGCGGCGAACTGCACATCGACATGGTCATTGAGATCGGCGCCGATCGCGTTGTGATCGCAGCCGAGGATGATGGGATCCCGTTCGACCCTTGCAGCCGTACGGATGCAGCCTTGCCCAGATCTCTTGCCGAGGCGCCCGACGGTGGTTTCGGTCTCCGGATCGTGCGTCAAATCGCGAGTACCATGCGGTATGAGCGCGGCGCGAATCAGCGCAATCGTCTTGTGGTGACGCTGCCGGCGACGATGAATCCCTGACGGAGAGTCCATGGACCGCGAAGCGCTCTTGTTCGATCAGTTGAGCCGCTTGCGGCGGCCGTACCTGCCCCAGATCACTTCCGGCACGAATGAAAAAAGCGCGAGTACCGACGTGATCGAGATCGTGTTGTTCAAGGTGTGCGGACCCGGGGTGATGGCGCCAACCCCAAGTAACCCTACCGCGAGGGCTCCCACCAATAAAACAGGGCCCGAGATATAGCAATGCAAGCGGTGGCAGCGGCGCGCGTTGAGCAGGCAACCGACTCCCATCCACGCGAACGCGACCGCCCACACCGCGGCGACGATTCGAGAGGACGAGGTCAAGAAATCGGCTGACACACCCAGCGCGATCGGGACACACCACCAGATGAGTGCGGCAGCCGGCTTGCGAGTCCAATCCTTCGGCGCTTTGGCCGTACCGTCGTCGTTCAGCATCGACTGCAACTATTTGGTGGCGCGCCGCAGGCTCGATCGGCCTGCAGCAGAATCGCACCGCCCACGCCCAGTAAGGTGACTGCCCAAGGCGCCACACAGCACAACCCGAATGCGAGCGCCAAGGCACTTAGGCCCACCGCCCCGCCCGCCGCGCCGAGCACTTTCGGTCTGTCACTCATAAACGTTGTTTGGCCGCCGTTTGCATGAGGTGTAGCCTACACCGCGTACCCGGGTACGGAGTCAAGCATGTCTGCGGAAAAGGTCACCATTGGTCACATTGCCCGCGCCGCCGGTGTTCACATCGAGACGGTGCGCTATTACCAGCGCCGCGGTTTGGTGGGCCTTCCGCCTAAGCGAGCGAGAGGCTTTCGCTATTACGCGCCCGAAACCGCCGGACGGGTCCGATTTATTAAGCGCGCGCAGGCCCTCGGGATGTCGCTTGAGGAAGTGCAGCGCCTTTTGAAGTTAGACAAGAAAGGCGCCTGCCAGGAAACGCGATCATTGGCGGCCGCAAAGCTGGCTCTCATTGAGGGCAAAATGTTGGAATTGGGGAGGTTGCGCGATGCATTGCAAACGTTGGTGGCCGCCTGTGATAAGCCCCATGGGACGCAATGCCCAATCATCGTGCAGCTAGAAGACTAAGCTGCCGAGGAATTGAAGTCCCTCGATGAAGTCTGCAAGCTGAATGCGCCGCCCTCCTCATCGTCCATGAGGGAAACAACGGGCGCAGATTGACATTACCCGGCAGCGCTTCCAGGATGTCCCCGACGGAACTCCGGTTCGCGCGATGCCGCAGGTAGCGGCATTCAGCCGCGTGGGCAGCGCGTACAAGGCAGGGAATGCGATGGCAGAATTGAACACGCTAATCGATCGCACCGAGGCTGGCGATGCTTCTGCGCGGGACGAGCTTTTCGGCATCCTTTATGACCAACTGCGCCGCTTGGCGCACGCGCGATTGGTTCGCTCCTCACGCAATACTTTTTTAGACACCTCGGCCCTATTGCATGAGACGTATTTGCGTATGGCCGATAATCACGGACTTCGATTCGAAGATCGGGGCCGCTATTTTTCTTATGCCAGCCAGGTTATGCGAGGTGTCGTGGTTGATTTCGCGCGTGCCCGAGCATCACAACGCCGCGGAGGCGGGCTTGCGAGGGTTACCTTGGATACCAATGTTATAGAATCCGCCGCCGCGGACGAAGAGCAAATACTGCGAATTCACGCCGCACTCGAAGAGCTCTCGGGTATCGATGAGCGCAGCGTCCGGGTGGTGGAGATGCGCTATTTTGGGGGGCTCACTGAGCAGGAAGTGGCGACCGCCCTTGGCGTGAGCGATCGCACCGTACGACGAATCTGGGAAAAAGCCAGGTACCTCCTCGCGGCGGCACTTTCCCAGGATACGGAAGACAATCCTTCGGCGTAAGAATCTGAGGTGCACAGGATGCCCATGCCTGATATCGCGAAGCATCATGGCTCCCGCTGACTGGATCACTCTGAGCCGGCTGCTCGACGAAGCCTTGGCGATGGATGCTGAACTGCGCCCCGCCTGGCTCGAGCGCCTTCAGAACGAGCCGCCCGAGGTCAGATCGCTGTTGCGCAATTTGTTGTGCCGCGAGGACCTGGGCGAGGCCGGTTCTTTCATGCGGGGATTGCCGAGATTTGTCGATCCTCAGTCGACGGCCGAAACCGAGGCAGCCACGGGAGACGAGGTAGGTTCCTATCGGCTGGTGCGCCTTCTGGGCGTCGGCGGGATGGGCGCGGTATGGCTTGCGGAGCGCAGTGACGGCTTGTTCAAACGCCAAGTCGCGCTCAAACTCCCGCATTTGCTGGGGGCGGTCGCGGGGCTAGCGGACCGGATGGCGCGCGAACGCCAAATCTTGGCCGCCCTCGAGCACCCTAATATTGCGCGTCTTTACGATGCGGGCCTCACGAGCGACGGCCGGCCCTATCTGGCGCTCGAATACATCGAGGGGGTGCCGATCGACGAATACTGTTCAGCTCGGCAGCTGAACGTTCGAGCGCGACTCGAATTGATGCTTCAGGTCGCGCGCGCGGTAGCCTACGCTCACTCGCGGCTGGTCGTGCACCGGGACATCAAACCCGCCAACATACAAGTCGATGCCCAGGGTCAAGTCCACTTACTTGATTTCGGCATTGCCAAGCTGCTCGTGAATGAGGCGCCTGCACAGCCTCCTGCCGATGCATCGCTGACCTATCAATTGGGCATCGCACTGACGCCCAACTACGCCGCGCCTGAACAGGTCTACGGAGAACCGGTGAGTACCGCCTCGGATGTCTATTCCCTGGGCGCTGTGCTCTACGAGATGCTGGCGGGCCATCGCGCTTACACGCTTCGCACGGACGGCCCTTTATCGCTCGCACAGGCTATTCGCGCGGCAGAGATCCGCCGACCGAGCGATTCGGCCGTCGACCAGCGTTCGCGTCGTGAACTTCGCGGCGATCTCGACACAATCATTTTGAAAGCCATGAAAAAGCTTGCGATGGAACGCTACCAGACCGTGGCGGAGCTCGGCGACGACCTCGAGCGCTACTTGAAGGGCGAGTCTGTGCGCGCGCGGCCGGACAGTACGTGGTATCGCACGCGCAAGTACATGGCTCGAAACAGGCTGGTAGTGGGTAGCGTGGCCGCGGTCCTTGCCGCACTGGCAATCGGGCTGGGAAGCGCCCTCGTCCAGGCCCGGCGAATCGCGCAGGAGCGCGATATTGCGCGCAGCGCGGCGACGCGCGAAGAAGCGGTGCGGTATCACTTGACCCGGCTGTTCCGCGCCTCGGCGGCCGAACACGCGGACGGCCCGCCAACCGCGAAGGCCATGCTCGATCGAAGTGCGCAGCGAGTGCTGGGTGAATATCAAGACGACCCCTATCTGGCCGGAAAAGTGGTGGTAGCGCTTGCGGATCTATATGGAGCCCTCGAAGACATCGAAGGCGAGGCTCCGTTGCTCGAGGGTTTTCTCGCACGTGCCGGCACAACCTCTGATCCGCAGGCGATTGCGGGCGTTCAGCAGAAACTTGCCGAGGTTGAATTACTGCGCGGCAACACGATGCATGCCAACGGGCTGCTGGATTCGGCCGAAGCTTTTTGGCAGCGGTCCCCGCAGCTATACCGAGAAGAGCGCCTGGAAGGCCTTACTGTGCGGGGGCGACTGCAGCGCGCGCAAGGCAATCTCGCCGGCTCGCTCGCTACTTATCAAACAGCGCTGCGCGAGCGCGTCTTGCTGTCTGGACTTAACCATCGTGAAACGGCAGGACTCTACAATTCCTTGGCTATTACTTTCACCGCTTTGAACAGGTTGGATGAGGCGTTGAGCGCCTACACCAGCGCGCTGGATATCTACCGACAGTTGGGCCACGGGGACGATATTGATGCGCTCGTCATGACCGCGAATCGAGGCACCCTCGCGCTACGCTTCGGCCGACTCGCCGAGGCAACGCAACTGTTGCACACCGCATTCGAGAAACAGCGCGCAGCGGCAGGAAACTCGGCGGCCGTCGCTTCTGCGATGGGATACTACGGTTCCGCGCTCGATGCCGCTGGCCGCAGCGTCGAGGCGGTTGCGATTTTGAAAGAGGCCACCGCGATCGGCGAGCAATTTGGCGGTGCCGCCAGTCCGCTGGCCCTGCACAATCAGCAGTTCCTGTACAAAGCGCTGTGGAATGCCGGCGAGCATCCGGCGGCCGAGGCGATGGGCCTTCAGAATCAGAGCACATCGAGCGGCCGCTATGGTGCCGCGCATCCTCTGTCTCTGCTCGCACGTATGGACAATGCACGCTTCAAGCTCCTGGATGGACAGGCAAGGGCAGCTGAACAAGAGCTGGCGGAACTATTGCCGCTATACAGAAAGCTTGCGGACCCCGGGTTGTTGGGTTTGGCGCAAGCGCTTTTGCTGCAGGGGGAGGTGCTCCTCGCGGAAACTCGCTTCGAAGAGGCCGTGGCACCCTTAAGCGAAGCCGCAAAAATACGCGAGCGTTTGCTCTGGGATCAAAGTTGGGAGCTGGCCGAGGCGCGCGCGCGGCTCGGTGAGGCACTCTTGGTTCGCGGCGACTCTCGCGGGCGCGCATTACTCGAGCAGGCTGCAGCGGTTTTGCAATCGCAACTGGGCAGCACACATCCCCAAACCCTCCGTGCCGCACGGATCCTTGCGCGACCTGTTGGCAGCGACTTCAGAATCCCGTGAGCGCGATTTGCACGACTGGGCCCCGTTGACATGCGGCGTGGGCAGGTAACGGCGTCAAAACCACCTTTTCGCCTTGGGTCGGCGATGAGGACACCCTGGCCAACAACAAGGTCGGCGTTTGCCCTCATTGAGCTCACTCAGCATCCTCTTGATGCGGCGCCTGCGCGTCTCCGTCTGCTTTGCCGAGGTAACCCAGCAAATCCACTCATTACGAGCGAGTGGCGTTAGATCCTTCCACGCCGCCTTCGCAGGTGTTGAACTCAAGGCCTTTCCCAAGTCCGTCGGGGTTCTATGGACCGGGCCGGGTATGCTTTCTTTCCTCACACGACCGTTCTCATTTCGATTTTGTCGCGCGTTAATACGGGCGTTCGCCGCGACAAATGCGCTGCTCTTACCTCGTAAGGCGAAGCAGGCCCGCAATGCTTGCGATCAGTTCCCGCGCTTCAACCGGTTTGGAGAGATGCATGTGGAACCCCGCGAGCAAGGAGCGCTGGCGATCCTCTGCGCGGGCGTAGGCCGTTATCGCAACTGCCGGGATGGGTCGAGACCTTAATTGATCCAGCCGCCTCACTTCGCGAATCAAGTCGTAGCCGTCCGTGTCCGGCATGCCGATATCACTCAGGAGGACATCGAAGTGCTCGCGCGAAAGAGCATCGAGGCCCTCCTCGGCCGAAGACGCACAGAGCGGACGCGCGCCCCGCTCCTCGAGAATACGCGCCAGCAGTATCCTTCCGTCCACCTCGTCATCGACGATGAGCACGCGGACATCCTTGAGCTCAGGCAATTCGATCGCCTCCACCGCCTCCCCGATGATGGCCGAATGCCGCGATGTCGGCTGCTGGCTCTCGCGAACAAAGGAAATGGGTAAGGTGACGATGAAAGTGCTGCCTTGATTTTCGCCGGGACTTTTGACGCGGACGATGCCGCCGTGCAGCTCGACCAAGTGCTTGACGATCGAAAGGCCCAGTCCCAAACCGCCGTACCGACGTGTGATCGCCGCGTCCGCCTGTCGGAATCGATCGAAGACATAGGGAAGGAAATCGGGCCGAATGCCGATGCCGTTGTCTTCGATGGACAGCTCCACGTGAGAATTAACGCGCTCCAGCACTACATGCACGCGACCACCTTTGGCGGTGAACTTGATGGCATTTGACAAGAGGTTCCAGAACACCTGTTGGAGACGATTGGAATCGCCTCGCACGGAGCCAACCTTCGAATCCAGGATTGCATGAATCCGGATATCCTTCGCCGCCGCGGACTGCCGGACCGCCTCAATCGCGTTATTGACCACTTCGTGCAGCAGGAGGGACTGTACCTCAAGGTGCACCTTGCCCGAGATGATCCGGCTCATGTCGAGTAAGTCGCTAACGATTTGCGTCTGAACGCGCGCGTTGCGCTCGATGGCTTCGAGACCGCGGTCGTAATCCTCGCCGGCGCTCTTGCGGGCCCGCAGTAGCGTTGCCCAGCCTTGAATGGCCTGCAAAGGGGTGCGCAGCTCATGGGAGAGAGTCGCGAGGAATTCGTCTTTCATGTGACTTAGCCGCTCCGCGTCGGAACGCGCTGCGCGTTCCGATGTCAGGAGTTCATCTCGTTCGACCACGAGCTTCGAGAGTTCCGCCTCGCGCTCTTTGAGCTGTCGTTCGGCGCGGCGGCGCGGCGTGATGTCATGCGCAATCTTCGCGGCTCCCACGATCCGATTGTTGGAATCGCGCACCGGAGAAACCGTCAAGGATATTTCCACCGTCTGACCATCCTTCCGGACGCGGGTGGTCTCGTAACGCTCAATGCGCTCGCCGCGGCGGATTTTCGCCAGAATCTCCACCTCTTCGTGCTGCAGCTGTTTGGGGATAATGCGGGTGATCGATTCACCGAACATCTCTTGGGCAGTGAAGCCGAAGAGACGCTCGGCGCTTTCATTCCACGAAGTGACTATGCCTTCAAGCGTCTTGCTGACAATCGCATCCTCGGAAGACTGGACGATGGCCGCGAGGAGCGCTCGCGCATGGCCCCCTTGGTCTTCGCCGAGTTTGCCGGTAGCCGGCAGAATGGCCGTGGGAAAGGAGGCGCCGGCCGACCCCTCATTTTCTGGCATGCTTTCCATCTCTGGAGACCAAAATCAAAAGTGAGCGTTGCGCCATTAAATAGTGCTCCTTAAGCTTGACCCCTTTGGCAAAGTTTAACTGACTGGTCGTTTTCGACGGCCGCACTGCCTGTAGGTGGCTTCTGACATGTCCTGGAAGGCTCAATGAATAAATCCTCGACGCTAATTGGTGCTGCGCTCGTCTTTTGCAGCTTTGTGCCGGTCAACGCTTCGGCGCCCATGGTGAAGACGCAGCCCGGGTTCTATCGCGTGATGCTCGGCGATTTCGAAGTGACGGCGCTGAACGACGGAGTCGTCGACTATCCGACGGCGCGGTTGCTGCCGACTGCGACGCCGGAACAAATTAAGACCGGACTCTCCGAGAGCGCCCTAACGGATCCGGTTGGCATGTCCTATAACGCCTTCCTCATCAACACCGGGACTAAACTCGTCCTTATCGATACAGGTACCGGAGGCAAGCTCGACGATCAGCCCGCGTTTCATGGCGCCGGCCATCTTATGGCTAATCTGCGGGCAGCGGGTTATCAACCCGGGCAGATCGATGAAATCTACATCACACACCTGGGTCCCGATCACGTCGGCGGTCTGACGCTCGGAACTGAGCGCGCGTTCCCCAATGCGACGCTCCGAGCACCCAAGGCCGAGGTAGACCTCTTCCTACATCCCGGCAGCGGCCCCGCTTGGACAAAGAACTGGACTCAGTTCTGGTCGGCTTTGTTCGCACCCTATATCCAGGCTGGAAAATTCCAGAGCTTCGATGCCGACATCACGCTCACGCCGGGTATCCGAGCTTTGGCGACCCCCGGGCACGCGCCTGGCCACACTTCGTATGTCGTCGAAAGCAGGGGACAGGCGTTGATCGTCATGGGTGATCTAGTAATTATGGGCGCTGTGCAGTTCGCATATCCCTCGCTCGGAAGCAGCGCAGACTCAGACCCGAAGGCTGCGGCTGAACAGCGTCTCCGCGTATTCAGGATGGCGGCGGCCGATGGCTCTTGGGTGGCCGGCGGGCACCTGGCGTTTCCCGGTATCGGTCACATTCAAGCGGGCCAGGAGCGTTTCCGCTGGATCCCCGCGAATTACTCAATACCGTGACCGTGATAATTCAGATAGGAAGGAGGTTCCAGGGGTTTTCACCCGGCTGTCACGGCAAGCGGTCGCTTTGGTACAGCGGCCGCACATGCTGTACGAGATCCATCAGGACTTCGCCCGGCGCCTCGTTGACCACGTAGTGCGCTGCGCGCTCGATTTTAAAGAACTTCTTCTGTGGCGCCTGAATGCGATTGTAGAACTCCTCCGCGACGCTTTCGGGCGTGGTACGGTCATCAGCGCCCGCGAAGAAAAAGACCGGACACTTGAACTCGGCAATGTCATCAAAGTTCACCGAGGCAATTTGGGGAAGTAAGATAACAACGGAACTGAGCTCACCGCGCTGCGTCGATTCGATGTCGTAGCGGCTGTAATCCGGGCTCAATGCCCAGGTGAGTGCTGCGTCGTCCTTTGCCTTTCCGTATACCATGCCGCCTAGGGCAACATCCCACTTGCGCTCGATCTGTGTTTTCGAGAGCGGAATCCGACCGTCCGGCTCAGGATATGGCGCGATGGACTTCAGCTCGCGGATCGCAGATCGATTGCCGACGGACTCGGCCCGAAGCAGCGTCTGTTGGTAACCAACGGCTTCGTTGCGCGTGCCGTTGACTACCTGGCCCACGCCGATATAGGCATAGAGCCACTCCGGATGATGTTGGGCGACCTTGACTCCCAGTACGCTCCCCCACGAATGCCCCATAAGAAAGATCTTGCCCTTGCCGTAGGTATGCCGAAGCCACTCGATGAGCTCCTCGGCATCCGCTTGCATCTTAGCGATCGTCATGGAGTTATCCGGTTGCCGCTTGGCTGAAGAGAAGGTCTTGCCGGCTCCGCGTTGATCCCATTGGACGACTGTGAAGAAATCCTCCCACGGCCGTTGGAATGTCCAACTCTCCGGCATCATGGGAGAACCCGGGCCGCCATGAAGGAAAAGCAGTATCGGATTATCGGGATCGTTGCCGCGGACGCTGATCCATTGCGGTATGCCGCCAATCTCGACAGCTTTGAGCTCATGGAGTCCGCCCGCAGCGATCGCCTGCGACTCGGCTATCACAGCGCGGGGATCATGCGCGGCGGTTTGTTGAGCGCCAAGCGCCGGTACAAAGGCGGTGCCGAGGTAAAACGCCGGCACCGCGACTACCACGCGCATACCCCATGTCGTGAAGTTATACATTTAGAACCGCCATGATTTTAGGTCCAGCCCGATTTTGAGATTCGTCAGTGTCCAGTCACGTCGCTCAAGTTTCCGGACTCGGTCCGAACCCCGTGTCAGCGGCCCGACTTGCTGGACGTCCAAACGCAGGCATGACCACCTGGCACGTCTTCACCGTCGGCGGCGGCTTGGCGAATACGTCAACTATCCAGCGACAAGGCCGACGCTACATATATTTCTTTCTGCGATGCAATGCACGAAGTTGCGGCAAATGCGGCATCGGCCCGACGGCCTCAGTTCCTCAAATCCTACACGAGAATGCGAATCAAACCGTAACGTTGCAGCGATATGATGGGGGAGCCGGCTGCCGGTACCCACCTTAATGAGGAGATCCCCCATGTCCACGCAACAAGTCGCCTCCCGTCTCTCCGAGCTCTGCAACAAAGGGGATTTCGAAAGTGCTCAGAAGGAATTGTTCGCCAATGACGCCGTGAGCATCGAAATGCAGGCGACACCCGATTTCCCCAAGGAGACCAAGGGTCTCAAAGCCATCTTGGAGAAAGGCAAGAAGTGGTCGGCGGGCGTCGAGCAAGTTCACAGCATCAGCGCCTCGAAGCCCACGGTCGTGGGCAATGCCATTGCGTTAACCTTGACCATGGATGTCAATTTCAAGGGCCGTGGCCGCATGAAGATGGAAGAGCTCTGCGTCTACACGGTGAAAGACGACAAGGTCACCACGGAACAGTTCTTCATGTAGCACCGCGATGCTGGTCCAGTTCCGATAAAGTCCATTTCACGATCGGCGCTCCTCAGACTGCCGCGGAGAGATGCGTTCCTACGTAGCGCCCGATCTGCGCAAAGACATCGTCGACTTGGCGAGGCGTCGGCGTACCACCCCGGGTGTACGCACAGATCACCATCGGCTCGCCGCGCGTATCCCAAGTCACCGCGATGTCGCCAGAGGCGTCCTTGCCGTTGTTGCCGGTCTTGTCGCCGACGCGCCAGTCGTTCGGGAGGCCGGCACGCAACCGGTTATCTCCGGTCTTGCAACCCAACATCCAGTTTGTGAGGTGCTCGCGAGAGTTTGGCGACAGGACGTTCCCGAGTACGAGTCTTTGCAGGGTCCCGGCCATGGCGGCAGGCGTGGTGGTGTCTTCCGGACGTCCCAGCGGCGTGCGGTTCAGCTCCGGTTCGTTGTGATCCAGGCGGCTTACCGTATCGCCGATAGACCGCCAAAATGCGGTTATAGCGGACGGGCCGCCGAAGCGCGCCAGCAGAGCGTTCGCACAGGTGTTGTCGCTGAGCTCGACGGCGGCCTCGCACATGGCAGCCACCGACATAGCGCCTTTTCCCAAATTCTGCTTGGCAGCGGGCGCCCACTCCATCAGGTCAGCGGCGCCATAAGCGATCGAGTCGTCCATGCGAGCCTGACCGCGGTCGACTCTGGCGAGGACGCAGGCAGCAAGGGACGCCTTGAATGAACTGCACATGACGAAGCGTTCGTGAGCCCGCCAGCTGACTTCCGCACCGGTGCGCAGATTTTTCGCATAGACGCCAATGTGGCCGCCGCTATCACGTTCATAGTCCGCCAATGCGGTGATGGGGGCTCTTTGCGCGAGCGCAGGCGAAGCTAGAAGCGCCAGCGTACTGCACAAGGCCTCTCTTCTATTCATTCCGGTCATCCTTCAAAGCGGCTGGTTTTCAATCGTCACACGTTGCCCAAGCCGGAGCAATTCAAGACGCACTCAGGCGACTGAGCAGACGCGCAGAAAGTATTGAGGTCAGCTCCGGTGGGGGCAATATAAGCTTTACGAGCCACAGCGGCGCGCCCGTCAAAGAGATGCTTGAAATGAACACCATAATGCAGAGCGTCCGGCGCGGCGCGACCGTCATGTTGATTCTAACGAGCCCACTATTGGCGAGCTCTGCGGCCGATGCCTCAGACCCGGAAACGCACTCGGCGCTATTCAAGCCCTGGATCAACGGCGTTTCGGCGGGCGAGCCGCAGATGCAGGTGCAGCGCTACGATAACGACACCTATGTCA
The DNA here is from genome assembly GCA_036495805.1 of Steroidobacteraceae bacterium. Classification (GTDB taxonomy): domain Bacteria; phylum Pseudomonadota; class Gammaproteobacteria; order Steroidobacterales; family Steroidobacteraceae; genus Bog-1198. The sequence goes on along the minus strand of DASXMG010000097.1, from coordinate 104,478 downwards.
TCCGCCAGTCGATCCGCACCAACTTCGAGGGGCCCTTTCTTTACCTGCTGTTCGGTAGCAATCGCGCCCTCCTGATCGACACGGGAGCCGGTGGGCTGAACGTTCGCCCGACGATCGACCGGGTTATCGCCGCATGGGTGGCACGACATCATCGGATGTCCATCCCTTTGGTCGTCGCACATTCCCACAGCCACGGCGATCACCACCAGGGTGACGCGGAATTCCAGGAGCGACCACACACCATGGTCGTCGGCCTCTATCCGAAGGACGTGGCTGAGTTCTTCAAGATCGCCGACTGGCCGAACCAGATCGTGTCGTACGACCTCGGCGGCCGCGTGCTCGATATTATTCCGACGCCCGGCCACCAATCGGCGCACATCATGATGTTCGACCGTAAAACGCGACTGCTATTCTCGGGCGACTCGCTGGGTCCCTACCGTCTCTACATACCGATGAACGAGGCGAAGACCTATCGCGACAGCATCGATCGTGTGGCGGCCTTTACCAGGGACAAGCAGGTGTCGTGGGTCTTAGGTGCACATATCGAGATGACCACAAAGCCCGGCGAGCTAATCCCCGACGAGGCGCCCAGCCACGCCGATGAGCACGTACTCGAGATTTCCTACTCAAACCTGCCCGAACTGCAGACTGCCCTCCACGCAATGGGCGATAATCCGGTGCAACAGACCCACCGCGACTTCGTGGTCTTTCCTAAGCCGGCACGCGAGCAGCAACCCTTCGCGCCGTCGCCGAAATAGCGAACATTCTTCCTCTGGTCGAGCGGGCAAATCCCGGCGGCCGGAGTAACGGTAGATGACTAACAACCTCAGACGCTGGTTCCTTGGCACCCTTGTCCTTGTCGCACTGCTTATGGGGACGAGCTTCGCACATGTACTCGAAATGTCCGCCAAGCTAGGCTACGGCGCGCAACAGTGGCTTTACGTGCAGCGAACGCTCTACCAGTCGTTTGCGACCGTTGGCGGGACTATCGAAGTCACCGCCGTTGTCGCTGCGCTCATCCTCGCCTACTGCGTGCGTCACGACCGTGCTTCCTTGAGGCTCGCTGCGACGGGCGCGGCTTGTCTCGCGATTGCCTTAGGGACCTGGGTATTGGCGACGAACCCCGTGAATATCGAGGTTCGGGGCTGGACTGCTCAGGCGATTCCGACTGATTGGCCCCGATGGCGCAGTCAGTGGGAATACTCGCATCTCGCGCGATTCGTATTGCATTTCATCGGCTTTTGTACCATCGGCAGCGCATTTCTGTCGGTGCCGCGCCAGATGACAGGCGCAACGCGGAGCAGAGGATCATGACTTCGCACGACCGCGCCCGAGAACCGGAGTACGCTTCTCGATGACTGGATCTGCAAAGACTATTTATAACTGGCTCATCTTCTCGATGTGGCTCGTAATAATCGCGTATTGGGCTGTGTCGGCTATCAGCGCGAAAAAGAGCATTAGAGGAGCACGTGTGTGGTGGCGCGAAGCCGGATTGCGTCTCGGCATCTTCGTACTCGTCGTACTCGCACTACGTATTCCGGCCTTCAGACAGTCATTGCGAAATGCCCGCGAGTATGCAGCCGGCACCGGCCTCCTCACGGGCGCTCTCGGCGTTGTGCTCTGCGCGGCTGGCATATGGCTCGCCATTTGGGCGCGCGTCTATCTCGGCAGGAATTGGGGCATGCCCATGTCTCAGAAAGAGCATCCAGAACTCGTGACGAGCGGCCCGTATGCCTGGGTGCGCCACCCCATCTATGCCGGAATGATTCTCGCCATGTTCGGCTCGATGATCGCGCAGAGCATATTCTGGATTGCACCTCTTGTGCTGGGGGCAGCCTATTTCCTTTACAGCGCCTGGAGCGAAGAGAAGCTCATGACGGAGCAGTTCCCAAATCAGTACCCGGCTTACCGGAAGCGGACGAAAATGTTCGTGCCATGGGTATTCTAGTTAGCCTACACGCCGCTGAAATCACAATTGACGCGCTCAAGAGCCGTCGATCTCTACCGGCACAACCGGCTTGTCGGATATCGGCATGCATCCAAAGAGGTGCTTTCCCGCATCAATAACATGTGTGTTTGAACCTGAAAGGAGCTTCCATGGTGCAGATAGCCCCCACTTTTGCCGAATTGGCATCCATCTCAGCGGTTGTGCTCGGCAGCATCGGACTGGGTGGAGGTCTATATGAGACGCTGCTTGTCGATCCCAAATGGCCCTCCAACCCCGGGATCGTTCAGCCGAGTCGGGGCGGAATCAACCGAGGGCGCTTCTGGGGGCCGATCCACACGTTGTATGAGCTTGCGCTAGTTGCGGCCACTTGGTTGGTTTGGAGCGATGGCAGACTCCGTTGGTGGGTTGTCTCGGCGTTGATCATTCATCTCGCAGCGCGAGCTTGGTCCTTTGCGTATTTCATCCCCAAGGCGCTTTGGTTCGAGAAATTGGGCGACCTGACAGAAAACCAAAAACGTGCGGCTCGGGCGTGGACTCGGCTAAGTCGTTGCCGCCCGGTCCTTCAATTCGCATCAATCTTGACACTCTGCGGTGGCGTTCATGCCTTGAGGGTCGCTTAACATTCATGCACGGCTTTCGGGAGCCTCAGATAGCCGGCGGATTTTCGCCTGCGGCGCTTCTGCGTCTTCGATCCCGTGGCGGCCGAGCCGCCAATCTACGCTGGACGATAAACCTGCGCCACCGATCCTCCAGGGAACGGGATCGAGCGAATTAACTTGAAGGATCTTGGCGCTGCAAGTTCAGTGAAAATCGGCAGGCCCCTGCCAAGCGCAATCGGGTGGACCAGTAGCGCGTACTGATCCACAAGTCCGTGGGCGATAAGACTGCGAGCAAAGCTTGCTCCGCCGTGCGCGACGATAGGCTTGCCGTCCTCAGATTTGAGCCTCGCGACTTCCGTCGCCAGATCGCCGCCGGCAACGTAGGCTTCGGCCCAACTTTCAGCTCCCTTTTGTTTTATTGTGCCGAGCGCAGTGCCTGCGTTGGCGCGAGCGTCTCGGAGCGCGGCCGTCGTATCTGCCGACTTCAGGGCGCCCACCCCTTTCCTTGTGAAGACGGCCTTGGGAATCTGGTTCATTGGAGGAGCGAACACTTCAGTGGAGGTCGGCCAGTAAGCTGCCATGTCCCGGAAGGTGCGGCTCCCCATGATGTGGAGGCTCGCATCCCAAACAGTGTCCACGGTCCAAGCGATCGCCTTCGGGTCGTTGCCGAAGACCCATTTGGCGCCCCCATCTAGGTTGCCGACGAAGCCATCCATCGACAGTGACATTTTCAGGATCAGCTCTCTCATCGCGCCCTCCTTAAGTCTTCCGGTCTTTTTGAATGACGATTCAATTGGACAAATTTCGACAGAATCTCGGCGGGGCGCTGAAGATTTAGCCGCGATTCGCCAACGTCGCGCTCACTTAAGTGGCGATATGGGCGATGACACGGATTCACGCCACGGCGTAATTCCCTCTGAATAGAGCTCGATCAACGGCGCACCGTAGCCTCGCTTGTGGCGAAAATGCATAAATTAGGACATTCCGCGCTGCTCCTGTCCGGCTGCTCTATAATAATTCGTTAGCCGAAGTTGGGTTGGACGAATTGTTTTCAGCTAAATGGACCTTGCGTCTTGGGCTCAGGAAACAGGTGGCAATGCAGAAGCGCAGGCGTCCTTGGGGTCTGTTGGTGGTCGCGTTGGCTGTGGCCGGGCTATTTGCCTGGCTTGCGCTAGGCCGCCATCAGCGTATGCCGGAGCCCGCGGCTCAAAGCGTATCGGTTTCCGCAGCGATGGCGAACCGAGCGGATGTGCCGGTGGCCCTCGAGGCAATCGGTGCCGCGCAGGCTTGGCAGGCAGATGTCATCCACGCGCAGGTGAGCGGTCGGCTGCTGAGCGTGCCGGTTTCGGAAGGGAGCGAGGTCAAGGCCGGCGATTTGCTGGCGCAGATCGACGCCGCGCCGTTTCAGGCCGCTCTAATGCAGACCGTGGGCACCCTCAAGCATGACCAGGCCCAGCTGAAGCTTGCGCAGCTGGACCTCCAACGCTATCGCGCGCTGCTGTTGCAGGATTCGGTTGCCTCACAGCAAGTCGATACGCAGGCGGCGTTGGTCGAGGAGTTGGAAGGCATGGTTATCGCTGACCAGGGATTAGTGAATGCCGCCAGGGTCAACCTCGGCTACTGTACGATCAGGTCACCGGTCACGGGCCGCGTCGGCGTGCGGCTCGTTGATGCCGGAAACCTGGTGACCCCGACCGACCCAAACGGGATCATCACGGTCGACCAGCTGAAGCCGATGGCAGTGACCTTTTCGGTCGCCGAGGGAGACTTCGAGCGGCTGCGGCAGGCGTCGGAAACGTTCAGCCGCGCGCTAGCGACCCTGGCGTACAGCCAGGATACCGATGCGCTGCTCGGCAGCGGCGAACTACGCATAGCCGACAATCATGTCGATCCGAGTACCGGCACCGTGCAACTCAAGGCGCGTTTTCCGAATACCGACGGCAAACTCTGGCCCGGCCAATTCGTGAACGTGCGCCTGACGATCAATTCACTGCACGATGTGCTGACAATCCCCAATGCAGCGGTCAACCACGGGCCGGCGCAGACCTACGTCTATGTGATCGGCCCGGACTCTCATGTCGCGGTAAGACCCATCCAGGTGGCGCTCGTGCAGGATGCTTGGGCGGTCATTTCTTCAGGTTTACAGTCGGGCGATGAAGTCGTGACCGACGGCCAGGGGGATCTCAAACCCGGCGCGCTCGTGATCGTAAGAGGTCCAATCGAAAGAGAGCCCGCGGCCCCTCTCGCACAGGATCCCGCACGGACGGCACCGGTGCCTTCGACCAATGTCGATCAGCATCGGGGAGCGGTCGCGCACCGATCCTAAGCGCAGCGCCCAGGCCACTTGGTGAACATCTCCGCTCCCTTCATCACGCACCCGGTCGCGACCACGCTGCTCTCGGCTGCGATACTGTTAATTGGCATCGTCGCCTATCTGCACCTGCCGGTCTCTGCAGTGCCGGTGGCCGACTTTCCGACGCTGCAGGTCAGTACCTCCCTGCCCGGAGCGAGCCCTGAGACGATGGCTTCGAATGTGGCAACGCCACTCGAGCGCCAGTTCTCCCTCATTCCAGGCATCACCGAGCTCACCTCCTCGAGCACGTTGGGCAGCAGCACGATCCTGCTGCAGTTCGAGCTGTCCCGCAATCTGGACGGAGCGGCCGAGGACGTGCAGGCGGCGATTAACGCGGCTGGGGGCCAACTGCCAACCAACCTGCCGGCGCCGCCGACCATCCGCAAGGTCAATCCTGCGGATGCGCCGGTCATGATCATTACACTGACCTCGCCGACGCTGCCGCTTACCGTGCTCAGTGATTTTGCGGACAGTTTCCTCGCTCAGCAGATCTCACGCATCGACGGGGTGGGACAGGTGTTCATCGGCGGGGAACTCAAGCCTGCAGTCCGTATCCAGATCGATCCGCGCAAGGTTGCGCTGCTGGGTCTGCAGATCGATGACATCCGATCGCGCATCGCTGCGAACACGGTTAATGCCCCGAAGGGCGTGATTACCGGGGCGCTGCGCGATTACACGGTGTATGCGAACGATCAGGTATTCAATGCCGCGAGCTGGAATCAGATGATCGTCGGCTACAGCCGCGGCGCGCCGGTGCGCATTCACGACATCGGAAAGGCCGTGGAGGGTCCCGAGGACACTGAGTCCGGCGCCTGGACCTTCCCTGGTAGGGCTTATCCCGACAAGACCTACGAGGCAAGTCAGACAATCGAGATTGTGGTCTTCAAGGAACCTGGAGCGAACGTCATCCAGACCGTCGAGCGCGTCAAAGCTGCGCTGCCGCAGCTCGAGCGCAACATGCCGCCGGCCGCAACGCTGCGCGTGGTCGCTGATCGAACCCAGACAATTCGCACCTCGGTCGCAGATGTGGAGATAACCCTGGGCATCACGGTGCTGTTGGTGATTGCCGTCATCTTCGTGTTCTTGCGCAACGCGCGTGCCACCGTCATTCCGAGCACCATACTGCCGTTATCGCTGCTGGCGGCCGCGGCCGTCATGTACCCACTGGGCTTCAGCCTGGACAACCTGTCGCTGATGGCGCTGGCGATCGCCGCGGGTTTCGTGATCGATGACGCGATTGTGATGCTGGACGTGATCTGGCGGCGCATCGAGCACGGCGACACCCCCCTACAGGCTGCGCTCGCCGGTGCGCGCGACATCAGTTTCACGATCCTATCGATCTCGGTCTCGCTGATTGCCGTGTTCACCCCCGTAATGTTCATGGGTGGAGCGGTCGGCAGACTGATACGTGAATTTGCGCTCACGCTCAGCGCCGCGGTAATCATGTCGCTGCTCTTGTCGCTGACGCTTACTCCGATGCTTTGCGGGCAGTTCTTACGGGCCCCTCGACCGGCGACGTGGCCTCCCATGCGCGCACTCGAGCGCGGCTTCAACGCCATCGAGAGCAGCTACGCGCGTGCGCTTGACTGGGTCATGTTGCGCAAGCGGCTCGCCTTGACCGTATTCTTATGCACCTTCATCGCGACTGTCGTGGTCTACCGCTTGATCCCGACGGGATTCTTCCCACAACAGGACACGGCGTTTCTGGACGGCAGCTTGCAAGCCTCCGACGACGCCTCCTTCGCCAAAACGGCCGAGAAGATCCAGGAGGTCGGACGCATCATTGCCGCGGATCCAGATGTCACCGAGGTGCATTTCAATCTCAGCAGCAGCTCACCAAATCTGGTGGGTTTCAACGCTGGTCTCACCGTTCGTGGCGAGAGCCGCAAGATCACAGCTGATCAAATCATCGCGCGGTTGCGTCCGCAGCTCGCGCGTGTTGTCGGTGCGAAAACGGTGCTCAAGGCCAAGCAGGACATCAACATCGGCGCGCGTAACTCGAAGGCCCAGTATCAGTACACCCTGTCCGACCCCAACCTGCAGGAACTCGACGATTGGGCTCCGAGAATGTTCGAGGCCATGGGCAAGCTCCCCGATCTGCGGGATGTCAGTTCGGATCAGGAATCCGACGGCGCGGCGGTCAAGCTCGAGATCGATCGCGATGCGGCGGGGCGCTTCGGCATCACTCCCGCTGATATCGATGCGGCGATCTACGACCAGATTGGCCAGCACGAGGTGACGCAATATTTCACGCAGCTCAATGCTTATCACGTTATCGTCGAGGCGCCCCCATCGTTGCAGGCTAGCCCGGAGCTGTTCCACAACATCTACATCAAGTCGCCGCTCACTGGGAAGCCGGTACCGCTGTCGCTATTCGTCCGGGTCGATCCGAACGCGCGCGGCCCACTGGTAGTTGCCCATCAGGGTCAGCTGCCGGCCGTCACGCTGTCGTTCAATCTCAGTCCAGGTGTGGCGCTCGGCGCGGCCACGGCCGAGATCGACAAGATCCGGCACGACCTCGGGGCGCCGACAAACTTGACCGGGGCGTTCGAAGGTACTGCACAGGCATTCAAGCAGTCGCTGGCGGATGAGCCGATCCTGATCTTGGCCGCACTACTGACGGTATACGTGATTCTCGGCGTGCTCTACGAGAGCTACATCCACCCGTTGACGATCCTCTCGACGCTCCCCTCGGCGGGCCTGGGTGCGTTGCTGGCGCTGATGATTGCGGGCGACAATCTCAACCTCATCGGTATCATCGCGCTAATCCTTTTGATTGGTATCGTCAAGAAGAACGGCATCATGATTGTGGACGTGGCGCTGCAGCTCGAGCGCCAGGAGGGAATCGCCCCGGAGGAAGCTGCTGTGCGCGCATCCCACCTACGGTTGCGTCCAATACTGATGACCACATGCTGCGCATTTTTCAGCGGTATCCCGCTGATCCTCAGCCAGGGAGCGGGGTCCGAGTTTCGCCAGCCGCTCGGCATCGCGATAGTCGGAGGCCTCGTAGTCTCGCAGGCGCTGACGCTGTTCACGACCCCGGTGATCTACGTTTACCTTGACCGCATGCGCCGACGCTTCAGCAAGCAGCCCATACACACCGAGGCCATGCGCATGCCGGCGCTAACGCGGAATCCGGTCCCGGATCGCGATCAGGGGGCTTAGCGGTAATGGCGCAGGGAGGGAATGGAGCCCCCAACACGCGGATTTTCAGTCAAATTCGGCTGACTGCCATGAAAAAGGTATGCTCTCAACATGGACAAAAAGATAGTCGCTGTTGCTGCGATTTTGTTTCTATCGATGTTCTCAACTGCAAACGGCAGTCCTTCCAATGTCCGCCCGCGCGCTTCCGATCTCGGACTAAAAGTAGGTGTTCTGCCGGCTGGGCCGCTCAATGCGATTACCGACGTCGCAGGCGTCGAGGTCGGACAAACGACGATTATTCGCGGCGACAACATCCGCACCGGCGTGACCGCGGTTCTGCCTCATTCCGGCAACCTCTATCGAGAGAAGGTGACCGCCGGTATTTTTGTTGGCAATGGCTTCGGCAAGCTCACGGGTTCAACACAGGTTGATGAGATGGGCGATATCGAAACACCCATCTTGCTGACCTCCACCACGAGCGTGCCGCGGGTCGCTGACGCGCTGATCAGCTACATGCTGGGCCTGCCCGGCAATGAGGACGTCTTATCCATCAATCCGGTGGTCGGGGAGACGAACGATGGATACCTGAACGATATTCGCGGCCGGCACATCAGCCCTGACGATGTCGTTGCGGCCATCAAAAACGCCAAGGGCGGACCGGTTGAAGAAGGTGACGTCGGCGCGGGAACCGGGACGGTGGCCTTTGGTTGGAAGGGCGGTATTGGAACCGCGTCGCGGCGCTTGCTCGCGAACCTGGGCGGATACACGGTCGGGGTACTAGTGCAGACGAATTTCGGCGGCGTTCTCACGATTGCCGGCGCGCCGGTGGGCCAAGCACTCGGGCAGTTCTATCTTCGGAAAGAACTACAGCAGGCGGGGATTGGAAAGGACAACGCGGATGGCTCATGCATGATCATCATTGCGACCGACGCACCGCTGGATGCACGCAACTTAAAGCGACTCGCCGCGCGGGCATGGCTCGGCGTGGCGCGCACCGGCAGTTCAGCCTCCAACGGCAGCGGCGATTACGCGATCGCGTTCTCGACCGCACCACAAGTCAGGGTCCGTAACAACGACAAGGCGCCGACGCGAAACTCCGAGGCTGTGACCAACGACGCGATGTCGCCTCTGTTTCTCGCCGCCATCGAAGCGACGGAAGAAGCGGTGTACAACTCCATGTTCAAGGCAACCACCATGGTCAGCAATGGACATTCAGTCGAGGCGCTGCCGATTGAAAAGACCGTCGAGATACTCAAAGCGCACAAATCAATCAAGTAGGCCGATGAAACGCATCTCTCTTTGGGCCTTAGCGCTCGTAGTGCTCATCGCTATTTCTGCCGCCGTTTACTACCGGCCCTCCATCAGCAGCATCGTCTCCTCCAGCGGGCTTGCGGCAATCGCCACGGGTAACCAGCGCCTAAGCCAGGATGCTCAGCAGATCGCCAATCCTAACAGCCCAAATGTCACCGGTTCCCTGGTAGACCTGAATCAATCGCTGGTGCTGGCCGAAGCCGGCGCGAACGTGATCAGTGCGGAGAACCAGATGTTGGGTACGCTCTTGGACGTTCTCGCCTAGCCACGGAGCGGCCGCGGCGCGGGCGCGGATCCCTGGTTCCTCCCCCTCTCATGCCCCTTGTGGCAGTGCGCGAGATGTTAAGATACCGCGCCATTTCACCAAGAGATTCCCATGCTTCTCTACGTCGACTCCAATTTTGCGAGCCCCTATGCGTTGGCCGCGTTCGTCAGTCTCCATGAAAAAAACTTAGAGTTCGACGTCAAGCCGCTCGAACTATTCGCTAAAGCCCACCAGGAATCGGGCTTCGCCTCGACTTCCATCACCCGGCGCGTGCCGACGCTGGTGCACGACGGGTTCGCGTTGTCGGAATCCTCGGCAATCTGTGAATACATCGACGAAACCTTTGCGGGCACGCTTCTGTATCCGACCGACTTGCGCGACCGGGCGCGTGCTCGCCAAGTTCAAGCGTGGGTACGCAGCGATCTTATGCCGATTCGCGAGGAACGGCCCACTTGGGTCGTATTCTGCGGCGCCAAAAAACCCGCACTCTCAGCGCCGGCGAATGAAGCCGTTCAAAAACTGTTTGCGGCCGCGCTGCAGCTGCTCGAAGGCCGCACTGACAACTTGTTCGGAGAGTGGTCCATTGCGGATGTGGATCTGGCGATGATGCTTCAACGTCTCGTGACCCACGGTGATCCCGTGCCTCAGCGGCTCGCCGACTATGCCAACCACCAATGGCGTCGACCGAGCGTGCAAAAGTGGATCAACCACGCACGGCCACCGCTCACAGAGTACTAACCGAGCCCCGCTTTGGCCGGCGGACGGCCCTGACCTTGCCGCTCCGTCCGCCGCCGCAGAAAAACTGATCGCCGCCGTCGGACTCGAGGCCCGACACGCCCGCGCCGGGCGGCATGTCGAGCTTCTCCAGCACCTTTCCGGTCGCGGGATCGACACGCCTCACATCGCTCTCGTCACCTTCCCAGGTGCCGTGCCATAGCTCGCCATCGATCCAGGTGACCCCGGTGACGACGCGGTTCGAATCAATGGTGCGAATGAGTGCGCCGGTATCCGGATCGACTTGATGAATCTTTTTGCTTCGGTATTGGCCCACCCAGAGCGAGCCTTCAGCCCACGCGAGTCCCGAGTCACCGCCGCCGCCGGGCGCGGGGATCGTTGCCAGCACACGGCCGGTCTTGGGATCGATCTTCTGAATGAGATCTTCGGCAATCTGATACAGATGCTCTCCGTCGAAGGCGGTGCCTGCGTGGGCGGCGACATCAATCGAGCGCACCACCTGGCCGCTCGCCGGGTCGAACGCCGTCAGCTTCTCTCCCGCGGCAAACCAGATATGGTTTCCGTCGAAGGTAACTCCATGCACCTGCTCGACGCCGGGGAAGGGCCCGTATTCACGCAAGATTTCAGCGGCAACTCGTTTCATAGGTCCATCCTAGTCGCTCGGTAGGGGACCTGGGAGTAACAAAATCGTCGGGAATCCCGGCACCGGCGCAGACATCCAACGGCGCGCCCGCCCGCGACCGAATGACTGCGCCTTGCCGGATGCCGCCAGCGAATCGAGCGAGCGCTGCACGGTGCGCGAACTCATTCCCAGCGCAATCGCCAGCGCTGAGCTTGACCACGATTCTCCGTCCGCGAGGAAGGCGAGCACCGCCGCATGCCGTTCCTCGACGGGAGGCGCCAGCACGATGACCTTAGCGGCGCGGCGCGGCACCAGTGCAAAGCCGCGCTGGGTGGCGCTGACCTCCGCCAGCGTGCGCAGCTCCACGCGCAGCCGCCCCATCTCCACTCGCAACCGCGCGCGGTGCGATTCATCCACGCGTTTCGCCCGAAAAGCACGCGCCATGAGCGCGCCCCTGGGCACATCTTCCGGCCAGGCCTCGGCCAGCGCACGTGCCAGCACGAACAGTACCGGGCGCCTGGCGAGCGAGACCCCAGAGCGATCGTCCCGCACGACATGGCGGCCGGCGTCCACGACCAGCGCCCCCGACACCAGGAGCGCTTCGACCTCTTCCAGCAGGAGCGGGCGTTGCTCACCACCCGTGATCAGACGCGCCGCCGGCATATTCAGTGCCAGGGACGCAGTTTCGACCTCTGCGATTAGCGCGGGAATAGCCGCGACGCGCGCGGCGTGTGCGGCTCGCGCCAACGCGGCGCGCGCTGCCCGGATGCGAAGACGTCGAATGGCGACGCCCGCAACGATCAGCTCATGGGCCGCCCGCAACGCCGGTGAAAAGGGCGCGGGGTCCAGTGCGGCGAGCGCCTCTTCGGCTTCCTGCAGGCGTCCGATCAGTAGCAGGCGCCGGATCTGCAGATTGCGCGCATGTGCGGCATTGATGTGGTCGCCGTGCGCTTCGAGCGTCGTACGCGCCGCATCCAGCAACTTCGCCGGCCAGGTCAGATCGCGCGAAACGAGCGCGATCTCTGCCTCGGCGACCACACACCGAGCGCGGGCCATGGCCTCCTTCGCACCAAAGGCGCGCGCCGCACTTCGGAGCAGCACCTTGGCCCGGCCTAAGTCGCCGAGTTGCGCCATCGCAATGCCCCGGAGCGCGAGCGCCGGGGCATCGTCACGCAGCGCGACCCGTTTCAATGCGCCGAGAACATCACCCGCCGCAAGCGCCCGCGCTGCTGCCGTTATCAGCGAGTCCATTGCATTCTCGCCACACTTGTGACTCCCAGCGTTTCAATATCCGGCAATGAAGTTTATAGACAAACCGCAATGCGGTCAGCGAATCCCGCCACACTTGTCACTCCCCCACCGTTCCAAACCTGCAGCAGTATGGGTACCGGCAAATTCAAAGGAGAGACCTATGTGTCCATTATGCATCGCGAGCACCGCCCTGGTGGTCGCTGGGGCCGGCTCCGGCGGCGGATTTCTGGCGCTGTGCATCGTCAAGCTCAGAGGCGTTTTTCACGGCAATTCGTTTCGCTCAATTTCGCACGAGAAAGGAGAATGAGATGGCCAACAAAGTGACCAACCAGAACAACGGCAACGGGCAGACCGACATGCGCACGCCCCCGATTGTGTCGCGTCAGGAGTGGGAAGCTGCGCGCCAACAGTTCCTCGTGAAGGAGAAAGCCTTTTCGCATTCCCGCGACGCGTTGGCTGCCCAACGCCGACGGATGCCTTGGCTGGCGGTGGAGAAGAGCTACCGGTTCGACGGGCCCAAAGGCAAGGTGAGCCTGCTCGACCTGTTCGAGGGTCGACGTCAATTGATCGTCTATCGCGCTTTCTTTGAGCCCGGGGTTTTCGGCTGGCCCGTACACGCCTGCCGCGGCTGCTCGCTGGGCGCCGATCAAGTCAGCCACCTAGCCCATCTGAATGCGCGCGACACCACCCTCGCCTACGCCTCGCGCGCGCCGCAGCCGGACATCGCGCGCCTGAAGGCACGGATGGGCTGGGAAATGCCCTGGTACACCATCACCGACGGCTTCGATTCCGACTTCGGCGTCGATGAATGGCACGGCCACAACGTGTTCTTCCGCGACGGCGAGAAGGTGTTCCGCACTTACTTCATCAATGAGCGCGGCGACGAGGCGATGGGCACGACCTGGAACTACCTCGACATCACGCCGCTCGGCCGTCAGGAGACTTGGGAGGATTCGCCGCCAGGTTACCCTCAGAGTCCGCCGTACAAGTGGTGGAACTGGCACGACAACTACGGTGCCGAAGCCGCGCCGAACGCGAAATGGGTCGAGGTGAGCGACGCCAAAGAAGCCACTTTTTGACAATTAGGGGCTGAGCGGCAATAAATGCTCGATGACACCCGCTCATAAATGGCCCGAGCTGCCCCTGGCGGATTGGCGCGCGACGTACGGCACGCTGCATATGTGGTCGCAGATCGTGGGCAAGACGCGACTTGCACTCGCGCCGATGGAAAATCATTGGTGGCAAGTCGCTCTTTATCTCACCGCCCGCGGCTTGACGACATCTGCGATGCCGTTCGGTGCCCGGAGCGTCGAGGTGCAGTTCGACTTCATTTCGCACGAACTACTCATACAAATCAGCGACGGTTCGGCACGTTCTTTTCACTTGACGTCCATGACCGTCGCGGATTTTTTTGGCCGATACATGGAGGCCTTGCACACGTTGGGGATTGACCCCAAGATCCATGCATCGCCGGTCGAAGTGGCCACCGCGATTCCGTTTGCACAAGACCACGACCACGCCACCTACAATGCCCATGCCGCGCAGCAATGCTGGTTGATTTTTCTCAACACCCAGCGCGTCATGCAAAGTTATCGCGGCAGCTTCATCGGCAAGCAAAGTCCGGTGCACTTTTTTTGGGGCAGTTTCGATCTGGCCTGCACCCGCTTTTCGGGACGGCGCGCTCCGCGCCACCCCGGGGGCGCGCCTCACTGTCCGGATCGCGTGATGATCGAAGCCTATTCGCATGAATGCAGCAGCTGCGGCTTTTGGCCGGGCGACGAGAATGCGCAGCCGGCCTTCTACGCATACGCCTATCCTGAGCCGCAGGGCTATGCACTGCGAAACGCGGAGCCGGGTGGCGCGCACTACGACACCACGGCGCGGGAATTTTTGCTGCCCTACGAAACCCTGCGCGGAGCGACCGATTCGGACCGGGCGCTGTTGCGCTTTTTCCAGACGACTTATGAGGCGGCTGCCGAGCTCGGGCGTTGGGATCGTGCAGCCCTCGACCGCCTCAAAATAGTTTACTAATCGGCGAGCGGTGAAGGGCGAAGCTGGAAGTGCACCACCAGAGGCTTCATGCCCTTGCCGCCTTCCTTGTGCCAGGGCGTGCGATCGCCGCTCGTGATCCACAGTCCCCGGCCCTTCCAGCCGGCAGCCGCATCATCGATTCGGCCCTCCAAACCCTTGGCATAGAATCCCAAGGGATACGGAATGCGCAGCGTCACGAACTTACCCTCGGCGAGCGCATGCACGCCATCGAAGAGATTTCCCGTGGCGATGGGCACGTTTTCCCCCAAGCCTAAGGTGTTGTGCTGATCGACCCAGGTGTAGTAGCTCGACTCGACGCTCATCTGCGGCACATTCGCAAAGCCTGGGCCAGGCAAGCGATGAAAGCTCCAGCCTTCGGGACAATGATTTCCCGTCGCGGTCGGGCCATTGAGCGGGCCTTTGCATTTTCGGCGGTCGAACTGGCCCAAATCGCCGCTCGCCAACGACACCCAGACCACGCCGTTGCGATCGATGTCGGCACCGCGCGCACCGAAGCCGGGTGGCGGCACGTTGTAGATTTCGCTTAAGCGCGTGCGCGGATCAAAGCGCAAGAGCGCGCCGGGATAGCGAAACGCGACCGAACCCCACACGCTGCCGTCCGCGGGGTTCGGCATCACGGCGTAGAAGCCCGCGCTGACGCGTTGATCGCGGCTCGGATCCGCGGGTTGACCGGGTTCGGTCCACGCATCCACTTTGCCGTTGCCGTTGGTGTCGAGCACGAACGGCGCCCAGCCCTGCGAGGCCGCGGCATCGCCGCTCGAGTCGAATTTTTTGGTATCGAGCCAGCCGACGACGTCGCGTCCACCGCTGGTCCACAGTGTATTGTCTGCGTCCTCAGAGAATTGCAAATGATGCGTACCGAAGCAGGTATCGACGAATACGTACTTGCCGCTCTTCGGCTCGTACACCGCGAGTTGCCGGTCCGAGGTATTCAAGGGAAATGCCATGGCAGAGGGAAGCGTCGAGCCCTGCTTGCAGAACGCCGGGTTTGCCGCCGCGCGAATCCGCGCCGTGTACCAGACGCGGCCCGACGCATCCAGCATCGGATTGTGCGCAACTGCCCGGCTATCCCAGATCCGCTCATCACCCCAGTAGGGCGACGGTTGTATCACGGGATCATCGTGCGTCGTCGGCGTGTCGGCATCGCGCACCGGGGCCTTGAAGGTGGTCGCGATATTGCGCTCAGGATCCAGGATGGGGAAATTATCCGTGCTCAATTCCGGCGCCCCATAGAATTTGCCGTGGGCATTGACACTCGGATTGCGCCGATCGGTTCCCGACAAATCGTGCAAATACGCCTTGCCGTCCGACCAGTCGCGCACCGTGGCGACGACATTGCGCTCGATACCGCTCGGACGTGACGGCTTCGCCGACGGCAGTTCGCCCGCGGCAATGCGGTCAGTCCAGTCCGCAAGATACGGCACCGGCACGCCGGCGAGCGTGCCCTGCACGATATTGATCATTTGTCCTCCGGCTTGGCCCGACTGCAGGCGCCGCAGCCACGCCTCGCGCGATGACTTGAAGGAGCCCAAGGATTTCGGCAGCGTACGGGTGGCCAGATTGCCCAGCTGATGGCAGCCGACGCAGCCCATGTTCTTCATCCACATCAGATATCCGTTGCGGCCGCCCGCGATCGCGTTCACCTGCGATTCCTCGGGAATTTTCATCATCGCGTACCAATAGGCCGCCGGATAGGCGAGAGCTGCGCTCGCCGCATCGGGCGCGATGCGCGCGGTGAGATCCAGCGTGCTTCCAGGCGCGGCATCGACCTTAAGCGAATCGGTGAGTCCATAACCGCGCACCCACACGCGGTACTTGGCTTTGGGCAGCTGCGGAATGAGGTAGCGGCCGGCCTCGTCGGTCACGACGATTTTGGCAAACCGCGTTTGAAAATCCTGCGTCTCTGCGATGACCCAGACACCGGCTTCGGCGCCGTGCGCGCTCTTCACCGTGCCGCGAATTTCGTCGGCCGCGGGTTGCGCGCCGCCTGCGGCCGATACCCCCTCGATGCAGGCCAGCAGCGCGAGCCATGCCCCGATACGCCGCCCCAATATAAGTGAATTCATGCGACCCCCGGCAAACCGTTGCGCACTACAAGATTTCTGTTCATTGTACCTTCAGGCGGGCCTCCGGAAAGTACAGGCCGAGCAGCCGCCGCTGCCACCAGATGCCCTTGGATTTATCCTCGCTGCCCGTGAAGGTGTAGGAGTAGAACTGCGCACGAATATACTGCGGCGGCGCGTCCGCGAAAGGATTCTTCTCCAGCAGCGAGGTCACGGCGGGCTCATTCGTGAGCAACCGCTCCAAGAAACGCTGAAACCACGGCAGCCGGCGCGGATCATCGAGCGAGGCGAACCACATCTGCCAATCCAAGCGCGGCTGGTGAGGTATGTTCCAGGGTGGCCGGCGCGCAAGATCACCCGGCTTGTAGCGAAACGCGTATTCGCGCCACTCCACGCCGTCGCGCGAGCCTTCGATGATGATTTCATTGCGCTCGGTGGTCATCACGGCAAACAGCCCGTAGCTGCTGACCATACGCAGCGGTTCGATCAATTGGTCCATTTCGCGCAGCGCCGCCGGCGGCCTGCCGCCGAAACGCAGGTCCATTTCCACGAAGCTCGCGAACACCAGAACCAGGCCCCACGCGCCGACGATGCGCGAGGCTAGCTTGGACGAAGGTCGGCGGATACGCTGCGACAGCGCATTCGTCCAGCGCTGCGGCAGGCATTTCCGCAGCGCGGCATCGTCGAACAGCAGCAGGCAGAGCAGCATGGTCTGAAGGTTGAACCAGTTGTAATTGCCGGTAATCAGAATGCAGCTTTGCAACAGCAAAATGCCGACCGCTGCGAGGAAACGCAGCCGCCGCGGGCAGAAGATCAGAAACGGCAGCGTCAATTCGACCAAAAACATCGCCGCGGTCGCGAATCTCAACACCGAGACAGGCAAATGCGTGGCATACCACGCGAGCGGCGTGGGCAACGGTTGCGTGAAGAAGTGATACGACAGTGCCGACAAGTTCCACCAGTTGGGATCGCCGCTCAAGAGCTTGACCATGCCGGACATGAACATGAATCGAAACAGCAACCAACGCAGCAGCCAGATCCCCGGCGCGCGAGCGAAGCTTAAGAGCAGGGAAAGAAAACCAGCCTCCAACAGGAAGGTGTCCCACTGAAAGGACATGAAGGTCTGCCCGGCATACAGCAGCGACAGATACAGTACATAGAGCGCCAGCAGACTCAGGCGCGGCAGCACATTGAAGACCAAGAGCAGCGCGAATCCTGCCCCGCCCCAGCACACCAAGCGGATGGCGAGATCGCCGGCGTTGATCCAGAACAGCATGGGCATCGCAAAAAAACGCTCGATGCCGGCGCTGCTGCTGATGATTTTCACCAGCTCGGCGATGGGCAGGATACCGTGGCTGCCGATCAGTCCCACCGCCTGCACTCCAAAGGAAACGAAGGCCGACAAATAGATCAGGCCCAGCAAGCGCAGGAAGAGGAACGAGGCGAGATCGTAGCGCGGCGGCCCGTAGTCTTTGCCCCACAGCAATAGGCTTATGCGGTAGAAGGCAGAACGATGCGCGGCGATGAAAGCATAAACCCATTCCGCGAGCGCCGAGAAACCGGGGAGCTTTCGATAGAGGGTGAGCCAAAAGCCTTTGCCGCCGGCATGGCTTAAGGTGAGAAAGCTCGCCTCGGCGGCACTCGCCCGGCTGCCGTCGCCTGCGATGTATTGCACGCCACGCTGAAAATCCGCGATCGAGATCCGCGGGTATTGCGACGCCACTTCTTGATACGGTCGGTAATTGACCGCGTCCACGGTCAACTTTTGCCAGTACCGCGCCCAGTAGGCGCAGAATTGGCAATCGCCGTCGTACACGAGTAACGGCCGTGAATCGGCCGGCAGTTCACTCATTCATGCGGTCCCCGACCGCCTAGAAATTCAACAGTTCGGGCGTACGGCTCTTGAACGGCGCAACCTGCATCTCGGCGCGCAGATCCGCAATCGAGCGCCCCAGCAATTTATGCCACTCCACCGACATCAGCGGCGGGGCACGGCGGCCATGCCGCCAACCCTCGGAAATGAGGGCGATGAATTGATCGACATCGACGACGGGACGCAGGCACATCATGGTGGTGGTGGCGGCAAGAAAGCGCGTCGAATAATTCTGACCGAACTGCGCCAGTTGAAACCCGGAAATCGCGACCTCCCCTTGCGCCGTGAAGCCGAAGCCCGCGAACAGATGCCACACATCATGCAGCTGCAAAATCCGGCGGTTGGTTCGATTCTGTGCCGCAAACACCGGCGGCAGCATCACATCATCGGGATTGATCACCTCGAGGTCGTAACCCTTGGAGGTAAGCATGTCCAGAAGATTGCTACCGAGACTGTCCTTGGGCCAGTTGCGCAAATCGTTGGTCGTCATGCGCACCTCCGGTTGGGCGAGCAGTTTCCTGACGTCCTCATGCAGATAATGGGCGCGCTCGCAGCGCATCAATAACTCGGCGTCATAACACATGCCGATCACGACCACCCGGCCGGTAAAATCCAGCGCCGCGTCTTTGGCCGCGCTGGATGGCGCCGCAGGTTCTGCATCAACCACGCTCCAAAAAGCGTCCCAGACCGCGCGCGGCGTCTGCCAATCCTCGCCGGCGGCCGGCTCGCGCAACCACGAAAGTCGCCGCCGCAAGCAGGCGGCGCGATCGGCCCCCTTTTCCAGATCCAGCCACGCTTCCGCAATGGCGTCGAAAATGGCGATTTGGCGTTCCGGCTGAACAAATGCCGCATGGGCCATTAATATGGCGGCGGCAAGTGGCGGCGATCCCTCGAGCGGCGGCACGCCGGTGCGGCAGCCAAGCTCAAACTCCTCGCGAAACTTCGATGTAGTGAGCGCCATATGGAATCCCGCGGGAGGCTAATTCGGGTATGTATACTAACGCCGATTGAGCAATAAATAGTAAAACCCCCCGCTCTCCTACTGGCCGGGATCCTGCATGGCGCTGGGCACGATCGGTCTTCGAACCAAGTTGTTGTACGGCTTCGGCACCGTTGCCTACGGCATCAAGGACAACGGCTTCAATTTTTTGTTGTTGATTTTCTACAACCAGCTGCTCGGCTTGCCCGCGCAGTGGGTGGGCCTGGCCATCATGATCGCGCTGATCATCGACGGGTTCACCGATCCTTTGATCGGGCACATCTCGGATCGCTGGCATTCGCGCCTCGGCCGGCGGCATTACTTCATGTACCTCTCGGCGCTGCCCTGCGCGGTTGTCTACTACTTGTTGTGGAATCCGCCCGCGGGTTTGGGCGCGAGCGCGCTATTTTGGTACTTGCTGATCACGGCCATCATTGTGCGCATCCTCATCGCGCTTTATGAAGTTCCCAGCGCAGCGTTGCTCGCGGAACTCACCGAAGACTATGACCTGCGCACCTCGCTGGTGGCATATCGGTTCTTCTTCGGCTACTTAGGCGCGGTGCTGATGGGCGTGATCGCACTGTCGGTCTTTCTGCGGCCGACCGCGGAGCAATCCGTGGGGCTGCTGAATCGCGCCGGCTATCATGGATATTCCGTCGCGGCGGCGACGCTCATGTTCCTCTCCATTCTGATCTCCACCGCCGGCACGCACCACTACATTCCTTACCTGCGCGCGCCGCCGCCAAAGCGCGCCTTCAATCTGTCGCGGGATTCCCGCGAAATTCGCCTGGCTCTCGCCAACCGTCCCTTTTTAGCCATGATTGCCTGCGGCTTTTTTTCTGCAATGGCCTTGGGACTCGTCGCCACGCTCAGCATCTATTTCTACACCTATTACTGGGAGCTCACACCCGATCAAGTGTCCAAGCTGCTGCTCTCGGCGCTGATTTCCGCCGCTGCGGCCTTGGCGCTCGCGCCGATCATTACCCGGCGGCTGGATAAGAAACGCGGCGCCATCCTGGCATCCGTCATTTCGCTGCTGTTGGCCCCGGCCCCGATCATCCTGCGGGAGTGCGGCTGGTTCGTCGATAATTCATCGCCGGCGCTGCTGCCCATTTTGCTGATTTTTACGCTCGCGCTCGGCACCCTGAGCGTGGTATCCGGCGCATTGGTGACCTCGATGTTGGCCGATACCGTGGAGGAGAACGAGCTTCGCACCCATCAGCGCACCGAAGGCCTGTATTTCGCCGCCGCGTTCTTCGTGCAGAAGTGCGTCTCGGGCCTTGGCATCTTCATGGGCGGCTTGGTGCTCGGCTGGGTCAAGTTTCCCGAAGGCGCGCGGCCGGGGCTGGTGCCGCCTGCCGTTTTGCGCAATCTCGCGCTGACTTATGTGCCGTTGATTGTCGTGCTGCTCGGGATATCGATTTTTTGCATCCGCTTCTATCGGATCGGCCGCGCCGGCCATAATTCCAACCTTGCGCTGCTGCACGCAGAGCCGAGGAAAGATTAGCTGCGTTCAATGCTTGTGCAACGCCCTGCGCTCCCGATCCGACAGGTGATCGTAGCTGACGACGCGGGTCAAGCGGTACTGATCGCCCTGTTTCTGCCAGAGCATGAAAAATTTGCCGATGCCGTCGGTCTCGTCCTTGCACACCGGTGTTTCGGCCATGTTGCAGAACGTGTGCTGCCCGATCTCGATGGCGCCGTAGTCCTGCAGCGGAAACACCGCCAGGCTGGAGGCCACCAGCTCACGCCTCACTTTGTGGCAAATATTATTCTTGATGGCATTGATGAAGCTGGCCTTGCCGATACTCAGCCCGGTTTTATCGTGATAGAACTCCAAGTTGTCGTCGACCATGTCGGCGAGGGTGGTCAGGTCGCAGCTGTTGTAGGCATCGAAGACTTTGCTGTCGAGCGCTTTGACCTGCTGGTAGATGGCGCTATTGGGATTGAGGCCATCGGCAATCGTCTGACCGCTGCCGCCGAAGCAAAGGGCAACCAACATCAATAGGATACGCAAGAGCATGGCCTTGGACCTTCTGTCTGAGGAACGGTGTCGAACGTGGATGCTCGAGGGAATAACCCAGCGGAGCGCGGAAAGTTGCAGTCGATCTGGGCGATTAAGCTTGACCGCGCGTGCCCGCATCCCGTTCAATCTGATCGGCCACGCCCGATCCCGTTGCCAGCGCGGCATGCACCGTGCCCCAATGCCCCGCCGTGTCGGTGTGCTCTCCGGCAAAGTACAAAGTGTCCTCGACCGGCATGCGCATTTTCCCAGGGGCATCCAAGGCGCCGACGGACACATAGCTGTAAGCGCCTCGGGCGTACTCATCGCTCTGCCAATTGTGCAGGTGCCAGCTCGACAGCATTTGCCGGATCTCCGACAGGGGTAGCGCAAAAATCTTCGCCAGCGTCGCAAGACCGCGATCGCGCAGCGCGCTCGCATCACCATCGGCCGTGATGAGTTCGAGCAAGCGCTCGGCCTTCGGTCCGCCCGCCCACCCCGTCAGCAGCGGCGCCTCGTGAGGCAGGGGTGTCCACCAGGTCGGCGGCGATTCGCCGGGCGCGAAGAGAAAGCTTAAATTGGGGTCCCAGAATTTCTTCTTGAATACAAAAGCCATGTGCACGACCGCACCCATCGCCAAGCGATCGGCCTGAGCCAAGATTTCGGCCGGCCGAGGAACAAATTCGATCGTCTGTGCTTGCAGCACGCCCAGCGGCACGGTGACGACGGCTCGATTTGCCCGATATTGAACCTTGCCCTCTGGACTTGCGGCCTCGACCGACACCGCGTCCCGCGACCAGACGATTCTTTTCACCGGCGCCCGAAGAATCAGCGAGCCTCCCGCCGTGGTGAATTCCTCAGCCAGGAAATTCGGCAGGGCCGCGTAGCCTGCCTCGATTCGAAACACGCGATCCGCGGCAATCGAATCCTCCGCAGCCTGCTGTTTTGCGAGCGCCGCGACCGAAATGCGGCGTTGATCGGCCGCGTTGAAGCCCTCGACGTAGTTGCTCGCGGCTCGCGCCGTGAGTGGATCCAGTTTTAGCCTTTTGACGTATTCGTCAAAGCTCGAATCGCTGCCGTGGGGTTGCTTTTGCACCCACTGCGTCATTTCTTCCAGCACGCGTTCCGCGGCGCCGCGTTGCTCGTTTGCCGTCGTCAGTCGGCTGCCATCGAACCAGAACGCGGAGCCGGCAATCTCGACCGTGCTCAAGTCGGCCCGTTTGATGAGCGACCAAGTCTCAGGCGGCAAGCCGTGCACAAATTCGGCGCCTAACTCGACCGGTAACTTAAGCGATGCATTCTCGGCGGAAATATGTTGCGTCCAAATGCGGCCGCCGATTCGATCACGCGCCTCCAGGATGGCGACGCGCTTGCCGGCGTGGGCCAGCAGGCGCCCTGCATTGAGCCCCGCAACGCCTGCACCAATGACGAGCACGTCGTATTGCCTAAATGTCATGGGTTCGAGCTCGCTGTCATTGTCAACCAATCGCAATCGGAAGCGTTTTTATAGGCATATGCGAACCAAAGGAGATGACATGATACTCAAATCCAAAGCGCTGATCCTGGCGGGCTTGTGCTGCGCAGCTTTCGGCTCCTCGGTGGCGATGGCGCAGACCGTTCCGGACCATCCTCGCGTGAATGAGGTCAATCAACGCCTCGACAATCAGCAGGCGCGCATCAATCAAGGCCTGGCCAATGGCACGATGACCGGCAAGCAGGCCGCGCGCGACGAAACACACGACGCCAATATTGCGAAGCGCGAAAGTGTCGATGAAGCCAAGCACAACGGTCATCTGACCAAAGGCGAGCAGCACCGCCTGAACCGATCCGAGAACCGCAACAGCCGGCATATTTATCGGCAGAAACACTAGCCTTGAATCTGCTTTCTCGGGAAGCGCCACGGATCATCCCGTGGCGCTTCTCTATTAGAGGCTGAAGGCCTTGGCGAATAATGCCGAGACACCGGCATTGATCGCGAAACCACCCACGATCAACCAACCGAATAACAGCGCCGCCAGCCCGAGTGGTTTGACGCCCGCCGCGCGGATCGCTGACACCTGAGTGCTGACCCCGAGCGCAGCCATCGCGGTTGCCAGGATCAGGGTGTCCACATTGATGGCGGCGCCCACGAAGGCATGCGGCAGCACGGCCATCGAATTGACTCCCGCCACCGCAATGAATCCGAGTGCAAACCAGGGAATGACGCCGCGCCAGGACTGAGCAGGGGCTGCCGCTGCGGCCGGCTCCTCGGCGTTGCGCGACAAATACGTCGACAGCAGCACCAAGAAGGGCGCCAGCATCATGACGCGCACCAACTTGGTGATCACGGCCGTGTTCGCCGTGCTCTCGGCGACGGCCTTGCCGGCGGCGACCACCTGAGCGACCTCGTGCACGGTCGAGCCGGTAAAGATGCCGTAAGCAAAAGGCGTGATCGACAGCCAGTGCATGCGATCATTCAAATGATAAAGCGCCGGATAGATAAAAATGGCGAGCGTGCCGAAGGCAACGACGGTGGAGACGGCCACGCAGACTTCCTCCGCCCGGCCGCGCACCACCGGCTCGGTCGCCATCACCGCGGCGGCACCGCAAATCGAACTCCCCGCGCCAATGAGCATCGCCGTGCGGCGATTCAAGCCGAACAGCCGTGTGCCGGCCCAGCACGACAGGACAAACGTGCTGCTCAACACGATGACATCGATGATGACGCCGGCTGCGCCCACGTGCCCGATGTCCTGAAAGGTCAGCCGCAGGCCGAATAAAATGATGCCGGCACGCAGCAACTTCTGCTTGGAGAACGTGACGCCGCGGGCGCTGAAGGCTGCGATGCGCGGGTAGACCGTGTTGCCGGCAATCATGCCGCCCACAATGGCCAGCGTCAGCGCGCTGATTCCATTCGCCTGCATCCAGGCGCCTTTGGCGAGCTCGGTGGCGACTATCGCGATGGCGCCGGTCAGGAGAATGCCGGGCAGAAAACTCATCAATTGCTGCCCGCGCGGGCTTCCCGGCTTGGCCGGCAGGGTCAGGGAATTGGTCGCAGCGGTCATTAAGAACCCGAGCCTTCGCGCCTCATTACGCCGCCCGACTATGCGCGCATTTTATCTATTGGTAAAATTGATTATTTGCTTATAATCAACTCATTTTATAGGTTACTGCGCCGACAATGCGTCTTAGCTTGCGTCAATTGCAGATATTTCGCGCCATCGCCCTGAACGGCAGCACCACGGCGGCGGCCGAGTCCGTGCCGCTATCGCAGTCGGCCGCGAGCGCGGCGCTCAAGGAGTTGGAGCGCGGCCTGGGCGCGCGCTTTTTCGACCGCGTGGGAAAGCGGCTGCTGCTGAACGACAACGGCCGGGCGCTGCTGCCGATGGCACTGGCGCTATTGGACGGCGCGCAAAGCTTGGAGGCCGCCTTCCGGTCGAATGCCCAAGCGCGGCCGATCGAGCTGCAGATTTTTGCCAGCACCACGATCGGCAATTACATTTTGCCATCGCTCCTGGCGCGCTTTAAGGAACGCCTACCGGCCGCGCGCCTCGAGCTGCAGATCGGCAATACGCTCGATGCAGTCACCGCGGTGCGCGACTTCGAAACGGATATCGGATTCATCGAAGGGCCCTGTCACGCCAAGGACATTATCGTCGTGCCCTGGCTCGAAGACGAACTGGTTATCGTCGCCGCGCCCGCTCATCCCCTGGCCAAGGCCGCAAAACGGCGCAAGCTCAAGATCAAGGAGCTCGCCGCGGCAGAGTGGCTGCTGCGGGAAGTGGGATCGGGCACCCGCGAAACCGTGGAGCACGCGCTGTTGCCGCATCTGCTCAACATTTCCGCCTCGATGACCCTCGGCAGCTCCGAGGCAATCAAGAACTCCGTGGCAGAGGGCTTGGGGATAAGCTGCCTGTCGCGCTCCGTGGTGCGCAATCTCATCGCCGCCAAGCGTTTGAGCGTGCTGGCCACCGCCCTGCCCCGCCTGACGCGAAGTTTTTTGATGATACGTCACGAACGAAAGGTACTGTCCGATCCTCTGCGCCAATTTATCGCGCATTGCCAGGTGGGCAGCGCTTAGGGCGTCTCTCGGCAGCGGGACGGCGCAAACGCCGGCGTCTTCTCTTCGGCGCCCACCTCGATCGACGCCTGCAGCAGCTTGAGCGCGCTGGCGGGATCATCGGCAAAGTGGAAGAGCTTGAGATCCGCACGGCCGATCATGCCGTGGCGGATCAAGGCTTCGAAATTGATGATTTCGTTCCAATAGCCGGAGCCGTACAGAATCACCGGAAGCTTGCGGACGAGTTTCTGCGTCTGCGCCAGCGTCAGTATTTCCATGAGTTCGTCCATGGTGCCGAAACCGCCGGGAAACACCACCATGGCGCGCGCGAGATGCGCAAACCAGAGTTTGCGCATGAAGAAATAGCGAAATTTAAACATCAGATCGGGCGTCACGTAGGGATTGGGCTTTTGCTCGTGCGGCAGACTGATGTTCAAGCCGACGGTGCGGCCGCCGGCATCCCGCGCGCCCCGGTTCGCCGCTTCCATGATACCGCCCCCGCCTCCGGAGCAGATGACAAAGCGATGGACATGCGAGGGCAAGGTCGATGACCAAACGGTGATCAGCCGCGCGAGTTCCCGCGCCTCGGTATAAAAGCGCCCCAGCGGCCCGTCGGCCTGCAGGCGCGCGGACCCAAAGAACACAATGGTGTCGTGCACCCGCTGCAGCCGCAGACGGCGCAGCGGATTCAAATACTCGGCGATAATCCGCAGCGGCCGCGCATCATCGCTCGCGAGGAACTCCGTATCAAGGTAGGCCAGGGAATCGGTCGTCTCGTGGTTTCGCATGTTTTAATGGGCTCTCGCAAAGTCAATGAAGCCACGCGCGACGTCGGTGTGCAACAGGACCACGCGCACACGATCCCCCACATCCAGGTGTTCGAATCCTTTCACCACTTTTCCTTCGGTGGTCGGTGAGGAAATGCGCACCCAGGTGCCCTTGTCCGATGCGCCGGTCACAATGGCATCGAACTTCGCACCAATGCGCGACGCCAGCAATGAGGCGGCGGCGGATTTAGTCGCCGCGCGTTCGACCTTCGCCGCGTTGTGCTCCTGCAGGGTGCAGTGCGCCGCCAGGTCTTGAAGTTCCGCGTCAGTGTACGGCGGGGCGCGCTTCGCCAGCGCCGCCTTTTCCAAGCGTTGGGTAATGAGATCGGGAAAGCGCCGATTGGGCGCCGTGGAGTGGGTGTAATCGAGGACGGCAAGGCCGAAATGCCCCTCGATGGTTTGTCCGGGTTTGTCCAACACGTATTCGCCCGAGCCTAAGAGCTTGATGACGGACAACGACAAGTCCGGGAACAGGTCGGGTGCGCTTTGGCGGCGCTTCACGAGAAATGCGTTCAACGCCGTGGAACTCGGCTCCGCCGGCAGTTTCTCGCCGAACCCGGCCGCCAGGGCGACGATGCGGTCCCAGCGCTGCGGTTCGCGCAACACGCGGCGCAGCGCGCTGAAGCCGCGAGCTGTGAGAAATTGCGCCGTGACGCCATTGGCGGCCACCATGAATTCCTCAATCAGTTGTTTCGCCCGATTCGGCTCATCGGGACGAAGATCGCTCAGGCCACCCGCGCTGAACACCGGCTGCGCCTCGATGGTCTGCAAGTCAAGCGCGCCGCGCGCGCGGCGGACCGCGCGCAGCGACTGCGCCACTTTGTCCTGGGTGCGCAGCTGCTGATCCATGCCGGCGACCGCCGCGACGCCCGCAGGCGGCGGCCCATCGCCCGCAAGCCAGGCCCCCACGGCGTTGTAGGCCAGCTTGGCGCGATTGACGACCGTCGCGCGATACACGTCGGACTGCACGATCGCGCCCGCGGCATTGATCGACATGTCGATGACGAGGGCCAGGCGTTCCTCGTTTTCGCCCAACGAGGTCAGGTCCGTGGAGAGCTTCTCCGGCAGCATGGAAAAAATCGCCGTGGGCGTATACACCGAGGTGGTATTGATTCGCGCATGCTCGTCGATGGGCGAGCCGGCCTTGACGACCGCATCCACATCGGCGATCGCCACCAAGATCCTGACCACACCGGCGCTGCCCGAGTCGGACACGGTGAGTTGATCCAGATCGCGTGAGTTGTCATTGTCGATCGACGCCCACAAAAGATGGCGCAGGTCGCGCACATCGGGACTTGCATCCTTAGCGGGCGCCGTGATCGATTCCAGCTGCTTCAAGGCCGCGTCCCCGAAATCGGGCAGCAGGCCATTGTTCGTCATGGCTTGGCGCGCAACATTCATGACAGTGGGCGAAGCCGCATTCATGCAAGGTCTGCGAGCTCGCCGCGCAACTCTCGAAGTTCTTCCAGGTAGTGACTCGAACGGCCCGAGGAGTGACGATACAGGGGTTCCCGCACCTGCCAGACGCTGGCGGTTTTGATGGCGGCGCTGCGCGCGGCGACCTGCGGCACGTGCCCGGGCCAAGGAAGCTCCAAGAAATCGCACAATGCCCGAAATTGCGTCTCCGGATCGCTCACCAGCGCATCGTAGTTGAAGTCGAAAATGTCGCGGTCGAATTGGCGTTTCCAATGCGCCATCAGGCGCCGGTACTGCCGATAGTAGTGACCGATATCCCTGAGATTCAAGGCGTAGCTCATCTGCTGCTCGAGATGCAGAAAGAAAATCGACAGGCAATTATCCAATGCATCGCGCGTCGTATGCACAATTTTGGCATCGGGGATTAAGCGTTTGATCAGGCCGATGTACAAAAAATTATCGGGGCGCTTGTCGGTGACGAACGCAGCGCTGCCCGAGACTCGCAGCAGCTCCGCCCGGTAACGAGCCGCGATGCCGTCCAGGCTCGCGGTCGTCAGGGCGGCCAGCGCTTCAAAAGAAGGCAATTCGCGCTCGATCGTTTGCGGCAGGAAATTGATCTCGCCGCCGGCCGCAACGCCGGGAATGCCGGCGAGCAGCTGTTCGGTCAACGTCGATCCCGAGCGGAACATACCGACGATGAAAATGGGACGCGGAGTCGCCTCGACGCTGCTCCCGCACGCTTGCGGCGTCCCGCCTGAAATCATCAGATCGACCAACTGCTCCTGTCGTCCGCGATCATAGGGCACGATCCGGTTGGCTGCGCTTGCGCGACTCGCGTCGTTGGCCGCCGTATAGGCGGCGAAGGCCTCGCGATACTCGCCTTGGGCATCGAGCAGCCGGCCGAGAGCGAAACCCAGGCTGGCGCGATCGCTCATCGAGGTCGCCAGCACGAGCGCCTCGCGCAGGCGCTGGACCAGCGCGGCGTCGATTGCGGCGACCGGTTGCAGATTCGTGAAGCGCGCCAGGGCTTCGAAGGCTTGCGGCTCAATGGCGAGAACGCGGGCGTACAGCGAACTGGCTTCCGCGCGCTTGCCGAAATCCTCGTACAGGTTGGCCAGATTTAGCAGCGCCGGCGTGTACGCCGGGTTGAGAGTGAGGGCTTGCTGCAACTCCGCGGCGGCGGCGGCGTGATCGCGCAAGATGTCGCTGAAGATGACGCCGCGATTCAGGTGCACTTCTTCCGGACGCGACACGCCCACGGCGAGTGCCCGTTGATAGGAATGCAGCGCCTCGTCGAAACGGGAGCTCGTGCGCTGGAGCACCGCCAGGTTGTACCAGGCATCCGCCAGCTTCGGCCAGCGCGCGAGGATCGCGCCATACGCCGCCATCGCCTCCGCAACCTGATTCTGGCGTTGCAAATGCATGGCCTGGACCATCAACCCTTCGAAAGCCTCGCTCAAGATCACTCCGGTCGCAGCGGCGCCCGCGGCAATTTTCCCATATCCTGACGATTCCGGTAGCCTTGCGGCGAATAATTGACGAGTTGACATGAACCGTAATCTTGAAGCCGACATGAACACGTTGCGCACGGTGCAGCGCCTGACGCAAAGCCGCGATTTCGCGGCGGCAGCGGCCTTGGCGGAACGCACTCTGGCCGAGGGGTTTGAGCACCCCATGCTGCTGAATGCCGCCGCCACGCGGCTGGAACAGGACGGCAAGTACGACGAGGCGTCGCGGTTGCTGGCGCGCGCGGTGGAGATCGCGCCCAAGGATATCGGCGCGCGCAATGCCTTGGCCCTCTGTTTGCAGCGTTTGGATCGCCCCAGCGACGCGCTTTACCATATTGATGAGCTGTTGCGCCAACAACCGGACCTACCCGTTGCGCATGCCAACAAGGGCAACGCGCTGATGGCATTGGGCTCGCTTGGCCGCGCCAAGCTAAGCCACCTGCGCGCCTTCGAACTCGATCCGCGAAATTTCTCGGCGACGGCCGCGCTGGCGTCCATCGCCACTCATCGCGGTCAGTATCAGGAAGCGCGGGAATGGGGACAGCGCACGCTGCGCATCGTGCCCGGATTCCCGGACGCGCTGTTGTGCCTGGCCGCCGCGGATCTGGCCGACGGCAATGGCGCCGCCGCGGAATCCTCCCTGCGGCAGGTGATCAATGATTCGCGCGCCGGCATGGCCGACCGCGCACGGGCGACCGGATTGCTCGCCGATGTGTTCGACGCAAGCGGCCGCTACGAAGAGGCCTTCGAGGCATGGAGCATCTGCAACGGCGCAATCCGGCAATTACAGCAGCGCTTTGCCGGTGCGAACGCCTTGGGTTATGTGCGTGCATCGACGGCGGCGCTCGAGAAACTCGATCCGAGCCGCTGGATCGCTCGCCTCGAGACCGCGCCGTCCGGCGCCGCGGCGGGCCACGTGTTTTTGCTGGGCTTTCCCCGCACCGGCACGACCTTGGTGGAGGTCGTGCTGGATGGCAACCCGCGAGTCGTCAGCTTGGAGGAACACGAGCTGCTGGCCGACGGCGTGCGCGCCTTCATGCGCGAGCCATTGAATTTCGACGCGCTGGCGCGCGCCGATGAGCCGACGCTGAATGCATTGCGCGAGGCCTATTGGCAGCGCGTGCGCGGCGCAGGCATTGAGGTCGCCGGCAAGGTGTTCGTCGACAAGCATCCGTTGAACAGCCTGAAATTGCCGCTGATTGCGCAACTCTTCCCGCGCGCCAAGATCCTGTTCGCCACGCGCGACCCGCGTGACGTGATCTTGAGCTGCTTCCGGCGCCGCTTCCAGATGAACCCCTCCATGTATGAGCTGCTGACACCCACCGGGGCGGCCGCTTTCTACGCTGCCACCATGCAGTTTGCATACGCCGCCAAGCGCGCGCTGAATCTTCAGTGGCACGAGGTTCGTTACGAGCGATTGATTGCCGATTTCGACCAGGAGATGCGCGCCATCTGCGACACGCTGGGGCTCGATTGGCAGGAGAGCATGGGACAATTTGCACAGCGCGTGCAAGATCGCGAGCATGCCACCCCCAGCACCGCGCAACTGTCGCAGGGCCTGGTCACTTCAGCGACGGCGCAGTGGCGCCGTTACGAGTCGCAACTTGCACCGGCATTGCCGGCGCTCAAACCGTGGATCGAACGCCTGGGCTATTAGCGCCTACTTCAAGCGGCGCACGTGATAGGAGTGATTCGACGGAATCAGCATCAGAAACGCCCCGACCGATACCTTCCTGATCCTGACCGCTTGCCCCGAGGCCAGCCATCCGTCGTTGCCCTGAACGGACCAGGTTTGGCCGTTGTCGAGCACCACCAGCGTGGCGCCCGTTTGATCGGAACTCAAGATCGAGATAGTGGCCGTAATCATTTTCGGCCCTAGATCGACGGTGTGCTGCTGCGCCGCCGTCAAGCCGAAGTTTTTCGGATCGGCGGCAGCCGCTGCCGCGGACGAGAGGGCCGGAGCCGCGGCATTCGTGGGCGCAGCAGCGCCGCCCTGGGGTGTCGCGGACGTCGATGCGATCGGCGCGGCGGCCGCCGCTTTGTTCGACACTTGGCGCGCAAGATCATCGAAGCAATCGAGACGCGCATCGCGCGCGCTGATGGCGGCGCAACGGGTCATGTCCTCATCGCGCGTGACCGCCATCGCCGGACGAATCGCCGTCGCGATCATCGCGGCCGCCGCCACGATCAACGCCATCGTCGAGGATCTGTTCATGCGTTGCCTTGCGCCCCTTGAGAATAGTACTGGCCGTAGATTTCCGTCGCGGTTTTGATCATGTCGCATTCCGCGGCAGTCAGCAGCGGATTCCAGATGTCGAAAATCAACACGGCGCGCGGCGTGTCGGACAGATTCCAGGCTTCATGCTCGAGGGTGTCGTCGAACACCCAGGCCTGATCGGGAACCCATTCGCGGGTCGTGGCGCCGACGCGAAAGCCGCAGCTCGGCGGCACGATCAGCGGCAAATGCACCGTGCAGCGCGTGTTGGTAATGCCCGTGTGCGCGGGAATGCGAGTGTCGGGATCGAGAATCGAGAAGAACGCGGTCGGTGCGCGGCCCGCCACGCGGCAGCGCGGCACCACTTCTTCGAGCGTTCGTGCCGTGATCGGACAGCGCGCAATGTGCCCTGCATTCGGCTGGCCTTGGTTCCACAAAAAGTACGCGCTCCATTTGCGCGAGCGGTTCAACTCCTTGAACTGATCGATGGGCAGGCCGTCCGGGAAATCGATATACGGCTGCAAGCCGGGCCGATCGGCGACCAGGACCCGCATGAGTTCGGAGCGAATCTCCGGACTCGCCGCCTCCAGCGGCTCCAACCAAGGAAATAGGGAGCGATCGAAGAATTCAATCGCCGGCAGCCCGGGGAAATACATCCAGGTCGGTTGCGAGTGATACACCCGGCGCTTGCCCATCAGAGTGTCGAGACAGGCATCGACGCGCGGCTGCGCCTGGCCGCCATGCCGTTCGCGCACTGCCGCCAACGACTCTTCCAGCACCTTGCCCAATGCGGCGCGGTCCGCGTCGACCTTGGCTCTGGCCATTTCGAACGCCGATTTCAGATGCGGCGGAATGGGAACGCCCGCGGGCAGCGAATCGAGCGCCGCCTGATAGGCTTGCGCGGCATTGCGCGGATCGCCGCACCATTCGAAATAATCCGCCTTTTGCAGCAGCGCGGACAAATGCCGCGGCTCCAGAGCCAGGGCCTTTTCGATGGCATCGAATTCCTCGACGCGCCGGCCGAGCGCCTTTAAGCTGCTGGCCAGATTCGCCCAGATCGACGGCTGCGTGGGATTGGCGCCGGCCGCACGGCTGAAGAGGAGTTGCGCCTGATCGGCGACGCCGCGCGCCATCATGCGCACGCCCAGCTCGTTGAGCACCGCCGGGTGATTCGGTGCGCGCTGCGCGACGGTGGTCAGCAACTGATCGGATTCCGACAGGCGACCCGCCACCTCTTCGGCTTTCGCAGCCTGCAAAATGCGGATGATCGTCGCTTCATCGAGCGGCGTGAGGGCAGCGGAATTCACGCGCTCATTGTATAACACCCGCCTGCGGCCGGTTGATTTGGGGAGTATTTGACATTGAGCGCCTCGACCGACTTGGAACTCATGCGTGCCTCGATGCTGCTCGAGACGGATCCCGCCGCGGCGGCACGACAGGCCGGCGCGTTGCTCATGGTTCATCCCGGACACGACGCCGCGAGCTTGCTGCTGGCCGAGGCCTGCCGGCGGCTGGGCAACGCATCGAGCGCTGTCGATATTATCGAGGCCCTGGCCCGCGCCCAACCCACATCAGCGCTGGTCCAGCTGGAACTCGGCCGCACTTATGTCGCATGCGCCCGCAGCGGCGAGGCACTGGCGGCGCTGCAGCGCGCGGTGGCGCTCGATCCGAATCTTGCGGATGCTTGGCTGGAGTTATCTGCGCAACAATTGCTGTCGGGAGAGACGGCGTCCGCCGATGCTGCTTACGCTCAATATCGGCGCCTGGCCGGCGACCCGCCGGATCTTGCCGACGCCTATCTCGCCTTCGACCAGCGCCGGCTGGATGCAGCGGAACAAGCGGTGCAGGGGCGCTTGCGGGCAGGCACCAACGAGGTCGCAGCATTCACGTTGCTGGCGGCCATCGCGTCGCGGCGCGGCGATGATCTGGCGGTGGAAGCCGCCTTGAATCAGGTCCTGACGCGTGCGCCCTGCGATGGCACTGCGCGCGAACAGCTGGCGCACTTGATGATTCGCCAAGGCCGCGGCGACGAGGCGTTGCTATTGACCCAGCGCTTACTGGCGGCGGAACCCGGCCGCAGTGCGTATGGCGTTCTCAAGGTACAGGCGCTGCAACTTTCTGAACGCCACGCCGAAGGCGTAGGCGTCATGACGCAGTTGATTGCCGAGCACCCCGATGACGCCGATCTATGGCTGCTTGCCGGCCATCAACAGCGCTACCGCGGGCATGCGCAACAGGCCATCGAATCTTATCGGCGCGCCATCGCGCTTCGGCCGGGTCACGGCATGGCGTACTGGGCGCTCGCGAATTTCGAGACCTTTCACTTCGCCGCGCACGACATAGAGACCATGGAAAGCCGGCTGGCACTCGCCTCGCCCGGCGGCCCGGATGCCACGGCACTGGAATTCAGCTTAGGCAGGGCGCGGGAAGAGCGCTCTGAATTCGCGGCGTCCTTCGAGCATTACGCACGGGGGAACAGTCTGGCCCGTGCTGCTTTCTACTACGATCCGAACGCCACGACGGCCTTCGTGCAGCGCTTCAAAGCCATCTTTACCGAGCGCTTCTTTGCCGAGCGCGCCGATTGGGGACATGGCGCGAGCGATCCCATTTTCATCGTCGGCCTGCCGCGCTCGGGATCGACCCTGCTCGAGCAGATTCTCGCCAGCCATTCCGCCGTCGAGGGCACGCGGGAGCTGGAATATGTCCCCACCCTGGCGCGCGAACTGGCGGGGCCGCCGCAGACGGCGTCGCGATATCCGGAAAATCTGACTGCACTCCAGAAGCCGGCGCTCGAAGCCCTCGCCGCGCGCTACCTGGCCAGCGCGCTCAAGCACCGGCCGCTCGGCAAGCCGCGCTTCGTCGACAAAATGCACGGCAACTTCGCGAGTCTCGGCCTGATTCATCTGATGTTTCCGCACGCCGCCATCATCGATTGCCGGCGTCATCCCCTGGCCTGCGGCTTCGCTTGCTACAAGCAGCTGTTCAATCCCGGCATGAACTTCGCCTACGACTTGAATGACTTGGGCCTGTATTACCGCGACTACGCGGATCTGATGGCGCATGCCGATCGCGTGCTGCCCGGGCGCGTGTATCGCCTTTACTACGAACGGCTGGTGACCGACACCGAGAACGAGGTGCGCCGGCTCCTGAATTATTGCCAATTGCCATTCGAGCAGGGTTGCCTGCGATTCTACGAGAATCGGCGGGTCGCGCAGACCATCAGCTTGGAACAGGTTCAGCGGCCTATTTATACCGCGGGGCTCGAGCAGTGGTGCCATTACGAGCGATGGCTCGATCCCTTGAAGGCCGCGCTGCAGAATCTACCCCAAGCGTATCCGCGCTTTTAGAAATCCCAGGCCCAAAAAAAAGCGGCGGGTTTTTACGCCCGCCGCAATTTTGTTGCTGCATTTTATATTGTTGGTTTAGAACTTCACTTGGACATGGGCATACAGGTAACGGCCCAACGTGTCATACGTGCCGACCCAGGTGTTGTCGTTGCACGAGGTGTTGGGGCATTCCGAGTAGCTGCCGCTGGGGATGATCGGCGGTGCCTTGTCGGTTATGTTGTTCACGCCGACCCGGACATCGATTCCGGTGGATGCGATCGGCATGGACAGCGACATATCCAGGTACGAGTAACCGCCGATGTGCGCGGTTCCCGTGTAGTACGTCGATGACAGCTGCGGATCTTGGCTCACATGATCGCTCTGCGTCGGACCGATGTAGCGCCAGCGCAGCGACAAGTCGAGACCCAACCAGGGCGCCTGCCAATCGGTATTCAGCACATGTCTCCAATGGGGCGTGGGAGCATTGCAAGTCGTGCCCCAGTAGCCGGCGCAGTTGTAAGCTGCGCCGCCGGCGATCGGTGCCGTAAAGGAGTTGAGCACCCGTGTACCCAACAACTGGAATCCCAACTTGCCGTACCCGGTGTCGAACGAATAATGCGACGCCAGGTCGATGCCCTTGGTGCTGATGGTCCCGATATTCTGCTCGGTCGCCGTCACATAGTCGCTGTTGTTGAACCACAGCGAGCCGGTGCCGGCACCGCGGTGGATCAGATCGCAACCCGAATCGTTCTGACCGCAGTTATTGACGATGGTGTTCGAGGTCAGCGACTCAATCGTGTTCTGAATACGGATGTAATAGAAATCCAGCGACGCGACCAGGTTGGGCACAAAGGTCGGTTGAAAAACAAAGCCGTACGTGAACGTGTCGGCTATTTCCGGCTTGAGGTCGATGTTGCCGCCCACCGAGGTGTTGATTTGCGCGGCGGGATTGGTGGCGATATTGCCCCACTCTGCTTGAGTTACGCCGGTACGCGCGCAATACGCAAAGTCATGGCCTTGAATGGTGCCGGAAGTGGGATTGCCCGCCACCGCTCCAACCACGGGTCCCCAACACGGATCCGCCGTGCCGCCGGCACCGATGACCGCCGGCGCGAACAAATCGCCGACGCTCGGCGCCCGGACCGCGCGGTTGTAACCGCCCCGAAGCTTCACGTCCTTGATCGGCGCATACTCGACGCCAAATTTATAGGTATTGGTATTGAAGCCTGACGTGTAAGAGGAGTAGCGGTAGCCGGCTTCCAACGACAAGTCGTACGCGGCCGGAAGATCGTTGAAGATCGGTAGGCGCGCCTCGGTAAAGACTTCCGAGACGTGGAATCCGCCGTTGATGGCCGATTGCGCGCCATTGCCGCCGGAGTTCAAGCCATTCGCAAAGATATAGTCCGGATCCAAGATATAGCTTTCAGAGCGATACTCGGCACCCAGGTTGATGCTGGGCCCCGACGAGGCGGTGGGCAGCTTCATGCCCATCTTTTCGAGATCCGCCGTGACCGAACCATCGACGATGTATTCCTTGACGGTGACCGAGTAGGTCGCCGGAACGTCGATGTAAGCGATCGCCGCGGGCGTCACGCCACCCTTGGCGAAGATGTTCCAGGGAACGCACGTCGGAGCAGGGCCGCCGTTAAGTGCCGCCGCGCAGGCTGGAAGGCCCGTGGCTGGATCCGTCACGACATTCAGTGCGTTGGTGCCGCTGGTGGCGTTGATATAGTTGCCTTGCGAATCATGCATGGTATTGAGGCCAACCTGCCCGTACAGATCGTAAGACAAGCCTTCGATCCATTTCCCCTTGACGCCCAGCGTCTCGCGGAAGGAATTGGACAAATAGTTGTCTTCGCGCGGACCGTTCTCCACGGCGCGCCTACCCACATACAAGTTGATGTTGCTGGTGCCGGCATTTTGCGGGAAGGCGGCTTGGTTCGCAGCAATGACCCCCGGTGCGCACAAGATGGAGACTTCCTGTGCGCTCAGCAATGGATTGACACCAGCGGCTCCGCCGCAGCTGATCGTCGCGGCCGTGT
This sequence comes from Steroidobacteraceae bacterium, assembly GCA_036495805.1. Classification (GTDB taxonomy): domain Bacteria; phylum Pseudomonadota; class Gammaproteobacteria; order Steroidobacterales; family Steroidobacteraceae; genus Bog-1198. The sequence continues at coordinate 67,908 of DASXMG010000097.1, read as the reverse complement.
AGGTGAACAGGCCGCTGGGGCCGTAGTTGGCCTCGGAGCTGTTGCGCGCATACATGAAATCCGAATACATGGTGGTGTTGTCGTTGATGTCGTAGTTCAAGAACGAGCCGGCGGTGTAGCGTTCCGCGGCGCGTTGCAAGAAGCTCAAGCCGCCGTAGTTGTAGCTGTCGGTCGCATTGCTGTAAGGCCGGAAAGCTCCGGTCGACGGATCGACGGCATAAGAACTCGCCGGTGTCGCCGGTTTAATCGAGCCGCCAATGAGACCATACACCGCGAATCGTCCCGTCGCCGGCGTTCCCGAACCGCCGCAACTCAAGCCGCCCGGTCCAGGCAACGTGCTCGGGGTGTTCAAGCTGCAACCTGCGTAGTCGTATTGATAGCCGACCGCGGGAGAGGTCTTCAAGTAAGTGGCGTAAACCGTGGCGTTGCCTTTGCCGTCAGCGAAGTTCGACCCCATCAGGATGGAAACATCCTTGTTGAAGCCGGCATCCACGGTGCTGTCCGGAACTGGATCGCCCTTGGCAACCAGGTTCGCGATTAAATCGGCGTGATCGTTTTGATAGCGGCCGAAACCATAGTTGGAATCGATGCGGACGCCTTCGAAATGGGTGTTCAAGACGAAGTTGACCACGCCCGCGACGGCGTCGGCGCCGTACACCGAAGATGCGCCGCCCGTCAGCACTTCGACGCGCTCGATCAGGTCGGCTGGGATCTGATTGATGTCCGCGCTGCTGGTCGTGGTCGTGCCCAAGCCTGCGCCGGGAGCCAACCGCGTGCCGTTGACCAGCACCAAAGTTCGCTGCGAGCCCAAGCCGCGCAAGCTCACCGTGGCGGTGCCGTTGGAACTGATCGAGGTTCCGCCGCTTTGTTCAGCGACGACCTGCGGCAAGTTGTTCAGCAAATCTTCGGTGCGTACCAAGCCCGATTTTTGAATGTCGAGCGAGTCCAGGCTCGTGATCGGGCTGATGGAAACATCGTTCGGTGAAATCGCGAGGCGCGATCCGGTGACGACCACCTCTTGTAAGGCGGTGTCGCTCGCCGCGGCCGGAGCAGTTTGCGCATATGCCGGAGCGACAGCCGATGCGGCAGCCGCAGCTAATACAGCGCGAACTGCGTATTGCAGTTTTGTATTCCCCATTCTTCTCTCCCTTAGGTAAAGAAACATCCCAAGCTCTGCTCCGTGCGGCGTCATGCATCCCAACGCTGCCGGAGTTATTTGTACGATGATTACAACACGCCATTCTGTGGATGGGAAGCCATCTGGCGGAGTCAAGAACAGTAAATTATTTGACACTCGTTTAACGAGCGCGGCACGAGCGGGATCAAAGCCGGCACGAACGGGTCTTGTGCCATTTTGAATCATCACGCCGCCCCCACTGCCCCGTTGCGAAGCGTTCCGTTGCCAAACCGTCGAATACCCCGCAACTTGCTGTTTATTCGAGGTAATTCCACAAATCCGACTAACGAAAACGGTGCGTCATTTTTGATCGAGCGGTTCGCCGTCACGCGCAAGTGCTCCAAGAGCGTTCGCGAGTCGCGTGGTATATCAGCGATCGGTTTTGACTCGCAGCCGCACCTTTCCGACATCACCTGCAAACCGGCCGCGCTTTGGCGCCGGATCGAGTCCGCCTTCAGCAGAAAAGCAACGGTGGCCCATCCGCGAGTACCCTCGCGTAGGAACGCACTGGCGAGCAATCGCTCGATCTAAAGACAGACAGGCTTTCGCGCTCGCGCTAGCGTCGAGGTATGGCAACGAAGCATGCAAATCAGCCGCCCACTCCCGGCGGCGACCCTGACCAGGCGTCGAATGATGTGCCCAATCCGCCTTCCCGCAAGCCGGCGAAGGAGGCGGAGCACAAAAACAGAAGCGGATTCGGGCACATCGGCAACGACGACGAGCCCCGGCCGGAAGGGGCGCCCCCGCCGCACGAGATTTTCTAACAACGTCGTTTGCGTTAAGGTGGCGTGAGTTACCCGTCTTCACGCGAGTTCAAGAAAATGAGAATAAAAATATTGTTCCCGGCTATTGGCTTGGTCCTCCTCCTTGGCGCCGATACCTTAAATGCGGCGCCCGACGATCCGCCGCTTCCGCCCGGCGGCGCGGCGATCCTGACCTGGACGCCCGAGCAACAGGCGTGGGGCTACCGAAACATGGAGAAGATCGCACCGGTTCGCGTGTTCAAGCGCGGCAAGACCGTGCACGCGTTGCCGCTGGCTGCGGGACAGATCGATCCCACGTTCAAAGCGGGCGACAAGAGCTACAACACGGAAAGCTACATGCGCGAGTTCCGCGCCTCGGGCGTGCTCGTCATCAAGGATGGCAAGATTGTGCTAGAGCGTTACGGCCTTGGCCGCAACCCGAAGGATCGTTGGACCTCATTTTCGGTGGCGAAATCCCTGACCTCCACTCTGATCGGCGCGGCGATCAAAGACGGCAAGATCAAAAGTCTCGATGACGCAGTCACGCTCTACGTTCCTGAATTGAAGGGCAGCGCCTATGAAGGAGTGACCGTGCGCCAGCTCATCACCATGACTTCGGGCGTGAAATGGAACGAAAGTTACACCGATCCCAACTCCGACGTGGCCAAGGTCGGCTTGAGCATTCTTGAACCGGGCGTCAATCCGGTCGTCAGCTACATGCGCCGGCTGCCGCGTGAAGCGGCTCCGGGGACCAAGTTCGTCTACAAGACCGGCGAGACCGATCTGGCCGGTATTCTCCTGTCCAACGCCGTCGGTGAGCCGCTCGCGCAGTATTTATCCGAGAAGGTCTGGCAACCCTACGGCATGGAACAGGACGGCATCTGGGTCGAGGATGTGGCGGGGCACGAACGCGGCGGTTGCTGCGTGAGCATGACCTTGCGAGATTACGGGCGGGTCGGTCAATTCATGCTGGATCACGGCAAAGCGGCGGGACACGATGTGGTGCCCGCCGGCTGGACCGAGGACGCGACGGCGCCGCATGTCGCAAATCCGCCTTACGGCTATTTCTGGTGGATCATTCCCCACGGGTACGAGGCCGAGGGGATCTTCGGCCAGACCTTGTCCGTATTTCCGGAGGAGCATTTGGTCGTGGTCATCAATTCAGCGTGGCCGGCCGCGTGGTCAGAAGAGATCAACGCCGTGCGGATGAAGTATCTCGCGGCGCTGCGTGCCGCAAACCGCTAGGCGTTGCGCATCGCCACCGGCGGCGTGTCATAAGATCGGCGCCAGGCGCGGCGCAGCTGGCGCGATGAGGCAAAGCCCGTGCGTTCCGCAACGCGCTCCATGTCCAAGCGGCTGCTGATGAGCAGCTGATGCGCGAGCGCCACGCGCAGACTGTTGATGTAGGTGGTCATGTTCATGCCCGCGTGTTCATTGAACAGGCGCGATAAATGCCGCGGGCTGGTATTGGCGATCTTGGCGAGACGCGTCAGGGTCCAGTTTTCGGCGGGGTTTGCGATGATCGCATCCTGGACGCGATGCACCGCCGGATGCAGGTGATTGCGGCCGGCAAGCCAAGGTGAGATTTGCGGATCGGCGCCTTCACGGCGCAGGTACAGCACCAGGTGCCGCGCGATGGCCAGTGCGCAGGCATGCCCGGTGAGCGAGCTGACGATGTATAGCATCAGGTCCACTCCGGCGGTCACGCCGGCGCTGGTATAGCGCTCACCGTCGATGACGAACAGGCGGTTATCCAAGACTTTGGCCCGCGGCGCCAGTGCGGCCAACTCGCCGCATTCCACGTGATGCGTGGTGCACGAAAAGCCATCCAGCAGTCCTGCCCGCGCGGCCAACAAGGCGCCCGAACAAATCGTCACCAGCGTATGGCCCGGGCGCACGCAGGCCCTGAGCCAGTCGACAATGGCTCGCTCATCCTCGCGCACCACCGCCTGACTCGCCTCCTCCGCAAAGGCAATCTTGTCCGCGGACCCTGGGACGATGATCATCGCGCCATCGGGCAACGCAGCGGGCAGCGGTGCAATGTCGGCGAGCGGAATGCCGACCGAGGAACTGACGCGCGCACGGGATCCCACATAGTGAACATTGAACTGCAGCGCGTGCTGCTCGACATTGGCGCGACGCAGGACTTCCATGGGCCCGGCAATGTCCAAGAGCAGCACGCGCTCGATCAGCACGACCCACACATCGAGGCTGCGCGGCTCAACCTGAATCATGCAGCTTGTCGCCCCGCTTCGCTGCGCTGCTGGTCGAACGCGGCCAGCGCTTCGGCCGCCGTCAGAACGCGAGCGAAACGCCCATCGAGCACCAGCTCAGTTCGCGCCTTGATGTCGGCTGCCGGCCAATGGCGCCCCTGTCGGTCGGTCATGGCAAAGGTCAGCGTCGCCTCGCTGACAAAGTCGACGCTATAGCCGCAATCTGATGCGTGCCGGGTCGTGGTCTCGCAGCATTGCTCGGTGCGAATCCCCGATACGATCAGCTGCTGAATTCCCCGCTCGGTCAGCCACACCGATAATCCGCTGCCGATGAGCGCACTGTGGCGCTGCTTGTAAAAAGTGACATCCGGTGCAATCGACAATGAGTCCATGGTCTTGACGAAACCCGACTCCAGAGAAAATGCCCCGGATTCCTCCACGTGAAAAATCTGCGCGATCGGTATCTGCCTGGCCGTGGCGCCGGCCACGAGGTACTGCAGGCGATCGTGGAATACCGGCGCGTCCGACGGGCTCCAATAAGGGCGATGCTCAAACGATTGTTGGGCATCGATGACCAATAAGGCGGTTCGAAGGTGGGACATATTTGGCCCTCACGCTCAGTTCAAGTGAATGCATTCTGCGCCCGTCGCGCCTCTTTCTGAAATACACCATTGGACAATTACCGGACCAAAAACGCCAACCCAAGCCACCTCGCGAAGTCGATCGCGCACGAGGTAAAAATTACAATGCGAGCCCAGCAGGAAACTGCCGTCATCTAGTCGTAACCAAGCGGTCATTGCCATGTAGGGCGCGCCGACTAGCGTGGAGAAAATCAACATTCAATGGGAGTTGGCAATGACACGCCTAATCGCATCGGCCCTCGTGATATTGATGGGTTTCCCCGCATCCTCGGTCAAAGCGCAAACTGCGTCCCCACAGGCGGCGTCGCCCTACAGCTTGGCCGTGTTCGCGACGGCACCGCCGAATCTGAGCGCGCCGGACTCGATCGCGGTGGTGCACGACCACGTATTCGTGGGGTACGGGGACGGGCATGCACCGGACGGATCGGACGGCAAGAGCAGTCAAGTCGCCGAATTCTCCATGGACGGAACCCTTGAGCACATTTACACGGTGCCCGGCCACAGCGATGGCTTGAAGTTAGATCCGATCACCAAGCGCCTATGGGCCCTGCAGAACGAAGACGCGAGCCCAAACCTCGTGATCATCGATCCCGAGACGCAGCACCAGAGCAGCGCCTATCCGTTTTCGGCAACGCCTCACGGCGGCGGCTACGACGACATTGTGTTCCGCGGCTGCAAGGTCTACATCAGCGCCTCGAATCCGGCGAAGAATCCCAATACCGGCCCCGCAATTATCAGCGCCCGCCTGCGCGACGGCGTCGTGCAGGTCGAGCCGCTGCTGATGGGAGATGCCACGGCGATCGACGCTTCGACCGGCGCCACCGTCACGCTCAATTTGCAGGATCCTGATTCCATGACCCTCGATCCGCAGGGCAATATCGTGCTCGATAGCCAGGCCGATCAGGAATTGATTTACGTGACCCATCCCGGTGAACCCAATCAGCAGGCCGTCAGGCTGCCGCTCAGCTGGGTTTCCCCTAAAGGCCGAGCGGCCGTGGAGGTCGACGACACGAACTTTGCAACTTCAAGCCAGGGCTTTATCCTGTTCGCGGACAAGGATTTGAACACGGTCTATAAATTGACTCGCCCTGGATTCGTACCGGGTTCCGCGTACACCGCCGCCGACGGCGGACCGTTCGTCGGCACCCTCGATCTCACCTCCGGAATTATCACACCGGTGGTGACGGGCATATCCAATCCAGGCGGACTCGTGTACGTGGATACGTCCAAGCATGACGACGGCGGCAACGAAAATTCAAGCGACCGGCAAGATCGAGATCATCGGGATCGTGACTCTGAGCGCTGCGATCGCGACGACGGAAGGTAGCCTGCAACCGGCTCAATCTGCCTAAGCCGCTGCTTAGTCGTCCCGATCGGAGCGCATTTTGAGAGATCTCGCGCCATCGGGTCGCGGCTCAATGTCCGTTTCGATATCCGCCACCAGCGAGCGAATGGACTCGAGCAACTCATGAATTTTTTCCAGCCGCGCGGCGACTTGGGCCGCGGTGCCGCTGCTGGAGCTCTGGCTCGGGTAGGCCGAGGCCTTGGCACTCAGGAATCGCAAATCCGCCTCCACCTTCATCAGCTGGTTGGCAATGACGCCGAGCGGCAGCACGATCGACAGCTCGAGACTCACGGGTGACGGGTTGCTCATCGCAACTTCATGGCGGCAGGCGCGCGTTGCTCGAAATCATTTCGTCTTCCATCAGCACGACTGGGATCATTCCTACGCTGTTGAAATGATCCATGAAATCGCGCAAGTGGAACGCCTTGCCCGCCAGATCCTGCCGGTGGGCGTATTCGGCCATGAGTCGATCCACCAACAATTTGCCGGTGATGTAGCTGGTGCCGTAACCCGGCTGCCGCAGGTACAGCAGCTGCTCGAATCCCGTGAGCGAGTCTTTCGGATTGGCCCAGCCGCGCGGGGTCCACTCCGCATGAAATTTGCCGGCCTTTTCCAAGTCGAATTCGTTGGCCTGAACGTACAGGGAGGCCAGGCCGCGTGCCGCGCGGTTGGCGAGCATGATCCATACCAATTCCTTGGCGCGCGGATTGTCATCGTAAAGCCCGGCGTGCATGAGTATTTCCTCGAACGCCGTGGCAAACCCTTCCGCGCGATTGTCCCAGATGTTCGACAGGGATGCGCGGCGCCGAATGGGGCTGGCGTGCGGCTCATCGCGCATCCGCGACAGATCGAACCAGTGATAATCATGCGAGAACAGCAGCATGGGCTCACGGTGAGTGACTCGCGTAAAAAAGACGCGCTGTTCTTCGGGTACGAATTGCCCGAGCTGCGGGATCAGCGCAGCTCTCAGGTACGGCTTGTCGGGAATGATCTCCTGCTTGACGAGGAAATCCAAGAACTTGTCCAGGCGCGTGTTCTTCAGCCGATCGAAGGCCGCTGCATCCCGCGCCGGCTCGAGCTGAGGCAGGTTTCGGTTGTTGTGCTCCTCGAGCTTCAATGCGGCTTGCGCGCGCTCCAATTCGCGCCGCAGCAGCACCACCTCCTGATCCCAGGTAAAAGGCACGAAGTGCGCGTTCTGTTGATACCAGGTGTAATTGTCCTTGCCGACGCCGGAGGGCCCGTGCTTGCGCGGAGCCTCCTGCTCCAGCCACGCGACAAAATCGTCGGTGGCCTTCTGCGCCTGCCTGACCGCTGCTTTGAGCTCAGGCGCAGCCGCGGCGATGTCCGCGTGCTGACTGCCCTCGAGCGTGCTCACGGTCAGGGCGCCCGCGGCCAGCGCGCTCAAGGTGCGCGATTGCCCGCGCAGTTCCTGCGCCCCGTACACCCACAGGTCCCGAGCATCGCTGGCCTTGAGATTCTCGCGGGCTTGGTTGAGCAGCGCGGGAATGGCGCCGATCCTCGAGGTGAGTTCGTGCTGCGCGGGCTTCGAGAGCGGAAAGCGGTAGGTGTAAAGCTCAATCTCCGGATAGACGTTTGGGCCCTCTCGCAAAGGAACGTCGGTGCGTGCGGCCCACACGCTCACGTAAAAGGCCGGATCGCGTGCCCACGGCCTCAAGACCCGGAGGTTGAAGTCCAAGCCGTTCATTTCCGCCCGGACCAGCTTGTAGTCGTCGAGCTGCTCGATGGGCCAGCCATGCGTGTCGATGGCCGCAAGCTTCTTCTGCCACGCAGGCAAGGACGCCGCCTTGGCCGCCATGGCGGCGGGGCCGTAGTCCGGCACATTGCCCTGCATGACCGGATGCTCGAAATCGCGCCATTGCTCGAAGAGCTGCACCAAACCGGCGTATCCGGAAGGCTCGGTTGGCGGTTTCCCGGCCGCAGCGCCGTGCGCAGGCACGCCGCTGAGCAGCATGGCAGTCACCGCCACCGCGGATGTTTTGTCTGAGATTCCCATGATTCGCCCTATTGCTTGCTCACGTTGATGTAGTAAAGATCGGTGGCCACCTCGAATTCATCCTTGCCGATGTTCGTGCGCATGCGCTGCCACCTCGTCGTGGGTCTGATGATCTGCGAGTCGCTTTTAAGCCCCACGCGCACCGGCATGGCGAACTGCGGCTCCTCCGCCTTCCAACGATACGAAACAGTGTGCGACTCTTGATCGAAGCGCAATTCCAGCGTGGGAATGGCGGCATGCCTCAAGTACTCATCGAAGATCGGCCGCAATTGCCGGCCCGTGTACTGGTTGAAAAAAGCCACCATGTCGGTGGTCATGATGGTCCGGTACTTGAAATGCTGATAATAACTTCGCAGCAGTGAAAACCACTTGTCGTCATTGTTGATGACGCTGCGCAGCGTATTTAAAAACAGCGAGCCCTTCTTGTACTGATCCGGCGGCGGCGTGCTGAAAACGCCCTCCGCGGAAATCACCGGAAATTCGTTCTTGACCTTGTCCTTACCGGTATTGATATAGAGGAGCGCATCGCGCTTTCCCCACATGTATTCGACGAACAACACCTCGCTGTAGTTGGCCCAGCCCTCGTGGATCCACATGTCCGAGCGATCCTTCGCCGTGATGCTATTGCCGAACCATTCATGCGCGCTTTCGTGCACGATGATGAAATCGAAGCGCTTCGCGATGCCTTCGGCCGGATGACCCACGTAGCCGTTCTCGAAATGATTGCCATAGGTGATGGCCGTCTGGTTCTCAACCCCCGAATACAACGCCTGAACCAGCTTGTAGCCATCCTTCGGAAACGGATAGTCGCCGAAGTCGTAGGTAAAGGCATTGAGCATGTCCTTCACTTGCACGAATTGACGTTTGGCCCTGTCCAGATCCTCCGGAAACACGTAGTAGTCGAGCGTCAACTCGCCATAGCGATCGGCAAAGTGCACGTATTTGCCGATGTTCAAGGATACGTCGTAGTTGTTGATGGGATAGTTCACATGCCAGTTCCAGCGCGTGTAGCCGTCGGGCAGTTCCTCCTTGCCTTGAAAGCGGCCGCCCGACACCTCCACCAGATCGCTCGGCGCCTCAACGCTGATATCCATGCTCTCTACTTCGTCGCGCCACTGATCCTTGTTGGGCCACCAGACGCTGGCACCCTCTTCCTCGCAGGCCGTGTTGACCAGGGGGCGGCCCATCGGGTCTTTGCGGAACACAAAACCGCCGAAGCGGCCCATCTCGACCGGGTGGCCGGCGTAATAGAACTCGATGGTATAGATCCTGTCCTTGCGCAACGTTTGCGGGAAGTCGACGTAAACGGTACGACCCGCCGCGCGCTCGAAGCGCAGCGCCAGCGGTGCGGCATTCGGTCGATCCAACAGGATCTTCTCGATTTTGAACGCCGGCACGAGATCGAGCTGAATGCGCCCGCCGTCCTTCAGCATTTTGAAGCGGATGGAATTCTTGCCGCTTACCCATTGCTTGTCCGGATCGACCCGAACGTCCAGGTGGTAATACAGCAAATCGTTATTGGCGCGATAGGGACCATAACCACCCCGCAGGTGATCGGCCTCCGAGAACTGGGCAATCACCGTTGCCGGCGCCAAGAGCGCGACGAACATCAACAAGATCCATCGGTACGAACGCATGGGGCACGACAATGACGGTCAATCAAAACTAATGCAATATGCGGATAACAATCCCCAGCGAGGCAGCGCTCCATGAGCATCAGAACTCTCAACCGCCGGCAGGTCGTCGGCACGGCGGGCGCGGCCCTGGCATTTCTAAGTACTCGCACAGCGCGCGCCGCGGGTGCGCTGGCGGATTGGGCAGCCCCGGATTTCGTGGTGCTGAATGCCAAGATCTACACCATGGATCCGCGGCTGCCGCAGGTAGAGGCCTTTGCCGTCAAGGACGGCCGCTTCGCCGCGCTGGGTTCGACGGCCGCCATCAAGAGTCTTGCCGGCAAAGCGCAAACAATCGATGCGCAGCGGATGACCGTCGTGCCCGGATTCATCGACAGTCATAATCACGCGCCCGGCAACACGTTGCTGTACGAGGTGTTGGTCGGCAATCCCTACGAGGTCGAATTCGTCACCATCGACAGCATCATCGACAAGCTGCGCGCAAAGGCACAGCGGACACCCGCCGACACCTGGGTCGAGGGCTATTTCTTCGACGACACCAAGGTCAAGGACAAGCGCGCGCTGACCCGACAAGACCTGGATAAAGTCTCCACACAGCTGCCGGTGATGGTGCAGCATCGCGGCGGCCACACCGCCTTCTACAACAGCAAAGCGCTGCAGATGGCCGGCATCAAAAAGGACACTGCCAATCCTGCCGGCGGCACGTTCGACCGAGATGCGAACGGCGAGCTCACCGGCCGCGTCACCGATCGGGCGCGAGACGTGTTCAACGCCGTGGGCAAGCACATGACCTATGCCGGCGAGGAAGCCATGCGCCGCGATCGCGACGGGCTCGCGTTTATTTCCAAGCAGTTCGTGCGCTACGGGCTCACCAGCGTCTGCCACGAGGCCGGCAATCTGCAGGCCTTGCAACAGGTGCGCGCGGCGGGCGCCCTATTTCATCGGGTCAGTTATGAAGCTGAGGGCCCGGAACTCGCGGCCATGTTGAGCGGCGGCATGTCGACCGGCTTGGGCGATGACTGGATCCGGCTGGGCGCGACTTGCGAGCACACGGCGGACGGATCGTTCTCCGAACGCACCATGGCGATCAGCGTGCCGTATCCCGGCACCGATGGCTACCGCGGCAACGTGACGGAAACTCAACAGGATCTGAACGCCTGGTGCGAGCGCGTGCATCGCGCCGGAATTCAAATGAATTGTCACGCCAACGGCGATGTCGCGATCGATCACGTCCTCGCCGCCTACGAGCGTGCCCTGCAATTGAAGCCCGTGGCCGATGCGCGCCCAAAAATCACCCATTGCACGCTCGTCACGGCAGATTTGGTGCGGCGGATCAAGGCGATCGGCGCCGTACCGGCGCTCTTTACTTCTTACGCGTACTACAACCCGGACAAGTTTCATTTCTACGGCGAGGAGCTCATGAAGCGCTGCATGGCCTACCGCACGCTGCTCGATGCGGGCGTGCCGGCGGCTGCCGGTTCGGATTTCGACCCTGGTCCCTTCTCGCCTTTGATGGGAATCCAGGGCATGGTGACGCGCACGGGATGGAACGGCGAGGTCTGGGGCGCCAACCAGCGCATCACCGTGGACGAGGCACTACGCGTCAACACGCTGAATGGCGCCTACGCGACGCGCGAGGAATCGATCAAAGGATCGATCACGCGCGGCAAGCTGGCCGATTTCGTCATGCTGACCGAGGATCCGCATACCATCGATCCCGCCAAGATCAAGGACATCAAGATCGTGCGCACGGTGGTCGGCGGCCGCACGCAATTCTCTGCCTAAGAACATGCCCAAGAGGAAGCAGCGATGCCGCGACACCTTACGCGTCGAGAAACCCTCGGCGGCCTGCTGGCCTGCGCCGGTGCCGCCGCATTCAAGATACCGGTGGGCGATGCCGCGCCGCTCAAGGATCTTGGCATGGAATTGAGCGTCGCACAGCGCGCCGCGGGCGTGGCGTTTCTGGAACGCCATGCGAGCGTCGACACCCACAGTCATCCCGGCCTATTCTTCTTAAAGAGACTGACGGACCCGACGCCGACGATGCGCGCCTTCGGCGAGGCATTCGAAGATCAGGCCATCGCCGACCTGACGGCGGGAAATGTCAGCGCCACCCTGTTTTGCGCCGTGGCCGATGCGCGGCTGCTGGAAATGACGGCGACGCAAGGCCTGCACGCGGCGCGCGACTGGACGCCGGGCGAAGCATACGCGGACTACCGGCAGCAGCTCGCGGAGATGAAGTCCTTGCTGTCGAATCACGCGCTCACGCCGGGTTTGAACCCCGCCGCCATCGACGCTGCGCATCGACGCCGGCAGACGGCTGCGATTTTCGCCGTGGAGGGCGGGGACTTCATCGAAGAGCGGCTCGAACGGGTGCATGAAGCCTTTCGCGACGGCGTGCGCGCCATCACGCTGGTGCACTATCACATCAATCAGATCGGCGACATTCAAACCGAAGCACCCGTGCATCACGGATTGACGGCGCTCGGCAAGTCCATCGTCGCTGAGATGAACAAGGCTGGGATCATCATCGATCTCGCGCACGCGACCTTGGCGGTGACCCAGGATGTGCTCGGCGTATCGAGCAAACCCGTCATGGTCTCCCATACCAACGTCGCAACGGCCAGCGCGAATCATCCGCGCCTGATCAGCATCGATCACGCCAAACTGGTGGCCTCCGCGGGCGGCATCATCGGCTCGTGGCCCTCAGGCATCGGGCAGACGAGCTTTTCAGACTATATCGACTCGATCCAACGCCTGGTCGATACCGTGGGGATCGATCATGCGGCAATCGGCACCGACATGGACGCGAACTACAAGCCCGTGCTGCACAGCTACCGCGACTGGAGCCTGATTCCCGCGGCGCTGCTGGCGCGCGGCATGCACGACGATGAAGTGGCCAAGATCATGGGCGGCAATTTTCAGCGCGTGTTCAAAGCGACTTCAAGTTAGGCGTGCGCCGCCCAGGCGGGCTGGCCCGGCGTGTAGGGAAGACAGGCATCGAAGCGGCCCGGTGCTTCGATATAGCGCAGCGCTTCGGTGCAGCCAATTTTCGAAGTGAAAAAGCCGAGCAGCGCAAGTTCCTTCATCATGCGAAAGTAATGCGAAGGCTGCGGGCTCGCAGCATCCACCGCGACCACCGGGGTGCCGGGCACGTTCTCCGCCTTGGCTTCGGTTGCGTCGCCGCCGAGCACCGGCGATAGCCCCTTTCGTTTACGATCCGCCGCCTCTCGCGCGTCCATCACGCGCTTTTGTTCATGGTCGAGTATCGTCAGCACCGCGAGCCGCTGCTGCGGTGTGGCGGCCATGAATGAGACGTTGTTGGCCTTTCGCATCGCCTCGTCCACTTTGCGCATGCCGTCCAGGAACACTTTCTGCTCCGCGGGGCTGTAGCAATCGGTGACCATGAGCGCCATGAACGCGCCGGTGTTTGCCGCCTTCGCACCGGGCGTCTTGGTGGCGGGAAGGATGGTCTCCGCGATCTCATCGAGGTAGGCAACATCTTGCGCGCTGAACCTTCCCGGCGGCCGCTCGACAGCCGAGACCGCCTTCTCGGCGGCGGCCAGCAGGCCGGTGCCGCCGGCGAATGCAACTCCGCCCAGCATGGCGCTGACGCGGCGAATGGCCTCGCGCCGATTGATCAGCTGCAATTGCTGCATTTCGGATGAGTCGTTCTTGGTCAGCTCATTCATGTTCAGCTCAAAGGTTGCGGCGATTGAGCTCGTTCACCGCAAAGTCCGCGGCGCGGGCCGTGAGCGCCATGTAGGTGAGCGAGGGATTCTGACAGGCGCTGGACACCATGCCCGAGCCGTCGGTGACGAAAACATTGGGTGCGTCCCAGACCTGATTGTGCGCATTGAGCACCGAGGTTTTTGGATCCCGCCCCATGCGCGCCGTGCCCATTTCGTGGATGCCCATCCCCGGAAAGGACCCTGCGTCATAGGTCTTGATCATTTTCGCGCCGGCATGTTCGAGCATTTCCGCCATGTCGGCAATCATGTCCTTGCGCATCAAGCGTTCGTTTTCGCCGGTGGCGCAATCGATCTTGAGAACCGGCAGTCCCCACTTGTCCTTCCTTGCGGTATCCATGCCGACGCTATTGGCGTGATTGGGCAGCATCTCGCCGAAGGCGGTGGCGCCGAACTTCCAGGGACCCGGCAAAGTCATTTCGTCCTTGAATTCCGCGCCCAGCCCCAGTTCCTTGACGGCGCGCATCCAGCCATCCCGGCTCGCCGATCCCTGGTAACCGAAGCCGCGCAAATACTCGCGCTTGTCGCCGAATAAATTGCGATACCGCGGGATGTAGATGCCATTGGGGCGACGACCGTAGTAATACTTGTCGTCCAATCCAGGCAGGTAGCCCTCCGCACCGCAACGAAAATGGTGATCCATCAGGTTGTGGCCCAACTCGCCCGAGCTGCTGCCCAGCCCGTCGGGCCAGACATCCGTCGCCGATCGCATCAGCAGCCAGGTCGAATTCAAGGTTGAGGCGCAGAGGAAAATCACCTTCGCCGTATAGTCGGTCCACTGCTCCGACACCGCGTCGAGCACCCGGACGCCGGTGGCGCGCTTGCGATCCTTGTCATAGAGCACTTCGGTCACGATCGACCAGGGTTTCAAGGTGAGCTTCCCGGTCTTCACCGCCGCCGGCAAGGTCGAGGACTGCGTGCTGAAGTAGGCGCCATACGGGCAGCCCAGCCAACAGGCATTCCGATATTGGCAAGGCGCGCGCCCTTCGAGCGGCTGGGTGGCATTCGCCGAACGCCCGATGATCAAGTGGCGTTTGCCGCCGAAGGCATTTTTCAGCCGGCCCGCTACCAGTTCTTCGCCGCAGTTGAGCGGCATCGGCGGCAGGAACTGCCCGTCGGGCAGCTGCGGCAGACCGTCGCGCGAGCCGGAAATCCCGGCATGCCGCTCCACATGATCGTACCAGGGCGCAAGCTCGTTGTAGCGAATCGGCCAGTCAACCGCGATGCCCTCCTTCGCGTTGGCTTCGAAGTCGTAATCGCTCCAGCGATAACTCTGGCGGCCCCAGGTCAGGGAACGTCCGCCGACCTGATAGCCCCGATACCAGTCGAAGCGCTTGATCTCCGTATAGGGAGACTCTTTCTCGTTGACCCAAAAGGAGAGGTTTTTCTCGTTGAGAGGATAGTCGCGCTTGAGGACGGGGTACGCCTGCTCCATCGCGTACGTGCGCCCGCCCCGATGCAAATATTCCCAAGGCGCCTTCGTGGCGTTGACATAGTCCTTGACGTGCTCGACATTGCGGCCGCGCTCCAAGAGCAAGACCCGCAATCCCTTTTCGGTCAACTCTTTGGCCGCCCATCCCCCGGAAATACCGGAGCCGACTACAATCGCGTCGTAGGCTACAGACATCATTGTACCTTGGGTGAATTTTCGGCTTATTCTAACGCGATTACGCAGCTGCGATATTGATATGAGTTTATTCTCGCGCCGAAAGTTTCTAACCCGCTCGGCCGGCCTGTTTGCGGCCGCCGGCGGCGCAGCCGCGGACCCGTTTCGCGCGATCGGCGCGCCGGCGACGGACTCGAGCGCGCGCCGCGCGGGCGGCGGGAGACTCAAACAATCGCTGTGCCGTTGGCCCTACTCAAAGATATCGCTGCCCGAACTCTGCCGCCGCACCAAGCAAATGGGGTTTGCCGCGATTGACCTGCTGTACCCGGACGAGTGGTCCGCTGCGGCCGACGCGGGGCTGGTGGTATCGATGGGATACGCCAGCCGGCGGGACAAGTTCATCGCAACGGGATTCAACGATCCGGCCAATCATGAGCTGCTGTTGCAGGAACTGGAAACGGCACTGCCGCTCGCCGCGCGGGCGCGCGTGGCCAATGTCATCGCCATGTTCGGCAATCGCGTTTCCGGCATCGATGAACCCGCTGCGATCGCCAATTGCGCAGCAGGGCTCGCCAAGATCGCGCCGCTTGCCGAACAACAAGGCGTCACCGTCTGCGTGGAGCTGCTCAACAGCAAAGTGGATCATCCTGGATATCAAGGTGATCACACCGCCTTTGGCGTTGCGGTCATGCGCGGGGTCAACTCACCGCGGGTGAAGCTGCTGTACGACATCTACCACATGCAGATCATGGAGGGTGATGTCATCCGCACGGTCCGCGACAACATCAATTGCATCGGACATTTCCATACCGGCGGCGTCCCCGGCCGGCATGAAATCAACGACAGCCAGGAGCTGAACTATCATGCAATCGCGGGCGCCATCGCGGACCTCAATTACCAGGGCTATGTCGCGCACGAGTTCGTGCCCACCCGCAGCGATCCATTCCTATCGCTTGCCGAAGCGCTGCGGATTTGCACGGTATGACCTTGCACATGGCAGCACCGAGCGAATGCATCAATCTGACCTAGTGAGAGCTTGAATGAAAACTCGACCTGTTGAGACCGGACGATGTATGGCCTGGGCGTCGCTGGCGCTTGCGCCTTGGTGTTTCCTGGCCGCCGCCGCGCAAACCCCTCAAGGCGATCCGAAAGCCACCGAGCAATGGGAACCGGTTCCGCCCGTCATCATGCCCGGCGCACACCCCGGCGCACCGCCCTCCGACGCCATCGTGTTGTTCGATGGCCGAAACTTAAATCAGTGGGTGAACACCAAGGATCATGCGCCGGCAGGCTGGAAGGTGGCCCACGGCGTCGTGACGGTCAACAAGTCGGTCGGCAATATCGAGACCAAGCAACTCTTCAAGAATTATCAACTGCACCTGGAGTGGCAGGTGCCCAAGGGAATTACCGGCGAGGGTCAGCTACGCGGCAACAGCGGCGTGTTCCTGGCGGCCACCAGCCCGGGCGATGGCGGTTACGAAGTGCAGATTCTGGATTCCTGGCAAAACAAGACATACGTCAACGGTCAAGCCGCGAGCATCTACAAGCAGTCGCCGCCGCTGGTCAATGCCATGCGCCCGCCGGGAGAGTGGCAAACTTACGATATCGTCTGGACTGCACCAATTTTCGGGAGCAGCGGGACCGTCAAGGATCCTGCCTATGTGACGGTGTTTCACAATGGCGTGCTCGTTCAGAATCACTTTACCTTGACCGGCGAAACCCGCTACATCGGAGAGCCGAGCTATCAGCCGTATGATCGCGCGCCGATCAAGCTGCAAGCGCATGGCGATCCCTCCGCGCCCATCAGTTTCCGCAACATTTGGCTGCGTGAGCTCAACTAGGCAGAGATCGGTTATCAGGGCCTAACGATGCGACTTGGCGTAGGAATCAAACGCAACGGCGGCGACGATAATCAGGCCGATCACCACTTGTTGCCAGTACGACGACACATGCATGATCACCAAGCCGTTGGTGAGCACGCCGATCAACAGCGCGCCGATGATGGTACCACCGATGCCGCCGCGGCCGCCGGCAAGGCTGGTGCCGCCGATCACCACCGAGGCAATCACGCGCAGTTCATAACCAATGCCGCCGACCGCTTCGGCGGCGCCGAGGCGTGCGGACAATAAAAATCCCGCCAATCCGGACAGCGCGCCGACAATCAAATAGACGCTGGTAATGATCGCGGGCACGTCCAAGCCGTTGAGGCGCGCCGCCTCCGGATTGCCGCCGACCGCATAGATGTAGCGCCCGTAGCGCGTATAGCGTTGCGTGACCAGGCCGGCCGCCGCGATCAAGCCAAACAGCAAGATGGGCACGGGTATGCCGGCGACCGATCCGTTTCCCCACCATCGATAGCTCGCATCGAACCCCGAGATGGGCGAGCCGTCATTGAGGATCAGCGTGGCACCGCGCCAGATGGTCATGCCGCCCAAGGTCACTATGAATGGCGGGACATCGAAGAAGGTCACCGCCTTTCCTTGCAAATACCCCACCAGCGTTCCGACCGCCGTCGCGGTCGCCAGTGCGATGAGCCAGCCCGAGGCGAAATCCGCCCCCAGCGCCTTCATCACAAAAGCGCCTGACATGCCCGCAAACGCCAGCAGCGAGCCGACGGCAAGGTCCACACCGGCCGTCAATATGACGAAAGTCATACCGACCGCAATGATGCCGTAAATCGACACCTCGGTCAGAATGTTGGTGACGTTGCGCAGCGACAGAAAACGCGGATTTTCGACCGCAAAGAACACGATCAGCGCCAGAAGAAACAACGACGTGCCGTAGCGCCGCAGCCAGCCGATCGCATCGAAACGGCGCCTCGCCGTGCCCTGCTGCGCTAGGGAATTTTCCGTCATGGCGCGGCGCGTCGCGCCGGCTGGGCGGAGGTCGAAATGGCCATCAGGTCCATCAGACTGTTTTCGGTCGCGTCCCGCCTGTCGAGAATGCCGCTGATGCCTCCCTCGCGGAACACCACGATCCGATCGCTGAGCGCGAGAACCTCAGGCATCTCGGAGGAAATGATGATCAGGGCGATGCCGCCTTGTGCCATTTCAAACAGCAACTGATGAACCTCGGCCTTCGCGCCGATATCGATACCGCGGGTCGGCTCGTCGACGATCAAAACCTTCGGTTGCAGGGCCATACAGCGCGCCAGCAACACCTTCTGCTGATTGCCGCCGGACAGGGTACCGACCGCCACCGCGGAGTTGGCCATCTTGATGTTGAGCGCCGTCCGGTATTTCTCGACCAGTTGGCGCTCCTTCGCCTCGTTGACGAAAATGCCCCAGCGGGCGATGCGCTTCAAACTCGGCAACGTGATGTTCTGACTGATCGATTGCTCGAGAAAGCATCCCTGCTGCTTGCGATCTTCGGGCACCAGCGCGATCCCGGCGCGAATGGCATCCTTCGGCGATCGCAACAGACGCAATTCGGAACCGTTGAGGTACAGCACTCCCCGATCGCAAGGATCGGCGCCGAAAATAATTCGCGCCAATTCCGTACGTCCCGCGCCCACCAGGCCGGCAAATCCCAAAATTTCCCCGGCTTTCACTTCTATCGACAGATCGTCGAGCGCGACGGCGTGCCGGCCGCTGGATTCGCGCGCCCGCGAGATGCCTTTGACGGCAAGCACGGTTTCGCCCGGACGTGCAGTGCGCGTACGTGTCGAGAATTCGACATCCCGACCGACCATGAGGCGCACCAAATCGCGCGTCTCGACGCTTTGCACGTCGCCGCGCGCGACATAGCGACCGTCGCGCAACACCGTGAAACTGTCGCAAACCCTCTTTACTTCGTCCAAGCGATGGGTGACGTAGATGAAGCTTACGCCACGGCTTTTCAGGTCTCCGATGACGGCGTGCAGGATTTCAACCTCACGCTGACCCAAGGCCGCGGTCGGCTCATCCATGACGATGAGCTTCGCTTTTTGCGCGACTGCGCGGCCGATTTCGATCATTTGCTGATGGGCGACGCTCAAGTGGCGCACTTCCCGCCTTGGATCAACGCGGAGGCCCAGGCTGGCCAGCAGGGCACGCGCATTGTCATGCATTGCGGCCCAATCTATGAGGCCGCGGCGCACCGGTTCGCGCCCCAGGTAAAGGTTCTCTGCGATCGACATGAACGGCAGCAAGTTGAATTCTTGATAAATGGTGACGAGCCCTGAGCGTTGCCGCTCACGCGGCGTCTCGCCCGGCTCGAGCTTCACCCCATCCAGCGTTGCCTCGCCCCGATCCGCGTGCAGTGCGCCCGACAATATTTTCAGGAGCGTTGATTTGCCTGCGCCGTTTTCGCCCAGCAGCGCGTGCACTTCCCCCGCGCGCACCTGCAGTTCGACCTCGTCCAACGCCTTGACGCCGGGAAATTGCTTGCAAACGTTGCGTACATCCAGAAGGATCGGCGTGGACATCACGCCGCTACCGAACTTCGCCAATGCGCTCGGCCTGATTGACGTTGGATTTGGTGATGAGCACCGGGACGATGCTCGCCCCCGGCATCGGGGTATGTTGACGAATCTGTGCCACCAGTTGTTGAAGCGCGGTTCGGGCCTGATTCTTCGGTGATTGCTCGATCGTGGCCGCCATCTCGCCGTCGCGCACCAGTTTCAACGCCTCGGGGGTCGCGTCGAATCCGATGACTTTGACGCCGGAAACGCCGCTCGAGCGCAGGGCTTCCAGAGCGCCGAGGGCCATTTCGTCGCTCTCCGCCACGACGGCCTGCAGCGACTGCGCCCCGAGCGAGGTCAACACATTCTGCGTCACGGTCAGGCCCTGCTCGCGTTTCCAGGTGGCGGATTGTTCCGCAACAATTTGATATTTCGCCCCGGCGGCGGCCAGGGCTTCCTTGATGCCCCGCGTGCGGTCGATGGACGGACTGGACCCCAGCTGTCCGGTAATCAGCAATACCCGTGCGCCGCTCGGAAAAGTATCGATCACCCACTGCGCCATGATGCGGCCACCGGCAACATTGTCCGCTCCGACATGCGGGACCGTGACGCTGGTACGGTCGACTCTGCGATCCAAGGTCACGATGGGAATCCCCGCCTTGATCACTTCCTCGACGCCAGGAGTGAGTGCGTTCACATCGTTCGGCGCCAGGATGATGCCTTGAGCGCCTCCCGTGATGGCGGCCTCGATGTCGGCGGTTTGTTTGGCGGAGTTCGACTGCCCATCTTCCACTGAAACGCTGACGCCCAGCCGACCCGCCTCGGCGTCCAGCTCGCGCTTCACCGCGACGAAAAAAGGTTCGGTCATGTCGTGCAAACTGGCGACTACCTGGATGGAATTTCCGTTCGACTTGCCCGAACACCCGGCGCTGCCGAGCAGCACGCCGGCCAGGAGCAGTGAAAATCCCGTGCAGCCAAGGCTTGCGAAGCTCCTTCGCATCAGTGCGGCGCTTTTGAATTCGGCTGCTGGGCGAGCCAGGCGTGCTCGGGATCGTTGCGATAAACCCAGTTGCGCTCGGGACCCGCCATGACATTCAGATAGTACAGGTCATAGCCGTGAGCGGCGCCGACCGGATGATAGCCGCGCGGCACGAGCACCAGATCGCCGTCATGCACGCATACCGTTTCGTCGAGATCACGCGCATCGGTATACACCCGCTGGAATGCAAAGCCTTGCGGCGGCATCAATCGATGATAGTAGGTCTCTTCCAACACGGTTTCTTTCCCCAACGTTGCCGTATCATGCTTGTGCGGCGGATAGCTTGACCAATGTCCGCCCGGCGTGATGACCTCCACGACCAGCAGGCTGTCGGCCTCCTTGGTTTGCGGCAGAATATTCCTGACGTAGCGGGTATTCGTGCCGTTTCCGCGCACTTCTTTACTCATTTCGCCGGCGGCGATGGCGCGCGGCGCGCGTCCCGGCTTGCCCGGCGCAGAGCACACCGCCAATTCGACCTGGCCCTTCGCGGTCACCCGGTAGCTCCGGCCGGCCGGCGCATACACCGCGCCCGGCGCCGCGTCGTCGAACACCGAGCGTCGATGCCCGATATCTTCGAAGCGTTGCTCATCGATGACGATGTCGGCGGTTCCCGCGAGCACCACCAGGCAGGTCTCGCGATCGGCCGCCCCGCCCCGCACGGCCTGTCCCGCCTCGAGGCGGTGCACCTGAAATCCAATGTGACGCCAGCCGGCACTCTCCGGTGTGACATTGAGCACACAGCCGGCCGCATCAGGCGTGCCGGACTGAATCAGAAGCTTGCTCATGATTTCTCCACCTCGCGCAAATGGGCCGCCGCCGCTTCGCGGCGCAGGGTTCTCAAGCCAAGCGCCGCGTAGGTCTTCGGCGTGGCAACCGCTGGGTCCTGCTCCGCTTCGACGATAACCCATCCAGCATAGCCAATTTTCGCGAGCGCTTGCATCACGCCGGCGAATTCAAGATTCCCGTCGCCGGGCACGGTAAACATGCCGCTGATCACACCGCTCAGAAAGCTCTTGTTCTCGGATTTGACCTGCTGAAAAACGTGCGAGCGGACGTCCTTGCAATGCACGTGGGCGACCCTCAGCGGATGATCGTGAATGAGCGCCAGGGCATCGATACCGCCGAGCGCCGCGTGACCGGTATCAACGGTCAGCCCCACAGAACGATCCGTGGACTTTAGGAAACGCTCGAGATCCTGCGGC
The DNA here is from genome assembly GCA_036495805.1 of Steroidobacteraceae bacterium. Classification (GTDB taxonomy): domain Bacteria; phylum Pseudomonadota; class Gammaproteobacteria; order Steroidobacterales; family Steroidobacteraceae; genus Bog-1198. The sequence goes on along the minus strand of DASXMG010000097.1, from coordinate 46,164 downwards.
GATTCCACCACGGTGCCGAGGTGGTGGTGATAAGCCATGCGCAGGCCCGCTCGCGCGAGATAGTCCGCGACATCGGTTAATTTTCGCCCGAACTCGTCCCAGGCTGAAGCTGCGAGCCGCGGCGTCGCGGACAGCGCCTTGCCTCGATCGCAATGAATCGCATTGCTGGTCTCAGCAATAATGAACACGCTGCAGCCCATCGCCTTGAGCAGCCCCAGGTGAGATTGCAGCGCCTGGATTTCCGCCGCCGCCGACCGGGTCAACAGATTGGCGCTGTACCAGCCGCCGACCAAGGCCAGTTGATGGCGGTTCAGCAAAGTGCGAAGCACGTTTGGGTCCCGCGGAAATTTTCCGCCCAGCTCGATGCCCGCAAAACCCACCTCGCGGGCCTCGTCGAGAACGGATTCCAGCGGCGTGTTCCCGCCCAGCGCCGGCAAGTCGTCATTGATCCACGCAATGGGACTCACGCCAAAGCGGATGCTCATGCGTCAGTCTCCCGATTTCTTGCGCTGACTCAAGGATGCCGCTCGCGCCGCATCGACTTCGGCGCGCGACGAGACTTCAGGGATCGCCACATCCCACCAGGCGCCCCCCGCCGTCGTCGTGATGCCAGGATCGGTGTCGATCACGATCACGTGGGTGCGCTCGGATTGCCGGCTGCGTTGCAAGGCCTGTTCCAGCGCTTCGATCGAGTCGGCCTTTTCGGCGATGGCGCCCAGGCTTGCGGCGTGCGCGACGAAATCAATCTCCGTTATCGCCGTGTGAGTCGAATCCTCCCACAGCGTGTTGAAGGCTGCGCCGCCGGTCGCGCGTTGCAGGCGATTGATACAGCCAAAGCCCCGATTGTTGAGTACCACGACCACCAACCGGTAGCCCAACGCCACCGAGGTGGCCAATTCGGAATTCAGCATCAAATAACTGCCATCGCCTACCAGGACATAAACATCGCGATGCGGCCGCGCCATTTTCGCGCCCAAACCCCCGGCGATTTCATAGCCCATGCAGGAGTAGCCGTATTCGACGTGATAGTCATCGGGCGCTCGCGATCGCCATAGCTTGTGAAGCTCTCCCGGCAGGCCGCCTGCGGCGCAGACGACAATCGCGTTTTTCGAACAGGTTCGCCACAGGGCACCGATGACTTGCGCGTCGGAAGCCAGGCCCGCACGCGGCGCACGGGTGACGTCCTCCCAGGCAAGATTCCAGCCCGCGACCTCCGCATGGATCATGGCCGCGTCGCGAGCGGGCCGCCAACCAGAGAGGGACTCCATGAGCGCCGCAAGCACCTCTCCAGCATCGCCCACCACCGTTGCCGCGCCGTGCTTGCCGGCGTCATAGGACGCCACGTTGATTTGCACCAGGCGGCAATTCGGCGCGGTAAAGAGTGCCCGCGAACCCGTTGTAAAGTCTTGCAATCGCGTGCCGATGCCGACGATCAAATCGGCTTTGGCCGCCGCCGCGTTGGCGCAACTCGTGCCGGTAACGCCGATGGCGCCGAGATTAAACGGGTGATCCCACGGCAACGCACCCTTGCCCGCTTGAGTTTCGCTCACCGGAATCCCAAAGCTGCTCGCGAAAGCGGCCAGTAGCGCCGGCGCGCCGCTGTAGTGAACGCCGCCGCCGGCAATGATCAACGGCGCATGGGCTGATTTCAGCGCGGCCACGAGTTGCTCAATCTCGCGCCGATCTGCCTGCGGGCGGCGAATGCTCCATACGCTCCGCCGGAAAAACGCCTCCGGATAGTCGTAGCCTTCCGCTTGCACGTCCTGACAGAATGCCAAGGTCGCCGGACCGCAGGAAGCCGGATCCAGCAACGTGTTCATGACACGCGGTAGCGCGTCGACCAATTGTTCGGGGCGAGTGATGCGGTCGAAGTAGCGGGAGACCGGTCTAAAGCAATCGTTGGCCGAGACGGTGCCGTCGGCAAAGCTCTCGATCTGCTGCAGCACCGGGTCGGGGCCACGACTGGCAAAGGTGTCCCCCGGAAGAAACAGCACCGGTAATCGATTGGCATGGGCCAATGCCGCCGCGGTCACCATGTTGGTCGCACCCGGTCCGATAGAGGTTGTGCAAATCATTGCCCGCCGGCGCCGCAACTGCTTGGCAAAGGCGATGGCGGCATGAGCCATCGACTGTTCGTTATGCGCCCGATAGGTGGGAAGTTCTTCGCGCATGGCGTAAAGCGCTTCGCCGAGGCCGGCGACATTGCCGTGGCCGAAAATAGCCCACACGCCCGCGAAATAGGGCACTTCTCCCGACTCAGTCTCGACATGCTGGCTGGCCAGATAGCGAACCGCCGCTTGCGCCGCGGTGTATCGAATCGTTTTCATACCGCAACCGCCGTGCGCGCGCCATGCCACGCATTGGCCAACCTCGAGAAGTTCGAGGCCAGCGCCTTTGAGGCATCGGCGTCGCTCATACCGCCCGCGAACCAGGCGCGAGCCACATCCTGGAAAATGGTTCTACCGATGGCAAAGCCCTTGACGATTCCGAAAGGCGCCGCGTTGGCGAAGCAGGCGATGAGTTCAGCCTCGGACTGCGACTGTCCGAGAAGCAGGACCCCTCGACACAGCGGATCCTCCCGCCTGATCGCATCTTGAATAGCTTGCCAGTGGGCGGTGCCCCCGCCCGGCGGGAGCTTCCACCAATCCGGCCGCACATCCAATGCATAAACCTCCGACAGCGCGCGCGACAGCGTCTGAGATTCTGCCGGCATATCGCGCGGTAAAATGACTTCAAGCAGCAATTCGTGCCGTGTCTTGCGGCACGCATCGAACAAGCGCTTGAGCTGGCGATCTTGCCGCCCCTTAAGTTCCGCCGCATCGTCCGGATGATAGGTGACGAGACACTTGACCACATGATTGAGCGGCCAGGTCGAAAGTTCGACGGCGACATCGGCGGAGCCTTCGAATTCGAGCGGCCGAGATTGGGGGATCTCGATGGGCCGACCCACCCAATACGGCAAATCGGCCGCCTCGCTCAAGACATCGAAGCCGTAGCGTCCGTCGAGCAGCATGCCAAAACGCTTGTCCTCGCGTGCGACCGAGTCCAAGGCCCGCAATCCTATGGTCTTGAAGGTTGCAATCCGTTCTTTGTTTGCGGCACCGAAATTCTTTGCATCTTCGAACTGACTGCGATGATCGAGGGCCAGCACCATCAACTCGGGATAGTCGCGTGCGCGCGTCGATGCCCAGTGCACGTGATCCAATTGGCGGATAAACGATTCCGGCGGCAGCTCCCCTGCCGTGCGCAAAAGCCCTTGCAACTCAGCCCAGGTGGGCATCGCCGGCGCGCAGCCGTGGCGCGATACCACAATCGCGCCGCAGGCATTACCCATGCGGCAGCTTGCCTCGAGAGTTTCATCGCGTAGCCAGCCCCGCAGAAAGCCGCCCATGAATGCATCACCCGCGCCCAGCACATTGAGCACGTCGATCTTGAATCCCGGTACGACCAAGCCGGAATCAATATCGCCGGGGATCTCGCCCGCAAAGGCGACGCAGCCGCGCGCGCCGCGCTTGCAAACCAAGGTTGCCGTCGTTTGCGCTCGGATATTTTGAATGGCGGCGATGAGCCGTTCCGATCCTCCCAAAATGCACAGCTCTTCTTCGGTGCCGACGATCAAATCGCACCAGGACAGCGCCGCCTGCAGCCGTTCGGTGACGCCAGCGCTGGAGACGAAACGATTCTCGCCCAAGTCTTTCGCCGTCAATCCCCACAGCACCGGCCGGTAATCGACGTCGAACACCACCCGCCCGCCGTTGGCCTTGACGCGCCGCGCCGCACCCAAGCTTGCCGCGAACACGCCGGGCGTGGAGAGATGCGTGCCATTGATCAGAACCGCGCCGGCCGATGCGAGATAGGCAGCATCGAGATCTTGTTCGCGAAGCGCCATGTCGGCGCAGTTTTCGCGATAAAAGATGAGCGGAAACGATTCGCGATTGCGGATCCCGAGCACGACCAGGGCCGTCAAGCGCTCCGGGTCGGTGTGCACGCCGCGCACATCCACGCCCTCGCGCACCAACTCCTCGCGAATAAATCGTCCCATATGATCGGCGCCGACTCGGGTCAAAAGGCCGGTTCTCAATCCGAGTCTCGCCGCCGCAATCGCCGTATTGGTCGGACTGCCGCCGACGTACTTGGCGAATGACCCCATATCTTCCAGACGGCCCCCGATCTGCTCGCCGTACAAGTCCACGCCGGCACGGCCGATGGCAATCAGATCAAGGGTTTTGTCCGTTCGCTGCAAGGAACTCACGCTACGATAAATGGGCATTTCATTATACTCGCGGCGGTGCGATCCTTTGCTCAAAGCCGACCGATCCAATTTGGGGGACGACAGTGTTCAACGTGGCAATATTCGGTGCGGGTCGGATCGGGCAAATTCATGCACGCAACGCCGCGGCTCTGCCGGAGTTGACGCTCAAGTATGTCGTCGATCCAAACCGCGCGGCGGCCGACGCGCTCGCGCGCCAAACCGGCGCCGAGGTCGTGGAGCTGGATGCGGCCTTGGGCGACGCCGCCGTTTCCGGCGTCATCATTGCCAGCGCGACGAATGCGCATCTGGATCAGGCCCTATTGGCGGCAGCGGCGGGCAAGGCAATTTTTTGCGAGAAACCCTTGGATCTTGATCTGGCACGCGCGCGAAGCGCCGCCCCGCAACTATCCGGCGCCAGGATGCTGATCGGGTTTAACCGGCGTCTTGATCCGCATTTCGCCGCACTCAAGGCCAGGATCGAGTCGAAGACCATCGGCAGACTCGAGAGCTTGAACATCACCAGCCACGATCCCGCCCCGCCGCCGCTTTCCTACATCCGCACCTCCGGCGGCCTGTTCAAGGACATGGCCATTCATGACTTCGACATGGCGCGCTGGTTGCTGGCCGAGGAACCCGTGGAGGTCTTTGCGAGCGCCAGTTGCTTGGTCGATCCTGCAATCGGTGCGGCCGGCGACGTTGACACGGCGCGAACCTTGCTGCGCACCGAAACCGGCCGGCTCTGTGTCATCAGCAACACCCGCCGTTCAGGCTATGGCTACGACCAAAGGATCGAAGCGTATTGTTCCGCCGGCACCGTGCGCGCGGACAACGTGCTGATGAGCACGGTGTCAACCAGCACCGAGCGCGGATCGGCGAGCGACGCGCTGCAGAACTTCTTCCTCGAGCGCTATCGAGAAGCGTATCGGCTTGAAATGCGGCACTTCGTGGATATTTTGCGCGACGGTGAAACTCCCATCGCAGGTTACCGCGACGGCGTGGCATCGCTGGTCCTGGCCGAAGCCGCCGCGCTATCCCTGCAGCGCAACGCTCCGATTAACGTCGCATCGGTTTAATCGATACCGTGGATGCGCAAGTTAATCAGTTGCTCGAGCGTCAGGTTTTGAATGCCTTTCGATCGCAGTCCCTCGATGTACTCCGGCGTGACGCCGTGGATGCGAAGCGCAATCAACTGATCGGGCGGCGCTTGCGGGAAGCCTAGGCGGCTGATTTCGCCGGCGAACTGCGCCGAAACGCCATGAATGCGGAAGGCGATGAGCTTGTCCTCATCGGTCGTTTTTATTCCCGCGTTGTGCAACTCGTTCACGAACTCGGGTGTCACCCCGTGAATGCGAAACGCGATCAACTTGCCCGCGTCGGCCGCCTCTAGACCCGCGGCGCGCAAGTCGTGCACAAACTGCGGCGTGACACCGTGAATACGGAACGCCAGCAACTTGCCGGCATCCAAGCCGCGCACGGCAGCGCTCTTCAGCGCGCGCACAAACTCGAAACTGACATCGAACACCGCCGCCGAAAACAGCTCTCGATCCTGGAAGTCAAAGCCGAGCTTCGCCATTTCCGGGCGGTATTGCGGATTCGGTTGGAACGTGAACAACCCCGCCCCGCTTTGATCTTGTACGAATCCCTTGCAATCGATGGTGCCGGCATCGCGTACGATACTGAAGCTCACGTCGTGCTTTGCAGTGGCGGCCCAGTCGAGCCCGCGCAAATCCGCCAATTTCCAGGTCGAGGAGGTGCTGAAGTGACTGCCTGCCTGTGAGCTCTGCAGCGAAAATTCAACGCTGCCGGGCTGATCGGTGGATTCCAGGCTCCAATTGCCGCTTTGGGCCGCACCGAAGGCGATCATCGGCAGCAACGCGACTACGGCGAAAACAGGTGCAATACGCATGGATCGGATGCCTTTTATGAGATATCAGCCATTCTCAGCGCGAGCAGTTGCCGAAGGGTCAGGTCCTTGAACCCGTGTTTACGGATGCCTTGAATAAATTCCGGTGTGATGCCCTGAATTTTCGCCGCCAGATAGTCGCGTACGTGCAGATCGGTCAGACCCGCCGCCGCCAGGCCGCGAACATACTCCGGGGTGATCTCATGGATCTTCAGCGACACCAGTTCCGGACCGCTGGCATCCAGGCCGGCGGCGCGCAACTCTCGAATGTAATCCGGCGTGACCCCATGAATTTTCAGCGCGATGATTTCATCGACGGTCAGGTCCTTGAGCCCAGCGGATTGCAGGCCTTCGATATACGAACCGCGTTGCTCGGCGGAGGCATTTTGAGATACGGACTCCTTGGACCGATGCCCGCTTGCAACAGCCGCCGGCGGCGCATCGGGCCCGGCGCTTTGCAGCTGCGCCACCGTGGTTCCTGCCAACAGCACTCCCGCGACGCATAGACCGCCTATGACCGCCATGCCGGCCGGGGACATGCTGCGAGCAGCGCGCTTCACCCCGAGCAACCGGGCAATGCGCGACGTCAGCACGCCGCCGTTTGCGGCCATCGCCCAGACCGATTCGCAGCGCGTCTCCTCGAGTTGGGCGAGCGCGCGGGCGTAGTCGTGCGCATTGCCGCACGCCTCGACCGCAACGTCGTCGCAGCAATGTTCGCGTTCGTTGCGAATCACCCGATTCACCCACCACACGGCCGGGTGGTAGAACAACAAGGTTTCCGTCGCAATTTGGAAGGCATTCACCATCAGGTCCCAGCGTTTGATGTGCGCCAGCTCATGGGCAATGATCGCTTCGACTTGCCAAGGCGACAAGCCGGCGAGCGCCGAGAGCGGCAGGACCACCACCGGCTTCAACCAGCCGAATACCGCCGGCGACTCTGCAACCTTCGAGCATACATAGCGCACGGTGCGGGAAACGCCGAGCCGCCGCTGCAACGCGAGACAGGTCTTGAGCAAGTCGCCCGCGATGGGTTCCGCACGCTGCCGGCGCATGCGCAACAGCAGCATCCAGCCGCCCAGAGTACGCAGCGTGAACATGTACACACCGGCAAACCAAGCGAGCACGGCATAGCTCATCCAATCGATCGAGACCGCGCGCGAGACCAACGACTGCGGGTCGGTGGATGGTGCTGCGCTCGACGGTATCGTCTCCAGGGCACTCCCCATCTCCGTCAATCCGCCCATCGAGAACGGCCGGACGGACTCTGGAGACTGCTTCAAGATCGCGAAGGTGAGGAAAGGAACGATCATCATCGCAATCAATACGCCCACCGCACTCGCGTAGCGCGCTCGCGGGCCGCGCAGGCCTGACAGCAATGCGCACAGAACCAACGCCAGCAGGGCTCCTTGCCAAATAAAGTGAAGCAAGCACCAGCCCAACACCCGTATTGTTTCAGGATTAGTCACTTGGTTTTCCTCTCGTGCTCGTCCAACAAGCGGCGAATCTCTTCGATCTCGGCGCGCGATGTCCTCTTTCCCGACAAGGCGTGCATCATCAGTTGGCTCGCCGACCCCGCGAAGGCGCGTTGCACCAAATCGCTCACCAGTTGCCGCTTCGTACTCTCGGCAGGCTGCCGCGCCACATAAACGTGCGCCCGCGCGTCCTCATTGCGCACCACCATGCCCTTCGCGGTCATGATTTGCAGCAGCTTCAGAACCGTCGTATAGCCGGTGGACTTCTTGCTATCCAGCACTTCATGGACCTCGCGCACCGTGGCGGGCCCGAGTTCCCAAAGCACGCGCAGGATCGCCAGCTCCATGACGGTGGGCTTCGGGGTCGATGATTTGTCCATGACAGGAGCTTACTACGAATACATTCGTAGATACAACGAAAATCTTCGTAGACCGTCCGACATGATTGCGCCTTCCCCTGATCATGACCTAATACAAACCCCAAAAATGGTCCTACAAATCGACATGACGTCACTTCGCGGGCTTAAGCTCCGCCGGAAAACAACTTTCACAGTCAGGGGAGTTTCCAATGCGAATGCCACCACTATTGATGACGATACTCGGCGCGAGTTTGTTGTCGGGGTTATTCATCGGCCCTGCGTTTGGCAAGGGTCCTCCTGCGGAAGCGATGATTGCCGCCCGGCAAAAAGTCTTCGGAACCGAGGCCGTCGACGGGCAGAACGGCAAACTGCGCACCGATCGCGTCATTTTTTCCTGGCTGACGAATGCGAGCTTCGCGGCCGCGATGAAAGGACACGTGGTGCTGCTCGACTCTTTCATCACCAGGCTCGAGGTGACGCCCGGACGGACGCCTCTGGTAATTCAGGATCTGGTGGATTTGAAGCCGGAGGCGATTTTTCTGGGTCACGGGCATTTCGACCACGCCGACAATGCGGCGTACATTTCGCAAGAGTCCGGCGCCGTCATCTATGCGACGCCGGAAACCTGCGACAACATGCACATCGATGCTGCCCGCAACTTTGCGAACGGGTATACGCTCGTCAAGGACGTGGTTTGCAAGCCCCTGACGACTCGCGGTTCGCTGCCCGGCTCGCAGATCGTGAAGGTCGACGATTTCGAGCCGGCGGTGAGCATCAGCGTGTTCAAGCACCTGCATTCCACCAATACCGGCGTGACGGATCCGGATGCCGTGCCTATCGCGGCGACGGTCAATGGTGTGTGCCAGCCGACCGGAAGCTTGGGCAACACGTTTCCTTGCAATCTGCAGGATCCCCGCGATCCCGCATTGTTTCCGTTAGGCACTTCGCTCTCGACCGTGATGAATATCGCGACCGCGCGCACCGGCCCTGGCGGTCCGATCGCTCTGTTCTATACATTTACCGTGAACGGAAACGATAAGTTCAGGTTCGTTTGGCACAATTCGACCGGCGATATCACCGACAGCTGCGCGCTGCCCAACAATGATCCCACAGGCATGCCCTTTGAGCCGCCGCAGAATGCCCAAGGGTGCTTTCCGGGTGTCATGGTGAACGGCAAGACAGTCGGCGCCAATCTGGCGTCGATCATGGATAGCTTGGGCCCGGTCGATGTGGAATTGGGTTCCGTTGTGAGCCTGGGCTACAACCAAAACGGCGAACGAGATGTCGTCACGTACATTGAGCACGTGAAACCGCGTTACTTCATTCCCAATCACACAACGGCGGTGGCCGTGGAAGGATCCTCTTTGGAATGGAAGGTGGGTTACCTGGACGCGCTCAAAGCTGCGAATGTCGCGCCGGCGAGTTGGCCGCAGCTGCTTTGGCTGGTCGACCCCAACGACTATTTGAGGCCGATGGTGTTCGAGGTTAAAGACGAATAGCCGCAGCAGCAGTTTGCACCGTCACGGGGACCCGGCGTCGATCTCGACGCCGGGCCCCTGCCAGAGGGTCGAATAGAGTTTCAGCCAATCGAATAACGGCGTTAATCCTTCCGGTATCGCTCGGTAGAAAGTTTCGCGTCCGTCGCGACGATCACGCACGAGGCCCGCGAGTTTGAGACTGTTGAGATGCTTCGAGACAGCTGGCTGCGAGACGCCGGACGGAAATGTCAGGGCGTGGACAGTGATTTCGCCCTCACGGCTCAATCGTTCGAATAGTGCGCGACGAGTCGGGTCGCTCAACGTTTTGAGTATTGTCGTCGGCTCGATGCGCGTCCTATTTGCGGCCCTCGCAGTCATGTGCGAATCATCACTACATGGTTATGGGTTGTCAAGCACCGAAGTTCAGCGCTCTGTGGCCTGGAAGACTTCAGTAAAAGCGAATGCCTGGCCTCAAGATGACTTGAAATACCAGCAACAGGAGTAGAAGCGCGCCGAAGGCGTACGCCATCGACCTCGGCCTCAGGCGCCCGCTCGCCGTCACTCCGTCAACCCCCCAGGCCCCGGCTTGAATCCAAGCGGTTCCGATCAGCGTCACCACCGCCGGCACCGCAGCCACCTCAACCCAATTGCGGGGTACCCGGAACGGAATGATCAGCAGAATCGCGGCGAGTGCCGGCAATGTTGCTACATTGAAAATGAAACGCGTTCGCGCCCGAGCGCTTGCGATACACGCGGAATCTCCGGCCACGCCGAGCAGCGGGCGGCGCAACCACAAGGCGACCGCGGGAATCGCGACGAGCGCCGCGAACGCCGCCACTGTCTTGGCCGGCACGCCGAAATGCAAATAATCCATCGTCATGCCGACGTCGTTCTCAGGTTCAACCGAACCGACGACGACTTGAGGCAAGGATTGCAAAAATCCGTTGTACGCCATCCATATGAGAAACAGCCGCACACTCGATGTACGGCCCACCCGACGTTTGAGAAGAAAAGCGCAGACCACACCCGTCACGAAGATGGCCACTGCACCGGTGCCCTGAAACAGGCTTGCCAGCGCATTTTCACCTTCCCAGCGATGGTTGTTGTGAAACAGGGTCGGGCGCAAACCTGGCGTCAGCGCCTTGGGCAACACCAAAAAAAATTCTTGAACAAGGAAAATCAGGTTAAAGGCGATGGCGTAAAGCAACGACGAGGTGATCGCGAGCTGCCAGTCCCAGGTCGATGTGCGATCCGGCATCGTGTCGGCCGATGGCCGACGCGCAGCGATCCGGCCGCGAACGCCGAGCAACAGCGGCCCAACTACCAGCGCCAACAACGCTGCGATACCAACCAGATTTTTATAGTCGTTCATGCACGCTGCCAAAGCCGCCGGCTGAACCACCCATCGAGGCGCGCGCCTCCTAGTTGCTAGTAGGCAAAGGACACTGTCAATAAACCCGTTCTTCCCGCGCCCGGTACAACATGATTTTCCACCGGCGAGCTGAAATATGAATTGGCGTAATAATACCTGTTGGCGAGATTGTAGCCATTGAGCTGCACCGACAGATGGGGGTTCAGGCGGTAACTCGCCATGGCGTCGAAAGTGACGTAGCCCGGCACATGCGCGGCGTTGTCGACATCGGCGGCGCGGCGCGACAGGTAGTTGAATCCCGCGCCCACTTTCCACGCTTCCTGAAACTCGTAAACCAGCCACATATTCGCTTGGTTCGGTGCCGTATTCAGCAAGGGAGCGCCCACAGACGCAGGATCGGTAGACTCAATCGTCTCGGAGTCGAGATGGGTATAGCCCGCCGTAATCTCCAGCCCTTCGGTTAGGTAGCCGTTCACATCGGCCTCAAAGCCGCGCACGCGTTCCTTCCCTGCCAGCAGTTGCGGGGCGGTCGGATTGGTGGGATCGCCCACCCGTGCGTTGCTCATTTCGGTCTGAAAGATTCCGGCCTGAAGCGCGAGGTGTCCGCCAAGGACCAAGGATTTTGCGCCGACTTCGAATGTCTTGTCTTTCTCCGGCCCCAGCGAAGCGGTCTTGGCGCTGAGCGAAAGATTTTCCGCCGACGGATCGTAAGAGGTGCCGTAGGAGGCATACAGGCTCACGAGGTCGATGGGCTTGAAAACGATCGAGGCTCGCGGGCTCGCGATGGTGTCGGTGTGTTCAAAGTGTGCGTTGGTGATGGGTTCCTTGAACTCAGCGTTGAACCGGTCCACGCGCATTGCCGCCGTCGCCTGCCAATATCGGCCGAAATCGACGACGTCTTCCAGCAGCAAGCTTGCCGTCTTTGTAACCGTATCCGGTGTTTGGATGACTTGCGTTTGATGACCGGGAAACGGTTCAAAGGGATCGGGGTCAAGGACGGGCGTACCCGGAATCTGATTGAGCTGGTTGGCAAAGCGCGTCAGGTCGGCTTCTTCCCGGTCCAGTTCGACACCCACGAGCAGCTGCTGCTGAACTGCGCCGGTGGTGATGCGTTTGTGCAGTTCGGCATCGTTCATCAGCGTGCTCACCGTGCCTTGTACGCTCGGACGATCACGGAAAGTCAGCACCGTGTACAACGGCGTACCCGGCGCCGGCGGCGCCGTGCCATAGTGAGCAGCGGTCTCGCGGCTGTCGAAGAAATAGTTGCCGATGCGCGCCGTGTCGGTGAACCAGAAATCCGGATTGAACTCGGTCTTTAAAATGGCGGTGCCGACGTCCACGCGCGCGCGGGTTCGGTCGTCGGACGGCAGGCCGTAATAGGTCTCGCGCGGCACCGGCACGGGCCGGCCGAAGGCAAACGGGATTCCGTAGTCGGGGATGTCATTCTGCTCCTGATGCAGAAAATTCAGCGTAAACCTCGTCGGACCACCGATCCCAAATGCCAGCGACGGCGCAACGCCCCAGCGGCGGTTGTCGACGAAATCTCGGTCCGCAACCTCGGATTTCAGTCCCATGGCGTTCACGCGAAATGCCGCGCTGTCCATGAACTGGTAGTTGAAGTCGGCACTGCCGCGAAGCTCGCTGTTGGTGCCGCCCACGATGCTGCCGCGTGCAAAATCCTGCAGCTGCGGCGTCTTGCTGACTTGGTTGACCACGCCGCCCGTCGAGCCGCGCCCGAACAAAGTTGACGCCGGCCCTTTGTAAACTTCGATCCCTTCGAGATTGAAACTGTCGCGTGTATAAAAACCCGTGTCGCGCAAGCCGTCCAAAAAGAAGTCGTCGCTCGCGGCAAAGCCGCGCAGGTTGATATTGTCGCCGTGCGTGCCGCCCTCGCCCGCATTCAGCGTAATTCCCGGCACATTTTTCAGCGCATCCTGCACCGTGTTCGCCGCCTGCTCGATGAGCAACTCCTGGGGGACGAGCGTAACGTTTTGAGCGGTGTCCTGAAGTGAGGTCGTAATGGCGCTGATGGACGGACGGGCGGTGACCAGGACCTCGGCGAGCTTGTCAGTCGGCTCCTCCGCATGCAGCCCGAAAGAGGATGCGAGGCAAACTGTCGATCCAACACCGATTTGTACTCGGCTCAAACGTCGCGCGGGAAGCTCTTCAAGGGTCATGCGTATCCAGTAATGCGAATCATTCTTATTCGCGATTACATTCTTATCTTCAGCCGTTGTCAATCGGAGCCGTCGGGCGGCCACGCCACGGACAGCGGCGCAAGGATTCGATTTCACATAATTGCCGGCAATCAAGCCCTAGCCATGGTCGCGACTTCATCCTGGCGAAGGCCGGCTGGTAGCTCAGCGGCGGCGAAACGCATCCTTCAAACTCGAGAGCGCGGTCGTTTCAGAGGCCTCGTAATTGTGTTCTTCGTCGAACAGCGCCAGCGATGGGTTGATCAAGTCGCTGCGCGCGACCAAACCGATGAGTTCGCGCGAATCGGCATCTTGCACCACCGGTATCCGTTCCAGATGATGGACGGCGAGCCGCGTCGCAATGCTTCGACACGTTTCGTCCGGCAACGCGATGACCGGTATATTCTCGCCGAACAAATCCACGACCGGCTTATTGTCGCCCGGCCCCTTGTGTTTCAGCAGAGTGGCGCGATCCAACATGCCGATGTAACGGCCGGATTGCACCACGGGAAACGCTCGATGAGTTTGTGCAGTCCCGAAATACGAGGCCAACGCATCGGCGACAGTCGTTCCGGCGTCGATGGTATTCAATTTTCGCGCCATCACTTCGCGCACGGTGTGACGTTCGAGCGGATCGATTCCGTACTCTCGATAAATGTGCCGCCCGCGCCTGGCGATTTTTTCGGTCAGGATCGACCGGGGCATCGTCAACACGGTGAACCCATAGGCGGTGATGCACGCGGTGACCAAGGGCAGCAGCGCGTTGACATCCTGGGTCACTTCGAACGCGAACAGCACCGCCATGAGCGGCGCTCGCATCATGCCGCCAAGCGTCGCGGCCATGAAGACCAGCGGCCACAAAGCCGGCTCGCTTCCGGGCAACATGGGGCCGAGCACCACCCCCAGTCCCGCGCCCAGCATCAGCAACGGCGCGAGGACTCCGCCGGAGGTGCCCGAGCCCAGCGCGATCACCCACATCATCGCCTTGCACAACAGCAGACCGAGCGCCACGCTCAGCACCAGGTGATTTTGCAACAGATCGCCGATGACATCGTATCCGACTCCGAGCGCCCGGGGCTGCAGATAACCGCCGACACCCACGGCGATGGCACCGATCGCCGGCCACCACATCCAATGAATCGGCAACCGGCCAAAGACGTCCTCAACCTTATAGAGCGATGTTGAGAGCACCCAAGACAGGCAGCCGCTCGCCAGGCCCGCCAGAAAACACGGCAGCAGAACCGCCGATGTCACGACCGAGGTTTGCAGTGGAAACAGCGGCCCTGCAGCGAAAAAATACGGGCGTGTGAAGCCGGCCACGGCGCAGGCGATCGCCACCGGCAGCAAGCTGCGCGGGCGCAATTCGAACAACAATAGTTCAACCGCCAACATCACGGCGGCGAGCGGCGTGCCGAATATCGCCGTCATGCCCGCAGTCGCGCCGGCAACCAGCAGCGCCTTGCGTTCCGCACCGGTAATGCGCAGCTGCTGCCCGATCAGCGAGCCGATGGCGCCTCCCGTCATGATGATCGGGCCCTCGGCGCCGAACGGGCCGCCGCTGCCGATGGCGATGCCGGAAGACAACGGCTTCAGCACTGCCACGGTCGGCGACATTCGGCTCTTGCCGAACAGAATGGCTTCGATGGCCTCCGGGATCCCGTGACCGCGGATCTTCTCGGACCCGAAGCGTGCCATCAGGCCAATGAGCAGTCCGCCCACCACGGGTATCGGGATCACCCAGAGTCCGAGATGATTCAGCGCCGGCGATCGGGATGCGAACGAGAACGATTGAAAGAAGAACATGTTGGTAAAGAGGCGGATCAAAGCGAGCAGCCCGAATGCCGCCGCCGTGCTCGCGAGCCCGATGGGCGCGGCAATCGCGGCGATGCCGAGTAGACGCCAATCTGCCGCGAAATCTCGCCGGGTATCGATCATCGATCAGGAACCCAAGACCAGCGCCGGGAACTTGCCGCGAATGGATCGCAGTTCGGCGCGATGCAGCGCGGCCAGCCTCGTCAAGAGCCCCGCGCCCTTTCTCATCAAATGCACCTGCACCTCGCGGCCGTCCCGGGCGCTTGGGCGCCTTTGCACCAGACCGCGCAATTCGCAGCGGGAAATGAGCGCCGCGACACCGTGCGGCTTCGCCTGCAACCGTTCCGCGAGCTCACCCACATGGGCGAATTCGCGCCCGGGAAAGCCCTTGATGTGAAGCAGGAGCAGATACTGCAGCGGCGTTATGCCGTTGGCGCGCGACGCGTTTTCCGAGAATCGCTCGAATTTCCGCATTTGATAGCGGAATTCCGATAGACCCTCAAAGTCGGATTTTTCCAATGTGCGCTCATCGCCTCGATTCTTCACGCCGTAACTCTGTAATAATTAATATCACAGTGTGCCATATTTGAGGCGTGCGCTACAGCACGTTTACCAGTTCAGATCCGAAAGCAGGCCCGCGTAGACCTCGATCCCGTCCCACAGGTTGCCGAGCCGCAGGTTCTCGTTTTGAGCGTGCTGGTTGTCGTCATAGTTCGCAATGCTGACGCCGGCCATGGGTACGCGCAGCAAGTTCACGATGTCAGCCATGCCTGAGCTTGCACCCACGATGGGCAGCTCGATCGGCTGATAACCGACGGTGCGGCCGATCGAGGCGACGACGGCTCTGGCGGCGGGCAAATCGAGCGCGGTTTTCGTGGCGATCGAGCCTCCCTCGTCCCAGGCCACCTTGACGATCTTGGCGTGCGCGACGCGCGTCTTGAGGTCCGGCTCGTCGCGCACGATGAACCAACCTTGCTGCGTAAGAAATCCTTCCAGCAGCTCGCGGGTGTGGGCCGGCGTCTCGCCAGGAGCGAGGCGAAAGTCCAATGAAGCGTTGGCCTGGGTCGCGATGGCGTTGGCGGCAGCCGGACCCTCATCGCCCGCGTGAATGGCACGCACGTTCAAGGTGGGCGCGAGATAGCCGTCTGCCAGACGTGCCGGACCGACGTTGCGGCCCAGGCCCAATGCACGCTTGAGATCCTCCTCGACGGGCGGCATGGCATCGAACGCCGCCTTGTCCGCAGCCGACACCGGCGCAACATCGTCATAGAAGTGCGGAATGAGGATATGACCTTGATCGTCGCGAAGGCTCGCGACGAGATTGGCGATCATCACCGAGGGACTCGGTGCCCAGCTTCCGTAATGGCCGTCGTGCAGCGGCTTGGTCGGCCCGTAAACCGTCATGGTCAGGCTCGCAATGCCGCGGTTCCCGAAGTTGACCATCTGCTTGCCGCTCTGGTGCATTGGCCCGTCGCCCATGATGAGGAGATCGCCCTTCAGCAGATCCAGATTCTTGGAAACCAGCGCCGCGAAATGCGCCGAGCCCTGCTCCTCTTCGCCCTCGTAAAGCAGCTTGATGTTTACCCGCGGCGTTAGGTGCGCCGCCTTGAGCGCATCGAGCGCCGAGATCATGGCTTGAATCGAGGCTTTGTCGTCGCCGGCAGAGCGGGCGAAAAGCCGCCAATCCGGATCGAGTGGGCCGGGCGAATCTTGCCACTCGACGGCCTTGGCCTCCGGCAGCGCGGTGCGCATCGACGGCTGGAAGGGACTGGAAACCCAACCCTTTTGGCCGATGGGCTGGCCATCATAGTGGGCATAGAAGATCACTGTGCGCTTCGCGCGCGGGATCTTCATCTGGGCGAAGACCGATGGCGGCGTGCCAGGCACGGCGCGCAGAAGCTGAGTCTCGAAACCCCGCGCTCTCAACTGCCCTTCGATATACGCCGCGTTCTTCTCAACGTCGGCGACATTGGTTGCCACATTGGGCATCGACAGCAGCGTGACGAAGTCCGTCACGATCGCTTTCTCGTGTGCTTTGCGCCAGCTGCGTACGGCATCCCGCGGACTGCTGCCCTGGGCGGGCGCCATCGTCAACCCCAACACACCTATCACAGCCGTCATTGACAGCAGAGTTCTCAATATCGCACGCATGCCGGTACTCTTCCGCTACGGCGCCGCAGATTGCAGCGGGCAGGCAATCACCTGCTCGTACGTGCCGGTGCCGAGGCCGCCCTTCTCGTCGGCCACCCATTCCTGCAACCTGAAGTGCGGTTGTATGACGAATTTTTTCATGGCGTCTCCTCCGGCAGGCGCGAATCGTGAGTCTGCAGGATCGCCCGTCAGCCGACCAGCTTTCCGTTCACTTTGACACTGATCCGTTCCAGGCCGCGGACGTGATCGAGTGGCCCTTCACTTGCTTGACGCCAAGACAGGCAAGGCCATCTGGACCAAGAGGAACGGGATCGTTACGGCCTGCTCGGCGAAACCCCGGGCAATGTCATTTTGGCGTTCCGTCCGAAGGCTAAATGATCGACCTGGCCTTTGCTGCAAAGCGGGATACCGGTATTCGCTCCAGACCTCCAAGCGAAGATGTTACTTAATCTATTTAAGTCTGCTTAGGATGCTCCCGGAAATGCGTCGGCGCTGTCGATATTGACTATAATCTCCGCGCAAGAAGAATGACTTGGTTTGCTTTGAATCCCCTTGTGTAGTGCGACAGGACTGGCTGCGCTTGAGTGTAGGGCAAATGGCGGGATACGCGGTCGATCGCTCGAGTAACCCGGCTGTGGTAGGCAATTGCGGGCCGCAGCTGAGTGAAGATCAGCTCGTCGCGTTTCGTCGAGACGGCTTCCTTTTAGTCCACGGTTTGACGTCGGACGAAGAAATCGCGTCGCTTCGCGCGCCATACGATCGCATGTTCTCCGAGCGGCGAGGCTGGAACGCAGGCGACCTGTTCGACATGGTTGGAACAGATGGTCCGGAGCAAGAGCTGGCGCTTCCGCAGCTCGTGTGGCCTTCGCGATACGAGCCGCTCTTGCGGCAAACAACGCTGGCCGCAAGTGCGCGCTCGATCGCCGCACAAATTCTCGGGCCGAAACTCGAAAACGACTTGGAACACGCCATCAGCAAACCCCCGTTCAGCGGGGCGGCGACGCCGTGGCACCAGGACGATGCATTTCATCGCAAGGGCTCAGGGGTTCCGGAGTCAATCTCCATCTGGATGCCGTTGCAAGATGTCACGCTCGAAAATGGCTGTATGCAATACATTCGCGGCAGCAACCATGGACCCTTATATCCGCACAGAAGTCCACGCAACGATCCGCGAATCCACGGATTGGAGACCGCTTCGCCGCCGGACCTCACAAATTGCGTCGCAGTTCCGATGCGTGCGGGTGATGCAGTGATTCACCTGTCGCGTACGCTGCACAGCGCCGGGGTCAACACCAGCGACCAGCCGCGCCGCGCCTATGTGCTCGGTTTCTCCGTCAGGACCCGCCGGGATCAAATTCTCATGCGTGACTACGCGTGGAATCTTGAAAAGCAGACGGCACGCGAGCAGCGCGCGCTACATTCCCTGCCGCCGGTCAAACGTACGATAAAAAGATTCAGACGGTTTGCACGCGGCAAGAAGTTCTAGCGGGACAACGACATATATTTCCGCTCGAAAGTCTCGACGGGCATGGGCTTGTCAAAGAGATAGCCCTGCATTTCGTCGCAACCCAGCGCCCGTAGCTGACGCAATTGCTCCTCGGTCTCGACACCTTCCGCCACCGTATTGAGCTTCAACGCTTGCGCCAGATTGACGATGACCGAAACCAGTGTCGGTCCGTCCGTTGCTGAAACCATTTCCACGAAAGAGCGGTCGATCTTGAGCGTATCCACGGGCAGCTTCGCCAGGTAGCTGAGGGATGAGAAGCCCGTGCCGAAGTCGTCGATCGCTATCGCGACACCCAACGCTCGGATCGCCAGCAGGCTGCCGATGCTGTGATCGACGTCCTGCATGATCACGCTCTCCGTGATCTCCAATTGCAGGCCCGCCGCCGCATCGGCGGCAACACTGATGGCCTGCTGGATCTCTGCGACGAAATTTTGATTGCGAAGTTGCAGCGGCGACACATTCACCGCGATGCGCACGGCGGGCAGCCCATCTTTGCGCCAACGCTGGTAGTCTTCAATCGCCTTGCGCAGCGCCCAGCGGCCAACATCATGAATGAGTCCGGTTTCTTCGAGGATCGGAATGAAGCGGCCGGGCAGAGTTAGACCGGACACCGGATCATTCCATCGGAGCAATGCCTCGGCCCCGGTCAGCCGGCCGCTTGCGATGCTCACCTTGGGTTGATAGTGGAGCACGAATTCTTCTCTTTCCAGCGCTCTTCGCAGGCGATTCTCTATGCCAAGACTCAGAGCCACCGTTTCAGTCATTTTCTGTGCGTAAAACAGATACCGGTCGCGGCTCGCCTTGGCTTTCTTCAGCGCCGCTTCGGCGTTGTTGAACAATGTATCGGCGTCGGTGCCATCGTCGGGGAATACGGCGACGCCAATCTTGGCCGCCATGCGATACACGGCATCATTCAGGCTGAACTCATGCTTCATAAAGGCCGCAATCGTCCTTTCAAGCACGCGCGCGACGTTCGCCTCGTACATGACTTTGGGCAGCACAACGGCAAAATGATCTGCATCGAGGCGCGCGACGAGATTGACGTTTTCGGCGTTCTGCGCCAACCACGCGGCAACTTGCTTCAGAAGCGCGTCACCAGCCGCACGACCCAGACTGTCGTTGAGTTTCTTGAACCGCTCCAAGTCGATCAGAAACACGGCCATCTTATGGCCGGCGTCGGCGGCACTCAGCATGTACTGCGCGACGCGCTCGAGAAACGAGCGTCGATTAGCGAGTCCCGTGAGCGTATCGTAATTGACGAGCCGATCAAGCCGCTCCTGCCTCTCGATATGATCGACGGCGAACGCAACATTGCCGGCCAGTTCGGTCAAGAGCAGCAGCCCGGCGGCGTCGAAGAATTCCGGTTTGCTCGTATACAGCGCCAACACGCCGATTGCAGTGTCCGAGACTATCAGCGGAAAAACCGCCAACGAGCGGACACCCGACTGGGCGTGCATCTTGCCGAAAACAAGACTCTCGTCGTTCTGCACATCGTTGCACACAATCGGCGTTTTCTCTCTGATCACCCGCGCCGCCAACGTCCTCCCGTGCAGCGTACCTTCGCTCGACGAGAAATGTGCCTTGATTGCCGACATGGCGGGCTCGTCGTGGCCTGCCCAGGCGACCGGGACGATGCGGCTCTCGTTGGAATCGATCACGGCTATCCACGCCATTTCGAATTGGCCGTGCTCGACCGCAGTCCGGCAAGCGCGGTTGAAGAGGTCGGCGCGATCACTGACTCGCACCATCGCAGTGCTTATGCCGGTGACCATCGCGTACAGGCGATTGAGGCGCTTGAGCCTATCTTCCGCCCCCTTTCGTTCGGTTCGATCCCGTCCCACCTGCCAACCGCAGACGACGGCGATCAACAAAGCCAGCGTGCTGCCCACGATCAGGGCGATCCGAGCCTCTCGATAGCGGTTTACGGCCGCTGATTTACGCTCGCGCAGCAACTGCTGCTCTTCCTCTTCCATGTCGCGAGCCGCGACGCGAAACGAATCCAGAAGGGAAGCGTCCTGCCCGTTGCGAATCAAGGCGGCCGAAGCTTCGGCGGCGGCCGGTGTGCGCCGCAATTCTTCAATCGTGTCGCCACGCCGCACCATCCGTTTCAGCAAATCGGCGACAATATTTAGGCGGCGTTGCTGATGTGGGTTGTCAGCCGTCAGTGCTCGCAGGGCGCTTTGTTCGGTGTCGGCTAAAGCTGCATTGGCGCGAGATCGCTGGAGAGATTCGTCCGCGCCGCTGAAAGCGAAGTCACGATATCCATTCTCAATATTTTCGATGCGCAAGCGCAGGTTCGCGAGATGTTCAAGGACCTCGTCCGTGTGCTGAGCCCATTGTGCACTTTCAAAGGAGGCGAAAACGCTGCGGTAGGCGACGATGCCGACGACAAGGAGCACGGCCATGACCGCACCGAACGCGAATTGCACTTTCAGAACAACCGGCAATTGTTTTTTCATCTAATTCCGTGACATAAGCGGCCTCCAGCCTTCCATTAAACAGGCGGTTGGCTCGCCCCACCGTGTGGTAGTCGACAATAAACCCCCTGGACATGAGTGCGGGGTAGGGAATGACCCGCGAACAGCCCTCGGGGTGCCCCTGAATGCCCCGTTGCAATGCCGTCAGCCATCCCCATACCTGTTGCCATGCCGTCTATGTGACCGCCCGGAGGATTAATGGCAACACAGCTTAAAATTGATTTTGTTTCGGACGTGTCCTGTCCCTGGTGTGTGATTGGGCTCAAGTCATTGGAAACCGCGCTGGCATCGCTCAAGGGCGAGGTTGCGGCGGACCTGCACTTTCAGCCCTTTGAGCTCAATCCCCAGATGGGCGCCGAAGGCCAAGACATCACGGAACACATCGCTCAAAAGTACGGATCCACGCCCAGCGATATCGAGCGCAACCGTGAGAACATCAGGGCTCGCGGCGCCGACGTGGGGTTCGAATTCAACATGCACAAGCGCGGCAGAATCTACAACACCTTCGACGCGCATCGATTGCTGCACTGGGCGGAGACCGAAGGCAAGCAGGAGGCGCTCAAGAACGCGCTGTTCTCGGCTTATTTTACCGAAGGCCGGAATCCCAGCGATCATGCAGTCCTGCTCGAGGTTGCGCAAAAGGTCGGGCTGGATGCGAAGCGCGCGGCCAAGATTCTGGAATCGGATGAATTCGCGGCCGAAGTGCGCGAGCGCGAGAGGTTTTACGCGGAACGGGGCATCCGCGCGGTACCCTCCGTGATCATCAACGATCAGCACCTGATCCAGGGCGGTCAGCCGCCCGAGATATTCGAAAGGGCATTGCGGCAGCTGGCAAAATAGAGACCCCGCTGGGCGGGGTCTCCATTCAGTATTTCAGAGATCCATACTGGGCCGGCGTTGAGTTTCGCCGCAAGAGTAGTGTGCCTTGCTTACATCGCGGGTCCAGATGCCGGCAGCCAGCCCATAGCGTGAGGTATAATCCCAGCTTGGGAGAAGGAACGCATGCAATCAGGGATGAATCGGAAGGCAATCAAGGCGGCGCTCTCACTGTTCGTGACATCCGCGGTTGTTGCCTGCGGCGGCGGGAGCGGCGGTTCGCCGGCCCCCACGAACTCTCCACCCCCTCCGCCTCCTCCTCCCGAGTCCGTTCCTTTTGCGCTTACCGCGGGCAACTATGGACCCGCAACCGAGCTGACCGTGACCGTAGCCGAAGCCGTGTTGCAACTTGCACAATTGGCGGCGGATGCGGTCGATCAGATGCGCGCCAACCCGCAGAATTCAACCGCGCTTCCCTGCCCCAACGGCGGTACGTTGGATCTAACTCTGACGGACAACAACGCAGACGGCATACCCAACGACGGCGATTCGGTGCACGCGACCTATCACAACTGTTTTCAATCGAGCGTGGATGACGTGGCCGACGGCGACGTCACGGTATCGCTCGCCGCAGCGCCATCGACGGTATCCATGGACAATCAGCCGTCGTACGTCCTTAATTTGCAGTTTGGCCCGTCTTTCGTGTTGGGCGTAGCCCCATCGACGACTACCATCTCGGGTACGTTGGCCGTCGGCCTGACGCGCGACAGTCTCACGACCACGCTCGCCGCGACGTCAGGTGCGTCGGATGATCTGAGCTTCTCGCTGGTGCAGAACGGCACGACGTATGTGGAAGCGCCGCGAAGCCTGCAGCTTTCCAAGAAGCTCGACTACAGCAGTGCGAACTTCGGACTGACGTTGGCCATGACCTACCGCAGTCAGGTCCTGGGAGGCACGCTGACATTGACCACGCCGCAGTCTGTCGAGGGATTCTTCAATTACTATCCAATAATCGGTTGGTTCGACATCGCGGGTGCGGCGCCCAATGCAACGCGCGTGATGGTCGGCGGCGCCACCGTCATTCCTGGTAATGAGCAGTCGACGATCCATCTCTCCGCCGATAATTTCCAGAGCGACACTACCAGCGAAGTTTCCGCTTGGGCGACATTTACCGCCGGATTTTTGTGGTGGGAGCCGCTCGCTTATCCGGGTGTGTACCCGAACGGTTATGCCCCGCAATCGCAGTCGACCGTGACGCCATTCCCCGCAGTTTTGTTCACACGTCCCGTCAACAACGGGATGTGGCCGGCCGCCCTGCCCATATTTGTGCAATACAATACGCCGGTGCCAAATTCGCCGACGCCGACCGCGTCGCTATTTTCCGTGACTCCCACCAGTGCCGGTGTACCGGTGACCGTGTCAGTCCAGGGAGCGAGAATCGTTGTGACGCCTCAACAACCACTCCAGCCCGGAACGACTTACAGCTTTAATTTAATCTCCGATGCCTCGGCGTTTATCAACCAATTTACAGCGCAGTGACACCGCGCTTTTGCGATCGTTGCGCAAGATTGGACGCCGTGAACGCCAGAATGATTGCCGCGGCCGCGAGCAGGTAACCGAATCCCGCGACGAAAGCGATCGCCGGCCCCAATCCCGCCGCCGCTCCGAATAGATGCGCACTGGCAAGCGCCACCGACGTCGGACCGAGACCGGCACCCACCGCCACGTTTAGAAAGAAACTGACGGCCATCGCAAAGCCGCGCTGCGAGTTCGGTATCGCATCGAGTATCGATGAGAAGCCGCAGGCCGTGACGACGCCGGACAGCGCAAAGTACAACGGGATGGCCGCCATCACGACAGCGACATGGGATGAGGTCAGTCCCCAGGACACCGCCATGATCAAGAGACTCGCGGCCATGCACACTCCGAGCTTGCGCATCCAGTGCCCGTGGCCGCCGACCAAGTCCGATAGCCACCCGCCGAGCAGTACGCCGCCGCCAAACGCAATGGTGAGCAACACACCCAGCTGCAACCCGACTTGCGCCGGGTCGCGGCTGAAGTTGCGGATCAGCAGACTCGGCGCCCACGCTCCGACAGCATTGTCGACCAGCGATGCCAGGGCGACGACCAGATAAATCGGCGCAACCACAGACAGGGCCGCTCGGCGCACGGGACCGCCGGCCCCTGGCGTGACGGGCGGCGCTTTCGCGACCTGGCGCCCCGGCTCTCGAATCAACAGGATCACAAACGCCCAGGCGATCCCTGGCGCACCGATCAACAACAGCACCAACCGCCAAGGCGCCAGACCGGCCAACGGCGTGCCGACCATGGCGCCCACTTCGACGAGATGCAGTACGCCACCTCCGATCAGAATCGACGCGCCGATACCGATCGCGATTCCGCTCAAGAAGCAGCCAACCGCCATGCCGCGCCGCGATGGCGGAAAATAGTCGCTGATCAACGAGATTGCCGCCGGCGACAGCACCGACTCTCCGAGCCCGACGACGATCCGGGCCGCAAACAACTGCCCAAAGCTCTGCGCGTAGCCACAGGCCACAGTGCCGGCGCTCCAGACCACCACGGCGAAGAAGATCAGGTTACGCCGCGAGGTGCGGTCGGCCAGCATCCCGAACGGAATGCCGGCGATTCCATAGATGACGGCGAATGCCGTCCCAAGCAGCAAACTGATCTGGGTATCGCTGATGCCGAGATCGTGCCGCACCGGATCGACCAGCAGACTGAGCACCTGCCGATCCGTATACGACACGATCGCCGTTGCGACCAGGATCGCCAAGACGCCCCAAGCGTAGGAGCGTCTCGGATAGCCCGGGTCATCGCCATCGGGCTCAGCGTTGCGCATTCCGAACTAGAACTTCACCGACAGATCCACGCCGACCGTGCGCGGTTGGTTGGTTGCCACCCGATTGAGAATCGAGATATTCGCTGACAGCGCGCCTGTGTCGCTCAACAACGCCATCTTGTTGGTCAGGTTGTCGGCGAACAAGAATGCCGACCAACGGCCGGCGTCGACTCCCGCTCGCAATCCCACCAGATCGTAGGGCGGCAGCGAATTGCGCGTAAAGGTGATGTCTTGCATGGAATCCACATAGCTGTTGGTCACGCGCGCCACCAGGCTCATGCGTTCATCGATGGGCTGTTTGTAGCTTAAGGTTGTGTTGGCGGTGAATTGCGGGACATCCAAGAGCCGCTCTCCCGACACGATGTTGGCAGCCGGCAACGTGGTCGAATTCTTGGCGTTGGTGTAATCCATGTTCTGCGAGAACACAAACCCCGCGCCGAGCAATACGTTGAGTTCGAGTTCGGCGCCGTAAACGGTCGCTTTGCCCGCATTGGCCGTGAACTTGAAGCCGCAGGTCGGAGCAACCTGCTGCTGCACGTTGGTCCAGTCCTCGTAATAAATGGCGCCGTTGACCGAAACGCGGGAATTCAGGAAGCGCAGTTTCTCGCCGAGCTCGTAGTTCCACACGCTGTCCGGGCCGAACTGCGTCGGGGCCGCCGCCGCGCAAGGAGGGACCGGAATCGGCGAGTTCGGGCCGCCGGGCCGGAAGCCTTTGGAGACGGTCGCATAAATCGTCGTGTTGTCGTCCGGAATGTAGGCGAGATCTATCTTCGGAGTTACCCCGGAGTTCTGCGCAAGGCCGAACAATGGGTTGCTGGTGCCATTGGCGGAAACGCCGCTGACACTCGTGACCGAATTGCTGTGGTACAGGTAGTACCGCGCGCCGGCGGTCACTTTGAAGTTGTTCGGCAACTGGTAGGACGCATTGCCGAACAAGGCATACTGATCGATGTCAACCTTGCGGTGGTTGTCGGCGAGATTATTGGTGCCGAAATTCCCGTCGAAGCCGTCCGTGGAAATGGGATAGAAAGAAAAGACATGCGAGGTGGCGCCAA
The DNA here is from genome assembly GCA_036495805.1 of Steroidobacteraceae bacterium. Lineage (GTDB taxonomy): Bacteria > Pseudomonadota > Gammaproteobacteria > Steroidobacterales > Steroidobacteraceae > Bog-1198. The sequence continues at coordinate 20,455 of DASXMG010000097.1, read as the reverse complement.
AGCTGCTGTAGTAACCGCCGACCAGCCACTGCAGCGGCCCATCGCCGGTCGAGGCCACCCGCAGCTCTTCGCTGAATTGACGGGTGTAGTCATCCTCGGTGATTGATCCCGCACCGAGCCCGAAGAACGTGCCGCCGCCCTCCGTCACCGTTTGCGTCGGCGAGAACGGGAAGGCCGCCGGCGGCCCAAAAAAACCGCCGATGTAGTCTTGCATCGCCTCGGAGATGTCCTGAGTCTGATTTTGCTGGCGATCCCAATAGGCGGTCGCGGATGTCACCTGGAAGGGATCGAAATTCATTTTGGCCGTCAAGGTATACAGGTCGAACGTGTCCTTGAACGGTTCAGCCACGTCAAACGGCTGGTAGTGCACCTCGTTCAACGGTGGATCGTCGATGGTGTTTGGCGCGCCCTGCTTGAGGTCCTGATGCATCGCGCCCAGTGTGACGCTGAAACGATCGCTAGGCTGAAACAACAGCAGCGCGCGTCCCGCCTGCAGCCGTTCCCAGTTGGAGTGGCTGTAGTCCGCCGTCACCGGAGCGCCGGCGACATCGCCGCGCGCCGTGCTGTTGTTGACCTCGACCGGGAATGGGCTTACCACTTTGCGGTCGATCCATCCATCGATGTATTTGTCGGTCCCGACCACGCGCAGTGCGATGACATCCTGCATCAGCGGAATGTTCAACATCACATTCTCGGTATGGTTGAAGCCGCCGCCGTTGGCCGTGTCCGAACCGATGACCTCGGCATTGATGGCGAAGGCATGGGGGTCCGGCTGGTTGGTCACGAGCTTGATGGTGCCGCCCATGGAACCCGCGCCGTACAACGTGCCTTGCGGCCCGCGCAACACTTCGACGCGGTTGAGATCGAAAAGGCTGGGATCAATTACGGTCTTGCCGTTCTGCGCCATCGCGGCGGGCGTCAAAACGGCATCATCAAGATAGAAGCCGACCGTCGGCGACTCGCCGCCGGTGGAGGTAAGGCCCCGCATTTCATATTCCGTCTGCCCCGGGCCGGAGGTCTTGAAGGAAATGCCCGGAACTTGTTGGGCAACCGATTGGAAGTCCGACAATCCCTGCGCCTGAAGTTCCGCCCCGCTGATCGCGGTCATGCTGATCGGCGTCTTTTGCACGGTGGATTCGCGCTTTTCCGCCGTCACCGTGATCTCCACCAATTCTTGATCCTGCGCAGCCTCGGCCGCCGCGCTCGCGCCGGCTGGAGCGCCCCACGCTATCGCACACAGTGTCCATGACCCTGCCGCGGCGGCGCCAATCGCCCACTGCCGGAATCGCGCCTTCGTTGTAAACATGTTGGCATCCCCTTTGATTATCGTCTCTTAAGTCAATTTGCGTGTTGCGGATCCGCTGTCGAATTCAGTCTGTACTTCATGATTTGGCCATGCCGGCCGGTTCGATCCCGCTCGAGCACATAGACGTCGCCCTCAGGGCCGCATCGCCGCACCGTCACGGACGCAATCGCGGCACGATCGTTGGCGTCCAGTGCCAGGGCGCCGATCGCGGCGTGCGCTTGAAGATGCGCCGCGTTGGTCGCGCCCACGATCGCCGCCGCGACCCCCGGTCGGTCGAGCATCATCCCGGTGGCCACGGAGGCTATATCGCTTGCATGCCGCCTTGCGACAGCGGCAAGCGCCGCGAGCAGTTCCTGAAACAGTTCCCAGCCGCCGAAGTCATCGATGACCAGCTTGTATTTGACCAGCGAGCGATTCGAAAACGATGCGCCAGGATCGGGCATGCCGAGCCAGCGCTCCGACAAAAAGCCGCCGCAAACGGTGCCGTAGCAGAGAAGTGCAATGCCATGGGCGCGGCAGTAGTCGAGCATCGCAGCGCTCGGGCGGTCGTCGATCAGCGAGTACTGCAGCTGGTGGGCCGCGATCGGGACGCCGGCCCTCAAAAGCGCTTCGAGATGCGGCTCATCGAAGTTTGTAACGCCTATGCGTGCAATTTTACCGGCGCGCCGCAGCCGATCAAGTTCGAGCGCCGTTTCGACATAGCGGGGTACCTCGAAATCCCACCAGTGAAATTGCACCAAGTCGAGGCGCTCCACGCCGAGTCGTCGCAGCGATCGGTTGATGATTGTCTCGACGTAACGGTGATCCAAGGTCGCAAGATCCGGAAGGTCGGGAACGAACTTCGTGTGCACCTGGACGCTCTTCGCGAGCATCGGATACGCGCGCCTAAATGAGCCGATCAGTTCCTCGACACCCGTGTAGATGTCGGCGCAATCGAAGGTAGTGATGCCCGCCTCGACAAATCTCGCCATGTCCTTTCGGGCCTGCTCAGGATCAATCGCGCCATGATCTCCCGCGAGATGCCAGCCTCCCTTGATGATCCGCGAGATCGCGTAGCCATCGGGCAGCGCAATGCGCGGGATCATTTCGCGCCATCATTTGGCAGCGCGACGGCAGTCACGTCCGCCCGCCGGAAATGCCGCCTGCCTAAGCGGGTGATGCGCAGTCGCGTCGGGCAGTTCGGGTCCGGGCACGCGACCTCGGCATCGGTTGACATCCAATCGTTGGGATCGCCAACGCGCTGCTTGGCGGGCAGCAGCGGCAGCAGTGCCGCCAGCGAGTAGATGGAGAACCCCTGCCCCGGGGGAAGCTTCAGCATCTCTCCATGCAGTTCGAAATAATCACCGAGGCGGGCGCCGCAGTAGATTGGTCGGTCCGTGGGGCCGACCACTTCCACGCGCAAATCATAGAGTTCAAACCCTGCATCGTCATCTGCGCCGCGCATATCCTTCGCGGCAGTCACGCGACTCCTCCTCGGCGTTGCCAAATGGCGTGCTCGTTCATCACCAGTTCGAAGGATCGGCCGATGTCCGACTGCAAGGCGAGACGCGCTGCTTGGGCATCGCCGCGCGCCAGCGCTTCGACAATTTCGACATGAAAATCGATTCCGCGACCGTCGCGGCCATCGAACATCTCCGACGCGATCCGCAGATAGGGTCCGCACTGCAACCACAGACTTTCGATGATCGGCAACAGCACCGTCGAGTTTGACTGACGGTAAATCGTGAAATGAAAGGCGCGGTTCTGCTCGGCGCTGCTCTCCGAGACATGCTTTGCGTCGGTGGCGCTCTGCGCATCGATCAAGTTCCGCAAGGTGCCCAGCGTTTCGCTGCTCATGTTTGCGGCAGCGCGCTCGACCGCGAGTCCCTCCACGGCGAAGCGAGTTTCCCGCAGGTCCTGCAGCGAGTCTTTCGACAGAGCCGGAACGCGAACACCGCGATTTGGCAGCGACTCCACCGCGCGCTCGGCCGCCAGTCGGTTGAGCGCATCCCGAACCGGCATCGCGCTGGTACCGAGCGCGCCGGCGAGTTCGGCAATTTTCAATTTTTGTCCGGGCGCGAATCCTCCGCGCATCAGTTTGTCGCGCAGGATGGCGTAAACGCGTTCTTGGACCGTCTCGCGCTCAATACGCCCCAAGCCAAAGGGAGAGTCGTCGGACATGCGCACCCCCGATTTATGATCAAATATATATAATCAAAACTGAGCAAGGTTGCAAGGGTGCACCGAGACTTGGGCGCCATTTCGCCGACGCGCCGGGCCAAGGGGTTAGCTGTAGAGGACCACGACTGAGCGCGGTCCCGCTCGATAAATACGCGCCGCGACTGGTGGCGCAGCCCGCCACTCGACGATGTCATCGGGCGAATCGAGGCTGGTGTCGATCCAACGCCGCCACTTGGTTCCCTGCGCAGCCGCCGTCAGATCGAATTCGAGCGCCTCCCAATAGGCATTGAAGATCACATGAAAGTGCAGATTGCCCTGTCGACGGATCACGCTGTAGGCCACGCTGTGCGAATTGAAGCCCCAATCCGGCTTCTCGAGCTTCACTCCATGCCAGGCGCTATTTCCGTCCCGCAGCAGTTCATTGAGGCTCAAAGTCCGCAACCCGAAGTCCGGGCCTCGCAGCACGCGATGCGCGCACAACAAGCCGGCAAAGCGATGTATCGCGCCGTGCTTCGCCACCAGCGTCCAGTCGAACCAACTGATCTCGTTGTCTTGGCAGTAGGCGTTGTTGTTACCTAGCTGGGTGCGCCGCACTTCGTCGCCCATCGATATCATCGGTAGACCGATCGCCAGCATCGTTACCGTGAGGAAATTCTTCACCTGCCGATTTCGAAGCTTTTCCACCTCGGCGTCGGCGGTAGGACCTTCCACACCAAAGTTATAGCTTCGATTGTCATCGGCGCCATCGCGGTTCCCTTCGCCGTTGGCCTCGTTGTGCTTTCGGTTGTAGGAAACCAGATCATTGAGCGTGAACCCGTCGTGACAGGTCACGAAATTCACGCTGGCCTCAGCCTCGCGTTCCTTGTGTCCGTAAATTTGCGGGCTGCCGAGCACCCGATCTGCGAATGACCCGACAGCATTGTCATCCCCGCGGAAAAAGCTGCGCACATCATCTCGGAAACGTCCATTCCACTCCCTCCAATTGTCACCCGGGAAGCTACCCACGCTGTACAGGCCCGCCGCATCCCACGCCTCAGCGATCAGCTTCGTGCCGGCCAGCGTCGGAGCCGAGTCGATGTCCGAGAGGACCGGCGGGTTCGGCAACAAGGTGCCTGACTGGCCGCGCTCCAGAATCGCGGCCAGGTCAAAACGGAAGCCGTCGACGTGCATCTCTTCCACCCAGTACCGGAGACTGTCGAGGATCATCCGGCGTACCACCGGATGATTACCATTCAGCGTGTTGCCGGTGCCGCTGAAATCTGCATACCGTGCGCGGTCTTCTTCGAGAATGTAGTACGTGCTGTTCTCAAGTCCACGGAAACTCAAAGTCGGACCGAGCTGATCGCCTTCCGCCGTGTGATTGAAGACGACATCGAGAATCACTTCGATGCCGGCGCGGTGCAGCGCTTTCACCATGTTGCGAAATTCGATCACGGGGCCGAGCGCGTCTTGGCGCGAGCTGTAGGCCTGGTGCGGCGCGAAAAATGAGATGGGGGCGTAGCCCCAATAGTTGACGAGACCGGCCGGGGCATTCTGCGCATCAAACTGGAATACGGGCAGCAACTCGACCGCGGTGATGCCGAGTTGCTGGAGGTAGGGAATCTTTTCCACCAAACCGGCATAGGTGCCGCGGGCGCTTTCCGACACTCCGCTGTTCGGATGCCGCGTGAAGCCCCGCACGTGCATCTCGTAGATGATCGTCCTAGAGACAGGCCGCCGTAAGGGAGTGTCGCCCTCCCAATCGTATGCGCCGCAATCGACGACGACGCTTTTCATCGACATCGCGGCGTTATCGCCCTTGCCGCTCGCCGCTTCGCGGCTGTACGTTTTGGGAACGACCACACCCCTGGCATACGGGTCCAGCAGGAGCTTGCCGCCGTCAAATCGCATCCCGTTTTTGGGATCGAAGCGCCCTTGGACTCGATACCCGTAAAGCTGGCCTGGAGTGACGCCGGGTACAAATACATGCCAATAGAGCCCGGTGCGGTTCACGCCCGGATCGAGTGCCACCACTCGTGCCGGCCGGGCGTCGTCTTCCCGATCGAAGAAAGCCAGCTCGATACCGGAAGCGCTCGGGGAATAAACACTGAAATTCACCCCGCCGCTCGATACGAGGGTGCCCAGCGGCGCGCTGCGTCCCCGAGTATCGATATCCTTCACGGTGAGCTCAAGGGTGCGCCCGGCGCTACCCGTAGGTGAAGTCCGGCTTGCTCTGTCCGACCTCGATGATATAGCCGTCAGGATCGCGGATGTAGCAGCGCGTCTCGCCGTACTTGTCCTTCGGCTCCGTGATGAACTCGGCTCCTCGACTTCTCCACAATTCATAGCAAGCGTGAATATCCGCAACCCGGATATTCATGAAGCTGTTGATATGACTCGGGTCGGGAACGCTGAGCGTTACCGTCGGCTTGTCCGGTGTCGGCCCGCCTCCGACGTTCAGAATCATCCAGATGTTCGCGAGCTGCAGGTACCCCGGCGCGTTGCCGTCACCAAGGCTTAAGATGCGAGCGCCGAAGACTCTTTCGTAGTAGCGGGCCGATCGGTCGATGTCGGCGACGGTGAGAAAATGCGCGATGCTGATACCCGCCCGCGGGGGCATCTCATAGCTCTTCTGTTCGACTGTTACGCTGCTCATTGACGACTCCAATTTTTAATGGAAGGAGCGGTGAGGGCATCGATCAACCACCGGTTATTATTGCGGCATTCGCGCGACTGGCAAGATATCACACGATGGTCTCTGTTCAGTGCCCCTAAGCCGGCGCGCCAGAATCGTCGATCTCACGAAGGCCGAAGCACACGGAGAATCGAATGATCGAAATGCTGTTCCGAGGTGTCGGTGGGCTCGACATTTGCCGCGATCGGCCTGATTGTCATCATTTTGATCGCGAATGCGACATCGGGAAGGCAGCGAATCAGAAGTTTCATGCCGATCGACCGGGCGGACCGGCTCGACGATTGGCTCTACCTCCCTGAAACACTCTACGCCTTCATGTTGCTCGTGGTGATCTCGGCTGGCGCCGGGCCGTACAGCGTCGACTCGGTGATCATCGGCCTGATCGATCGCGGCGCGTGAAGTCAAACTCCAACGCGTGGGTTATATTGAGGCAGTAGCGGTCGCCTGCGTGGGTTGGGAAGCCGGAAAATGGATGTACCTGCGACTGAGCCTGTAACGCCGACTATCTATCGAATCGACGATTTGATCGTCGACGTAGACGCTGTGCAGGTCTTGCGCGCCAGCGAGCAGATCGCGCTGCCTAAATTGTCGTTCGCGCTGCTCGTGGCCCTGATAGAAATCGCTCCCTCGGTTGCGACCACGGAATACCTGTTGGCACGCGTTTGGCCTGGCTTGATCGTGAATCAGGAAACGGTCACAAAGCGGGTGGAGCTCCTGCGCGCGGCGCTCGGCGAAGATCCGAGGCAGCCGCGTTATGTTTCGTTGGTGCGCGGCAGGGGTTACCGGCTGATTCCTGTGGTCGAGCGGCAAGCTCATAACATTGCACCGCTCTCCAAGAAAGTTCACGATGCCGTAACCGAGCACAAACCTACCGCACCAGAGTTTGTATCGTCGGCGCCGATTGTCCGTTCAACCATAATTTGGCTGATCTGCGTCATCGGGTTGGCGGCGATTCTCCTGGCGATCTTCGGTCCAGTCCTTTGGGGACGTTGGTTTGCACAAACTCGATCAGACATCCCGCCGCCGGCATCGATGCAATTACCAGCGTTGCCTGCGCGAACGGTGGCCGTTTTGCCATTCGACAGCGTTGGCCCACACGCCAAGGAGGACGAGGTCCTGGCCTCCGGTTTCGCTGACAGCCTGTTGCACGCGCTATCCGGCACCGAGCAAATTATGGTGATCGCGCGCCGCTCTTCCTTTGCCTTCAAAGGCCAGGACATCGATGCACGCGAAATAGGCCGGCGACTCAACGCCCGCTATTTGCTCGAGGGCAGTTTGCAGCGCGTCAACGCCCAATTGCGCATTCAGACTAACCTGGTCGACGCTGAAACAGGACAGAACACCTGGTCGGTGACCTTTGACAGGCCGGTGGCCGATCTGTTCGTCATAGAAGACGAGATCGCGCAAAAAGTGGCCAATGCGCTCACCGTGACCCTCAACGCCGGTCCGGATGAAAGAGGGCATACCCCGATGTACGCTGACTTCGACGCCTATGTTGAATATCTCACGGCACGCGAGCTGGCAGTGACCTATCGGCTCTCGGATCTTGAGGCTGCCGAAAAACATTATTCCCACGCCATTGCGCTTGATCCCGGATTTTCCTCGGCGTACAGCGGGCTTGCCGACATAAAATTGCGGATGTTGGATCTTCGGCCGACCGACTCCTCAGAAAAGGACAACTCCGCAACCCAGGAAGATGCACGGCAGCTTCTTGGAAAGGCATTGGCGCTGGACAGCCGCAATGCCGACGCGTGGCAAACACTGGCCACAGCGGAAAACGACCCGGTGCGCTCGGAAACCTATGCACGACGCGCCGTGGCGATAGAGCCGAGCCTGGCGCGGGCCCAGTTTGGCTTATCAGAGGCACTCAGCCGGCAGGGGTTCCATTCACCCGAGCGCATCGACGAAGTGCTCGGCCTGATGAATAAGGCCATGCAACTCGATCCACTCGAGCCCCGCTATCCGACCGCAATTGCGCTCGTGTTCATTTTCCACCGCACAACGCGCATCGATGAGGCGGAGCCGCTGTTGATGCATGCGCTGGAGCTCGATCCCAACTACCTTCCGGCACTCTACAATCTCGCTACGCTGCAGTATTGCTGCCAAGGCCGCTTTGCGGAAGCAATCAAGACCAGCGAGCAGGCCTTGAATCTCGAACCTACCTCGACTTCGGTGCGCGGATTGCTCGCGCAAATGTATCTTGCCGTCAACGATCTGCCTGCGGCGGAGACGTTATTGTCCAGGGACAATAGGAACAGCAGCGCTTGGATGGCGATATACGCTTATCGGCATGATTGGCACAAGGCTGCAGCGATCATGTATGACGACCATTCGCGCGCCAATCTGCCGACACTTGCCGACAGCATCACGGGCGCCTTTGTCGTCGAAATGGATTCCCATAGTAGGGAATCCCGGTTGCCGGCAAGGGCCGTGCTCGAGAAACTGGCGGCGGTAACCTGGAGACCGGATGGGACACCGGTTACCGACGTCCCGATCGGCCGCAATATGTTCCCCGTGATCGCGCTCGCCGATCTGATCAAGCGGACCGGCGAACCGGCGCGCGCGCATCGCTTGCTCGAACTGACGCTCGCGCTGATGGACACCGCTGCGGGCGAATATAAGCGCGGCGAACTCTGGTTCGCCCTGCCGCGCAGCCGTGCTCTAGCTTTGTTGGGCCGGACGGAAGAGGCGTTTTCCACCCTCCAGCGAATTCCGCGGAGCGGCTTGGCCAGTTTTTGGTGGCAGATCCTGGTAGACCCTGCCTACGCCGGCATGCGAAGCGACTCGCGCTTTAGGAACCTCGTTGCAGAACGACAGCAACATGCGGCCAGCGAACGCGCGACGTTGGAGGCCATGCGTGCGCAAAACGTGGTTCCCAGGCGGCAGCAATAAGATCGCAATATGCCGGAAGCCCTCACTTCCGGCAGCTTCGCAAAAACTTCGTTGATTCTTCCTTTTGGCATCAGGCTTCGCGCTCTGAATGTTGCCAGTATCCGCGCGGGCACGCGCAAGCAGAAAACCCGGCCAGTCATATCCGGGCCGGTTGCTATGTGCCTGACAGCTGGGGAAAGGGAAAAACTAACGAACCTAGAGGATCACTTTCATGAAGAAACTTCTTACGGGAACCGCGGTGCTCGCCGCCTTGATGCTCACCGGATTATCTGCGCGCGCAAGCTGCTCCGATCCAAGAGCCGGAGCCCAACAATTGACCCCGTCAATTACCCATCAGGGGCCGATGAGCAGCCATTTTGACCGAAATGCCGGTGAGAACATCGTGGGAACATGGCACGTGGTCTATACGGCCTTTGGCGCGCCCTTTGCGGCTGCCTTCATTCAGTGGAACAGCGACGGCAATGAATGGGAGAACATCAGCCAACCGACTCTTGGCGGGAATATCTGCATGGGTTCCTGGAAAGCAGTCGATAAAACTCACGTCTTCCGCAACCATTTTGGCTGGCTCTTCACCAACGGAATTGTCTCGGGATATTTCAACGAGACCGAGACCGATGAGGTGGCGCGGGACGGGAACTCCTACAGCGGCCTCAACGAAACCACAATCTTCGATATGTCGGGCAACATCCTGCAAAAAATACCGGGCACATCAGCGGCGACCAAGATCGGGCCGTAGCTTTGCTTTGCGCCGTGACTCACGGCTCCCGCCGTCCCTCTGCTCGGACGGCGGGAGCATGGCGAGAAGTCGGCTATGCCCTGCCTGAAGGTCTTTACGGAACAGGCCCGGTGCTCTCATATGTTTCTCCTCGCCCGTCGTCGTGATTTTCAAAGCTGCAGGCGCGCGACCTTGTCGTCCAGACGCATCGGCGGCGAGGCCGCGACTCTTACGCCGGCGGGCTCCAAGTAAAATGAATACTGCTCGAGGCAGGAACTCAGGAAGCTTCGCGCGACGTGCCCGGCTCGACGCAACACGGATCGGTGCGTCACCCACACCACGGCAGCGGTAACCATGAAGAACAGCCGATGAGCCGGGCGCAGCAAAGGCCGCCACGGAGCGGCGCGCCGAGCCCGCAGCGCAAGCAGCAACTGCGATTCGAATCCGACATGGGCGAGTTCGTCGGACACGATGGTTCGGCAGAGGACCTGCAAGCGCGGGCAGTCCGTCGCCGACTCGAGCGCGCGATAATATACATGCCCGATCAGTTCGGCGCAGATCAGCACGCTCAAGTACCGCTGCAGCCCGCCGGATCGCCGTAGCAGACGAAAAACCCGATCGGTCCAGTCGGAGTTTTTCAGCGGCATCCGATGCTCCCGCATGAACGCCCGCAGCAGCGCGGCATGGCGCTGCTCCTCTCGTATCAGCAATTCAAATATCCTCGCCAGGTGAGGAATCTGCTGTTCCTGCGACAAGCGTTCGGCGGCCCGCAGGAGCGTCCGCCCTTCAGACTGTTCGCCGAGCTGAAACGTTGCGAGGGAGCTCGCGATGAGTTCCCGTTCATCGGCCTTAAGAACATTAGAAACGCCGCGCGCAAAGCGGCGCGGATGCACCGCGTGATATTCGAAATGATTCAGCCAGATCTCGAGTTCGCCGGAACCCATGGCGCCGCCCTCCTGATTGCTTGCACCGAGTGTGCAAGCTCAATCGGGTAGTCCGGTGGAGCAATTAGGGCGAATTGTGGCGCAACGAAACAGCGGCTCCGGATAAATTCAATGGTGCAGTTGACTGTCGGACCAGCCGCCGCCCAAATCACCGATCAGCGACACCGCATCGACCAGACGGCTCTCCTGCACGGCGAGCGCGCTCTGCTGATTTGCCAGCTGCGCCTCTTCGGCTTGGGCCACCGTGATGTAGTCGACGGTACCGGCCTGAAACTCGGCCAGCGCGACCTGCGTACCCCGGATGGCGTCGGCGACGGCGATATCCAGCGCCTTGGCTTGTTCGGCCAGAATGCGTAGACCGGAGAGATCGTTCTCCACATTCTGGAATGCGGTGAGCACCGTGCCGCGATAGCTTGCCACCGCGCTTTCGTAGTTGGCCTTGGCCGCTTCGACCTCGGCGTGGCGCTCGCCGAAGTCGAGCAGGGTCTCACTGGCACTGGCGCCGATCGACCACACATGATTGGCCGCATGCAGCAAACCGTTCAAGGGTTCTTGCGCAAAACCGGCGGTACCCGACAACGATACGGTCGGATAGTACGCGGCGACGGCGACGCCGACCGCGGCATTCTGCGCGGCCATGGTGCGCTCGGCAGCCGCGATGTCGGGGCGGCGCTGCAGCAGCGTCGAAGGAACACCGGCCGGTACTTCGGGCAATGTCGGCAGGGTCGAGCTGTGCGGAATGTCGAGCTCTTCCGGATTTTTGCCGACCAAGACGGCAACGGCATGAGCGAACTGCGCGCGGGCGACACCGAGCCCGATCAAGTTGGCCTGGGCGCTCTCCAGTGCGACGCGCGCCGCAATCACGGCGGACGGCGGCGCGGCCGCAATACCGGCGTTCCCTTGTTGCTCGGTGATGCGGAACGCCTGGCGGTTGGCTTCGACCGTCCTTGTCTGCAGATCGATGCCGGCATCCGCGTAACGCAACTCGATCAGTGTGGTGGCGAGCAATGTCTGCTCGGACAGCGTCGCATTGGCCAGAGTGGCCTCGCTGGCCTGCGCAGTGGCCACGTTTTTTTCGATCAGCCGGCGCACCTGGCCCCACAGATCGAGCGACCAGCTGGCCGTGCCTTCGAGCGATGCTGCCGTGTTCGTGCTGCCCGTGCGGGTGCCGAGGCCGGCCGAGTTGGAGGAAGCACCCGAACCCCCGGACTTCGTCACCGAACCGGCGAGTCCCAGGATGGGAAACAGTTGGCTTCGCGCCACCTTGACCTCTGCCAAGGCTTGCTGATAGTTGGCATAGCTTTGACGCACGGTCTGATTCGAGACCGCGACCAAAGGTTCGAGCTCATCGAGCAACGGGTCGTGAAATTCAGCCCACCAGTCACCCTTCGGCGCCGTATCTGCCGGCGTTGCGGCGGTCCAGCCCGGCAATTCCTTGTACTGCGCCGGCACGGGTGCCGAGGGTCGATGATAGTTGGGGCCGACCAGGCAGCCGCCCAAACCTGCGCACAATGCCACGATCGAACCGAATTTCACTTTGCCGGCATTCATGCGTCTGCCCTCCGCCAGGACACCGCTCGCAAAGACTTGCGCAGCTGGTCCCCCAAGCGGTCGAGATAGAGATAGATCACCGGCGTGGTGTACAAGGTAAAGACCTGACTCAAGATCAGGCCGCCCATCACGGTGATGCCGAGGGGCTGCCGCAATGAAGCGCCCTGGCCGATGCCGATCGCGAGCGGCAGCGCGCCGAGCACGGCGGCCGCCGTCGTCATGATGATGGGCCGTAGACGAATCACCGCCGCATCGTGAATTGCCTTCTGCGCGTCAATTTTTTGATCGCGCTGCGTGCGGATGGCGACGTCGATCATCATGATGGCATTTTTCTTGACGATGCCGATCAGCAGGATGATACCGATCAGCGCAATCACCGAGAAAGGAACGCCAAAAATGAGCAGCGCCAAGGTCGCTCCGATACCCGCCGAGGGCAGCGTGGAAAGAATGGTGAGCGGATGGATGGTGTTCTCATAGAGGATACCCAGCACGATATAAACCGCCGCCAGTGCGGTGAGAATCAACAGCGGCATGGTCGACATCGATTGGTTGAACACCTGCCCGGCGCCCGCAAAGCTGCCGCGGATCGAGGCCGGCATGCCCAATTCCCGCATCGCTTTGTCGATCGCCTCGGCCGCCTGGCTCAAGGATCCGCCCGGCGGCAGGTTGAACGAAATGGTCGCGGCGACGAGGCCGTTCTGATGATTCACCTGAGTCGCGGTGTGGCTGCTGGCATAAGAGGCCAAGGCAGGCAGCGGCACCATGGTCTCCGCGGCCGTGCTGTCGGCGCTGCCGGTGGAACTGCCGCCCTTGCTGTTGGAAATACTATTGGTCAGCGCGTTGGCCTCTGCGCTGGCATTGAGCGCATTGGTCCCCGACGTCGCGCTGAGTGCGGCCGAAATCGCGGAGAATGAAGTCGCCGGGCTGACGGTGTTGCCGGGGACTTGAGTTTGCTGCGTGCCGCTGGCATTGCCGGCGGCCGTGCTGAAGCGCATGCGCTCGAGCATTTGCGGGTACTGCCAATACTTCGGCGCCACCTCCATCACCACGAAGTATTGATTGAACGGATTGAATATGGTCGATACCGTGCGCTGGCCAAACGCATCGTAAAGCGCACTGTCGATCTGATTCGGCTGAAAGCCGTAACGCGCCGCCGTCTCGCGGTTGATGGTGACGTAAGTCTGCAAGCCGTGCTGCTGCAGGTCGGAATTCACGTCCACGAGCTGCGCGCGGTAATTGCCGAGCTCGTTCACCAGCTTCGGCGTCCAGGTGTACAGCGCGGCGGTGTCCTCGCTCGTCAAGGTATATTGGTACTCCGCCGCGGACTGCCGGCCGCCGATGCGCAGATCCTGGACTGCCTGCAAAAACAGCCGCGCGCCGGAGACTTTGTTGAGCTTCGGCCGCAGGCGTTGCACGACTTGATCGGCCGAGATATGGCGCTGCGCGAGCGGCTTGAGCCCCACATAAATATTGGCCTGATTGAGGGCACGTCCGCCGGCAAACCCGATGACGGAGGCGACGGCGGGGTCCGACTGAACGATGTCCTGCAGCTGCTTGAGCTTGGATTTCATCGCCTGGAAGGAGATGCTCTGGTCGGCAATGATCTGGCCGTTCAATAAGCCGTTATCCTGCTCCGGGAAAAAAGTCGTCGGCACCAGCCTGAACAGGACCACATTGAGCGCAATCAATCCGATCAGCACCAAGCCGACCAGCAATGCATGGTCCAGCACGGCGCTCAGCGACCGAGAATAGGCAGCCTTGAAACGCTCGAACTGCCTCTCAGCCCAGACCGCCCACTTCGCTTTCGAATGCAGGCCGCTGCCTCGGCCCAGCAAGTACGCGCACATGGTCGGCGTAACCGTGAGCGAGATCAGCAGCGAGAACAGGATCGCGATGGACAGCGTCACCGCGAATTCATGAAACAGCAAGCCGATGATTCCCGGCATCAGCAAGATCGGAATGAACACCGCAATCAGCGACAAGCTCATGGAGAGCACCGTGAAGCTGACTTCGGCGCTGCCGCGCAGCGCCGCTTCAAGCGGTTCTTCCCCCGCTTCAAGATGGCGTGCGATGTTCTCCATCACGACCACGGCGTCGTCGACCACGAAGCCGGTGGCGATGGTGAGCGCCATCAGCGAAAGATTGTCGATGCTGTAGTGGAGCAGATACATCGGGCCGAATGTGCCGACGATGGCCAACGGCAGCACGATCGCCGGTACGATCGTGGCGCGCGGCGACTGCAGAAACACGAAAATCACGCCGATGACCAGCACCACGGCCAAACTCAGGCTGCGCCCCGTGTCGCCCACCGCCGCGGTGACCGATTGCGAACGATCGATGGCGACATGGACCTGGATGTTGGGCGGCAAGGTCGCCTGGACCGCCGGCAATACTTTTTTTATCTGGGCGACGGTCTTGATGATGTTGGCGCCGGGCAGCGGAAAGACGATCACGCCCACGCTGGGCATGTTGTTGAACAGCCCGGCATTGCGGATATCCTCGTTGGAATCCACGACTTCTGCGACGTCATGCAGCAACACCGGAGCGCCGCCTCGATAGGCAATGACCAGATCACGGAAATCCGCCGCCTTGCTGGCCTGGTCGTTGGAGATCACTTCGTAGCGCTGATCGCCCTGATCGATATGGCCTTTGGCGCTGTCGGCGTTGGCCGAGGCAATTGCCGCGCGCACATCTTCCAGTCCGATGCCGTAGCTGTTCAACTTGTCAGGCTCGAGTTCGACCCGGACCGAGGGCAGCGCCCCGCCGCTGAGCGTGATCTGTCCGACGCCCTCGATCTGCGACAATTGCTGCTGAATGACCGTGCTCGCCGAGTCATAGAGCTGCGCGGTCGTCAACGTGCTCGAGGTCAGCGACAGGATGATGATGGGCGAATCGGCGGGATTGTATTCGCGATAGCTCGGGTTGTTGCGCAGCGTGCTCGGCAGATCGGCGCGTGCCGCCTGAATCGCCCCCTCCACATCGCGCGCCGCACCGTTGATATCACGATTCAAGGCGAATTGAACCACCACCCGCGAGGAGCCCACGTAATTGACGGAGGTCAGCTCATTTACGCCGGCGATGGTCGCCAACCGCCGCTCGAGCGGCTCGGCGACGGTTGAGGCCATGATGTCCGGACTCGCGCCCGCCATGTTCGCCTGCACCACGACAACCGGATAGGTGACATTCGGCAGCGGTGCAACCGGCAAGTGAAAGTACGCCAGCAACCCGGACAAGGCGATGCCCACGGCCAGCAGCGTGGTCGCGACGGGACGCTTGATGAACAACGCCGAGATATTCACGTTGCACCCTCGGCCACCGGCGCCTGCGGCTTGCGCCGCGGCCGCCGCCAGAAGCGGTCGAAGAACAGGTAAATCACCGGCGTGGTGAACAAAGTGAGCATCTGGCTGACGAGCAGCCCGCCGATGATGGCGAGCCCTAATGGTCGGCGCAGTTCCGACCCCGTGCCGGTACCGAGCAGCAAGGGCAATGCACCGAGCATCGCCGCCAGCGTGGTCATGAGAATGGGACGAAAGCGCAGCAGCGAGGCTTGGAAGATCGCCTCTCGAGGCGCCTTGCCGTGATTGCGCTCTGCATCCAGCGCGAAGTCCACGATCATGATGCCGTTTTTCTTGACGATGCCGATCAACAGCACGATGCCGATGATGCCGATCACGTCCAGGTCGCTGCCGGCCAACATCAGCGCCAGGAGCGCGCCGATGCCGGCCGAGGGCAGCGTGGACAGGATCGTCACCGGGTGGATGTAGCTCTCGTACAGCACGCCGAGCACGATATACACCGTGACCAGAGCGGCGATGAGCAAGAACAACTCGCTGGACAGCGAATCTTGGTAGGCCTGAGCAGCCCCTTGGAACGAGGTGGTTATCGAGGGCGGCAGCTTGATCGCGCCTTCGGCCTTCTCGATTTCACGCACCGCCGTGCTCAGCGAGGCATCCTGCGCAAGATTGAATGATACGGTGACGGCCGGAAACTGCGCCAGATGACTGATCACCAGCGGCGCCTTGGTAATCTTGATGTCGGCGATGCCGCTCAAGGGCACCTGGCCGCTGCTGCCGGTTTGCGTGGGCAAATACAGGGTTCCGAGCGCCTGCAGATTGGGAAGGCTGTCGGGCTTCGCGACCAACACTACGCGATATTGATTGGACTGATTGAATATGGTCGAGACGATGCGCTGGCCGAGCGCGTCGTAGAGTGCATTGTCGATGGTGGCCGGCGTGATGCCGTAGCGCGCCGCCAGCTGCCGGTTCACTTCGATATTGACGCTAAGTCCGTCGTTGTTCATGTCGCTGGTGACATCGGTGATCGACTTGATTTGCCGCATCCGCTCGACCAATTCGGGCACGTATTGCTCGAAGGCCTGCTCGCTGGGCCCTCTGAGCACGAACTGGTACTGGTTCGGCGAGACTTTGGTATCGAGCGTCAGGTCCTGCTGCGGCTGCAGGTACAGCTTGATGCCGGGCACGGCCGCGACCTCGTTCTGCAGCCGCCTGGCAATCTGCTGCGCGCTCAATGAGCGATCATCGTGCGCCTTGAGATTGATCAGGAAGCGGCCGTTGTTGAGCGTCGTGTTGGTGCCGTCGATGCCAATGTAAGAGGTGAGCGATGTGACGTCGGGATCCTTGCGAATGGCATCCGCCAGCGCCGACTGGCGCACCGCCATCGCTTTGTAGGACACGGAATTGTCGGCCACGCTGATGCCTTGGATCACGCCCACGTCCTGGACCGGGAACAGGCCTTTGGGAATGACGATGTACAAGATCGCCGTCAATGCGAGCGTCGAGACCGCCACCAGCAGAGTCAGGGTTTGGTGGCCCAGCACCCAGCTTAAACCCCGCTCGTACCCACTTAAGGTCTTGTCGAACACCGCCTCGCTGATTCGTTCGAAGCGGCTCGGGTGGCGTTCCTCCTTGCGGCGCAAGATACGCGCGCACATCATCGGCACGAGGGTCAAGGAGACGACCGCCGAGATCACGATGGTGACCGCGAGGGTGACGGCAAATTCGCTGAACAGCCGGCCGATCACGCCGCCCATGAATAAGAGCGGTATCAACACCGCAATCAGCGACACCGTCAGCGACAGAATCGTAAAGCCGATTTGGCCCGCGCCCTCCAACGCCGCTTCCAACGGAGTTTTGCCCTCCTCCAGGTAGCGCACGATGTTCTCGATCATCACAATCGAATCATCGACCACGAACCCCGTGGCGACGATCAGCGCCATCAGCGAGAGATTGTCGATCGAATAGTTCAATTCGTACATGACTGCGAGCGTGCCGATGAGCGAGACGGGCACGGAGATGCTCGGAATGATGGTGGCCGGCACGTTGCGCAGGAACACGAAGATCACCAGCACCACCAGCACGATCGCCAGCAGCAGCTCGAACGCGGCATCTCTCACCGACGCGCTGATCACGCCGGTGCCGTCGGCAACGATCTGTGCCTGCATCGCCTGCGGCAAGCTCGCCAATAGCTGCGGCAGCTCCTTTTTGATCTGGTTGACGGTCGCCAGCACGTTGGCACCGGGCTGGCGCATCACGTTGAGCACGATCGCCGGCACGCGGTTGTACCAGGCGCCCTGCTCAATGTCCTGCGCAGCCTGGGTTACTTTGGCGACATCGCGCATGAATACCGGCGCGCCGTTCTGGTACGCGATCACCGTGTTCAGATAATCATTCGGATCCTGGATCTGATCGTTGTTGTTGATGGTGTAATCGAGGTCCGGGCCGTCGAAATTGCCCTTCGGCTGGCTGACATTGATGTTCGCGAGCAGCGTGCGCAGATCATCGATGTTGAGCCCATACGCGGCGAGCTTGTGTGGGTCCGCCTCGACCCTGACCGCGGGCACATTGCCGCCGGCGGGTGTGACCAGGCCGACGCCCGGCACTTCGGAAATCTTGGAGGCCAGGCGGTTATTGGCCACATCCTGCAGCTGCGTGAGGGACATGGAATTCGAGGTGACCGCCAGCGTGAGGATCGGCTGATCGGCGGGATTGACCTTTGCGTACACCGGCGGGGCGGGCAGTCCGCTCGGCAGCAGGCTGTTGGCCGCATTGATGGCCTGTTGAACGTTTTGTTCCGCGACATCGAGGTTGAGGGCGAGATTGAATTGCAACGTGACGACCGAAGCGCCGGCGGAGCTCGCGGAGGTCATCTGTTGGAGACTGGGAATTTGTCCCAGCTGCACCTCCAGCGGTGCGGTCACGGTGGTCGCCATCACCTGAGGACTCGCCCCGGGATAAAACGTCTGCACCTGAATCGTCGGATAGTCGACGTCCGGCAGCGAAGAAACAGGCAAAAAGCGCACTGCGACCAGGCCCACGAGCACGAGCGCGATCATCAGCAACGACGTGGCGACCGGCCTCAATACGAACAGGCGGGAGATGTTCATCGCGCGCGCATCGTGACGACTATTTTTCAGCCGCTTGTGGCCGTGCTCGCTTGCCCTTGGCAGCCGGCGCCGGAGCGCTGCCGGGCGCGGCAGAGGCGTTCGCCGTGGCGACGCTGATCTTCGCGCCGTCGCTGAGCCGGTCGGTGCCGTCGGTGACCACTGTGTCTCCGACCGCGAGACCCGACGCGATGACGGTATTCTTGCCGTCGCTGGGCCCAAGCGTGATCTTGTGCACTGAAACCGTGCCGTTGGCATTGGCGAGATACACGTAGTCGCCCGGCGCGCCGCTCAAGACCGCGGACGTGGGCACGAGTACCGCCTTCTGCAAGGTGTCGACGAGCATCTTGACGTTGACGAATTCGTTCGGGAACAGCGCCTCATCGTCGTTGTCGAAAGTCGCACGCAGTGTGACCGTACCGGTGCTCGTCGCCATTTGATTGCTGATCGCATACAGGGTGCCGTCCGCGATCTTGACGATATTGTCGCTTGAGTACGCGGTGACCGGCAGCTTGGCGCCCGAATTGAGGCGCTCGATCACATGGCCGAGATCGTTCTGGGCCACGGTGAATTGCACCGTCGTCGGCTTCATCGTCGTGATGACGACGATGCCGGGCGAACTCGATGCGGTGACATAGTTGCCCGGATCGACCAAGCGCAGGCCGACGCGGCCGGCGACCGGCGACGTGATGCGGCAATATTCAAGGTCGAGCCGAAACTGGGCGATGTTGGCCTGATCGGCCTTGACCTGCGCCTCATCTTGCTCGACCGCGAACTCAGCGTCGGTGACGGTCTGCTCCGCGATGGCCTTTTGCGTGCGCAAGGTTTCAAAGCGGGCCAGGTCGGAACGCGCCTGAGCCAGCGTCGACTGATCTTTGAGCAACTGCGCCTGCGCTTGCTGCAAATCGATCTCGAACTGCCGCGGATCGATCTGGGCGAGAAATTGTCCCTTCGCCACGTCCTGGCCTTCCCGATAACCGACCTGGGTCAGGTAGCCGCTCAATTGCGGCAGTACGGTCACCGTGGCAGTGGGCGTCACGGTGCCGAGTTCCGAAAGGGTTTCCGGCATGTCGCCGCTGACCGCCTTGGCGACCTTGACCACTTGCGCCGCCGGGGCGCGTGCGGCGGGCTTGCCGGCGAACAGATGGACGAGGATAAAGATGATCAAGACGGCAGCGACGAGGCCCAAGATCCATTTCACACGGCCGCGCCGAGGACTCTTTTCCGCCAGGCTGTCCTGCGTTGCGCTCATACCGTCTCCACATAGCGTGCGCCCGCGCTCGGCGCGCGCAGTTCTTCGAGGACCTCAGAAGATAGTATTTGTTCGGTCTAGCCCCCCACCTTTTCAAATAATTAAGTTGGGTTAACCGGGGGACCTCCATCCTTCGGCCATGGCCCTCGAACGCAGCCATGCGAAGCTTCGACTAGCCAATTCAACGACTTATGGCACCTGTCGAGCCGCAGCCAGTTGCTGAGCCGGCTGCAGTTACGCAATGTGCAGGAAATAGATCGTAGACTTCGGGCTGCTTGATTTCGATCACCAATTGAACCAATACCGCCTCGGGAGACCTGTGATCCGCAACTTCATCATGACTACATGCCTGTGGGCATTCACGGCAGCGATAGCCGCGGCCGGCAGCATCGTAGTACCGGCAAAATCAGGGCCGGAAAGCATCACCATCGCGCCCAACGGTGACTTGATTCTCGGCAGTACCGGAAGTGCGAAGATCTATCGCTCTAAGAAAGGCTCCGATCGGAGCGAGGTATTTGTCGATGCGGGCGCCGAAGGTCCGGTTTACTTCCTCGGCATGCT
>DASXMG010000096.1:0-46888 GCA_036495805.1 Steroidobacteraceae bacterium | reverse complement strand
ACTACAAAGACCGTATCCCCAAGCCGCCCGTTCCGCGCGGCGGACCACCTGCGAAGTCACGCCGAGGTCGCCGCGTACATTGAAGCGGTGTTAGAGGACGGTGATCTGCGCGCCATACCCGTTGCGCTGCGTACGGTGGCGGCCGCATTGGGCGGCATGGCCGCGTTGGCCGATAAGACCGGACTCTCTCGCGAGACACTGTATCGGACGCTCTCCGCACGCGGTAATCCGCGCCTCGACACGCTGACTGCAGTCCTGGCGGTGTTTGGTTTACGCCTGTCTGTACAGCCGGCCCAGAAGTCGCGCGCACGTCGTAGTGAAGCACGAGTGGTTCACGCCTGATCGCCGGCGAACGATCCTACCGTCGTTTCGTGGCAAGACAAATTGGCCTGCGGCCAATTTGATCGCCCGCAGGGCGACCCGAAGGGCGAGGCGCGCAGCGCCGAGTAATCCCTCAGCCGGCACCAATTTACAAATTTTCTGAGTATCGCCGCTCGCGGCAAGCTGCGTGGCGGCACCTCATTCGAACCCCCGACAGACAAACAAGCCGGGTTCGACAAATTGGCCGCAGGCCAATTTGATCGCCCGCAGGGCGACCCCGAAGGGGCGAGGCGCGCAGCGCCGAGTAATCCCTCAGCCGGCAAACCACCACCTAGGTCTGTGCCGGAGACATCCTTTACAGGCCAGTCTGGAGGCCAGAAACTTACGCGGCCTGAGCCGCCACCGGGGTCAGGCCGCGCCACCGTCCACCACCGGAGCACGTGGACGGCGCCGGGACACTCAGCTTCCGCTATTTCCCGTTGCCCGGGGAAGTGACGTACGCCACGCCGCGGTACACCGTGCCGTATTTCGGACCGGCGACAGTCGTGAACGTCTCGCTGCCCGATGGAGCACTGGCAGCGATCACATCGGTGACTTCCACCACCCGGTTCGGGTCCGCGCCCGTGTCACCGGCAATGCTGTTGGTCGAGGTCACCGCCCACAGCGTGACCGTGCCGTTGCTATTGACCCGGCCAGCCAGATTGCGCAGGCCTATGGTGGTTATCTCAGGCCAGGCGCCATCGCTGCCGGCCAGGGGGCCATAGCGCTCGCCGATCAGGCCTGCTTGCAGGGTGTACACCAACGACCAGCTACCGGTGTTGGTGTTCAGCACCCACTTCTGCAGACCCGCATGGACCGTGGCGTCGGTGGCGTCGTTGGTGCCTTCGTCCGTCACGTACAGCGTGGACGGGTTGGCGAAGAAGAGTGCGAACGGCGCGTAATCGCCGCCTGTGGCGCGCGAGGAGTCGGTCGGGAACCCGTTGAGGATCTGGACCGCAAGCACGTCTGCGTTGGCGACGGTCGGCAGCACGTTGCCAGCCGAGGGGCCGACGTTTGGTGCCGGAATAAAAGTGGCGGGGTACTGCGGGCCGGTAGTGACGGTGTACACCGTCTGCACGCCGTTGCTGCCGCTGCCCTTGGTAAAGTATAGCGCGCCGTTGTACTCAGTGATGCCGCGGAAATTGTCGTCTTTGCCGGCCTTGTCCGCCTTGCCGTTGTTGAGGAAGAACGTCAGCAGAGGGTTGACCTCCGCGGAACCGGAACCGCCCGTTACAACCGGAGTCGCCGGGGCGACAGATGCGATGTCGGCGTCGATCGGCTTAACGACTTCCACGCCCGTGGTCTCGGTGACGTCCGGGCTTGTGCAGTTGACCTTGGAGGTGGTCTGGGCGGTACTGGTACAGCCGCTTGCGCCAAAGGTACCGGCGCTGCCGGCGTTGGAGTTGCCCACGGTGTAGTACAGGCCGTTGGAACCGAGCAGGGCCGCTCGGCCGTTGTCGCCGCCGTAATTCTCCGTCGGCGTGTAGGAGAAGTGGTTCTTGTCATTCAGCACTACGATGGTGCGGTGGAAGAAGTGCGAGTCACCGAAGAAAGCAGTCACCGGATTGCTCGGATCCTGGCCGGTGACGGCGTCGGCGTTGGAGACATCCAGAGCCCCCACGCCGGGGCTACCCACGGTGGATCCGGCATAGCCTTGTAGCACTAGGTGGGCGCCGTTCTTGTCGCGCGTGAAGTTCAGCGCCAGTTCAGACTTGGAGGGGAAGCTGGTCACGACTTGGGCCGTCGGGACCTGCAGCGTGGCGAACACATGACCGCTCTGCGGCTCGATATCGGTCAGATTGATCGGGGAGGTCACCCCGAAATTGCCATCCACGCTGCCGTTGTTCCAGACGGTAACGTAGTTATCATCGGAAACGGGCAGCGACGGGCCGGGCAGTTGCGCGGTCGAGCCGGCAGGATTCAGGCTGGCCACCGCACCCGCCTTGACATACGTGCTGCTGCTGATGACAAGCGTATTCGGCTTTAGGAAAGCGTCATCCGCGAGGGCGACATTAGTGACCGCGGCAACGCCACAGCCAACCAGCAGCGATGACACCGCGCTAGCGCAAGTACGAATGGTCATGAAAACCCCTTAACTTTAAGATAACACCGGAGGAAGCCGGAACTAAACTTGGGGGTTCAAAGCTAAGAGCTGAACATTACAGTTCGATGTCGGTCTCGTGTAAAGAACTGTTAAAAAGCAGGCAAGCACGCCAACAAAAAATATTTTCGCGGATGAGCCCGCGTTCCCCCTCGGCAATCGCGAACGTCAATCCCGCCGCTCGAGCGAGGGAGCGATGGCCCGGTGCTATGATCGATGATCGACACACTCAGGGGAGAAACAATGCTGCGGACGATGTTTTCAGCCACGATATTGGCGGGTGCGCTCGCCGCGAATGCGACGGCGCAGGGATCGGATGCGGCCTGCGCGCTGCCGGCGGAACCCGCGGCGATCCCCGCAGCGATCGATGCGGCTATCACCGGGCCTGCGGACAAGGATCGCGCCTGCCTGAAGGCGCTGTTGATACCTGAAGCGCGTCTGACGGTCGTTTCAGTGGGCGCGGACGGGGCGCCAAGCTACACCATCCTGACCCTGGATGATTGGATCGCCCACGTCAAAGTGCGCGGCCATTCCATGCTGGAAGAAAAACAATTGAAGTTTCACATCCAGCGCTACGGCAACATCGTCCACCTATGGAGCACGTACGCGCTGCACAGCGACGGCAAGCAAGTCGCGCGCGGCATCAACAGCATTCAAGGAATCAAAGGAGCCGGCGGCTGGCGCGTGATGGGCATCATGTGGCAGGCCGAGTCGGCGGCAGCGCCGTTGCCGAAGGAATATCTGCCCTAAGCGGATGACACGCGTGAAAACGAAGCGATTGTATTGGACGGCGTTGGCCTTGACTTGCACGGCGCTGAGCGCGGCGGCTGCGGAATCAACGGCTGTCCAGGAACAAAACTGGCAGGCTCGCGGCCTGAACGCGCCGGCTGAGATCGTGATCGATCACTGGGGCATCGCGCACATATTCGCGGCGAATATTCACGATGCCTTTTTTCTGCAGGGCTATAACGCCGCGCGGGACCGTCTCTGGCAGATCGATTTGTGGCGCAAGCGCGGCCTTGGGTTGCTCGCGAAATCCCTAGGTCCCGCATACGTTGATCAGGACCGCGCCGCGCGCCTGTTCCTCTATCGCGGCGACATGGAGAAGGAGTGGGCGGCGTACGCGCCGGATTCGCGTCAGTGGGTCAGCGCCTTCGTCGAGGGCCTGAACTCCTATGTCGCGCAAGTGCGCAGCGGCGATCGGCCGCTGCCGGTCGAATTCAAACTCACGGACAGCCTGCCCGACACGTGGCGCGCTGACGACGTACTGCGCATCCGCAGCCACGCGCTCGTGTCCAACGTTGCATCGGAAGTTGCGCGCGCCCGCGTCGTGTGTGCGGCAGGTCTCAAAGCAGACGAGTTGCGCCGTAAGATCGAACCGCAGGGCCATAAAGTCGTGGTACCGCCGGGCCTCAATCCCTGCGATGTGCCCGCGGATGTGCTCAAGGACTACTTGTTGGGGACCAAGCAAGTGGATTTCAGCGCGCCTGGCAAAACGGCGCGGCACGCCCAGCTCTCTGCTGAGCGGCAGCTGACAGAAGCGCTCGACGCGCAGTCGATGGAGGGCTCCAACAACTGGGTGATTGCGCCGTCGCGCACGGCAACCGGCCGGCCGATACTCGCCAACGACCCGCACCGCCAGCTCGGCGCTCCGTCGCTGCGTTACATTGTCGCCTTGAATGCGCCGGGTCTCAACATCATCGGCGCCGGCGAGCCGGCGTTGCCCGGAATTTCTCTCGGCCACAACGACAACATCGCGTTCGGCCTCACGATCTTTTCGATCGATCAAGAAGATCTTTACGTGTATGAATTGAACAAGCGCGACCCCGACAGCTATCGCTACCAATCCGGCTGGGTGAAAATGCAAACCGTGCGCGAGAGCATCGAAGTGAAAGGCGGTGCCGCACGCGAAATTGAATTGCGCTACACGCGGCACGGCCCAGTACTCGCAGTTGACGCTGCGAATCATCGCGCCTTCGCGCTGCGCACGGTGTGGAACGAACTTGGCCTCGCGGGTTATTTCGGCTCCTCGCGCCTGCTCATGGCGAAGAACTGGGATGAGTTCAAGGCGGCTGTCAACGCCTGGGGCGCGCCGCCGGAAAACCTCGTCTATGCGGACGTGCAGGGAAACATCGGCTGGGCGGCGTCGGGCCGTGCGCCGAAGCGCAGGAACTGGGATGGCCTGATGCCGGTGCCGGGCGATGGCCGCTACGAGTGGGCCGGCTTTCAGGGCAAGGATGCATTGCCCGCGATGTTCAACCCGGCGGCAGGCTTTCTCGCGACCGCCAACGAAATGAACCTGCCCGCGGAATATCCGAATGAGCAGAAGAGAATTGGGTTCGAATGGAACGATCGCTCGCGCATCGATCGAATCAATGAATTGTTGCGCGCCAAAACGAAAACGACGCTCGCCGACTCGATGGCGATTCAGGCCGACACGGTGAGCGCGCAGTCGCGGCGCGCGGTGGCGTTGCTTGCCTCTGTGTCCTCATCGGATGCCGCGCTGGCCCGAGTTCTCGCGCTGCTCAAGGCGTGGAATCACGAGGAGAACACCGACAGCGTCGCCGCCTCGATCTACGAGGTGTGGGCGACCAAGCATTTGGGCAAAGCAACGGTGGCGCGGGTCGTGCCGCCGGCGGCCCGCAAGCTGATCGACAATGGCCAGCTTGAGGCGGTCATTGAATATCTTGAGCATCCCGATGCCGCGCTGGGCGCGGATCCTAAGGCGGCACGCGACGCCATTCTATTGGAGAGCTTGCAGGGCGCGGTGGGCGAACTCACTCAGCGGCTGGGCCCCGACATGACGACGTGGGCTTGGGGCCGGCTGCATCGCGCAAGCTTCGAGCCGGCGGTCGCCGTGTTGGCCGATCCTGAACTACGCGCGCAGATGTCGGTCGGTCCGCTGCAAACCCCGGGCTCGTCTTCAACGCCGCGTGCGCAGGCTTACAAGGCCGACGATTTCTCGGTGGTCGCCGGTGCTTCGGTGCGCCTGGTGATGGATGTGGGTGCGTGGGACAATTCGGTTGCCATGAACACGCCGGGCCAGTCGGATGATCCGATGAGCGCGCACTATCGAGACCTGTTTCCGATGTGGGCGCAGGGATCCTACGTGCCATTGAGATTCAGTCGTGCCGCGGTCGACCGCGACGCCGAGGAATTGATTCACCTGTCGCCCAGCCGCTGAGGATGCGCGCAATGAAAAAACTCAAGCACGAATCGGAGTTGTTCAAGGCAGCACTGGTCGCGGGCGTTCAATACGCGGAGGGGCGCAAGGCGGTCGAATTCGAGCCCACCGATTCCGCGAGCCTCAAGGCCCTGTACGTCTATCGCCTGCTGGTGCACGACAAGGTGATTGCGCCGATGCCGGAGGAGCAGGTCAGCGAGAAAACCATCCGTCATCGGCTCGCAACTTGGTACGCGCACCAGTTGCCCAAGGGGCACCCGCTGACCGAGTGAAGGCGAGGCGGCCTTCAGGGAAGAAGGGCAACAGGTCAGCTTCTTTGGCGAATGTTGCTCCAGGCCACCTGGGCGATGCCAACCAAGGCGAGGATCGCGCCGTAGATGGTCCAATGGTAATTGCCCACCATGAAACCGACGCGAAATGCCAGATTGAGGCCCTGCAGCATCCACACCGACCCCATCAAGACCATTGCCACGCCGATCAGGCTGCTGACGATCCGCATAACGATGTTGAAAATCGGCCCCATGATGCTCCCCTGTAGCCGGATTCTTGAGCGACTCGAGTGTAGTCCTCCGCGTCGGTACCTGAACGAGTGGATCGCGGCTATTGGGCCGCCTGCTGGCTTAATCGATCAATTTTATAGACATACCGACATCATGATGTCACAATGTACTGATGTCGATTGACCCGCATTCACCTGTGCCCCTGCATGCGCAGCTCGAGGAGGTATTGGTTGGGAGCATCGCGAGCGGTTTGCTTTCACCGGGTTCGCGTCTGCCCACCGAAGATCAACTGGCCGAGCAGTACGCGGTGAGCCGCACGACGATTCGCACTGCAATTCAGAGTTTGATAGCGCGAGGTCTGGTCGCGATACGCCGGGGCAAGGGCACATTCGTGACGCGCCCAAGCATCACTCAGGAGCTGACTGAACTCACGGGGTTCGTCGAGGACATGCAGGCGCTGGGGCGCCAACCTTCGGCGCGCGTACTGGATCGGCGGCTCGTCGCCGCGAGCGAAACCGTGGCGCGTCAACTCTCACTGCAACGAGGCGTCGCGGTAGCACGAATTCAGCGCGTTCGCCTGGCCGATGGAATCCCGCTGTCATTCGATGAGACCTACCTGCCCAAGGAGTTGGGCGAGAAGATCATGGGCGATGACCTGGAACAGCACCCCATCTTTTCGTTGCTGGAACAGAAATACGCCACACCGTTGATCGAGGCCGAGTATCGGCTCGCGGCGGTCGCATCGCACGGCACCGTGGCGCGCGCATTGGGAATCGAGGCGGGTAGCCCGATTTTCTTGATCGAACGCACCACCTATTCAGGAAATCGCCGGCCCGTGGACTACGAAAGACTGTATTACCGCGGCGATCACATCCGCTTTGTCACGCGCTTGGCGCGCCGCGCGCCCGCCGCCGCGCGGGCGATCGGCTGATGCAAGTGGGCCTTGAAGCGTGGCTGTTCGCTGTGGCGCTCGGCACCAGCACGCTCGGCGGCGTGCTTGGGATGGCCAGCGGGATTTTCATCGTGCCCATTCTCACGGTGTTCGGCCGCATCGACATTCACACCGCTATCGGCGCAAGCCTCGTCTCGGTGATCGCGTGTTCGTGTGGCAGCGCGGCGCCATTCCTGAAGAAGAGGCTGACCAATATTCGTCTGGCCATATTGCTGGAAACCGCCACGACTTCCGGCGCGCTGTGCGGTGTGTTCCTGGCGGGGTTGATCCCGGCTAAGTATTTATACCTGCTGTTCGCAGCGATCCTGTTGCTCTCCGCGCAGCAGATGCAGGCGCGGCGCAAGGATCGGGATGTTTCCTCAGGAGTACGGCGCTTGCCGCTCGGGATGACCTTGATGTACGGCGCGGGGTTGATTTCGGCCCTGCTCGGCATCGGCAGCGGCGTGCTGAAAATTCCGGCCATGGACAGCGCGCTGCGGCTGCCGATCAAAGTCTCTTCCGCAACCTCCAATTTCATGATCGGCGTGACGGCTGCAGCCAGTGCAGCGGCCTATTTCGCGCGCGGCGAGATCGTCACATCCGTGGCGGCGCCGATCGCCTTGGGATCTGTGCTCGGGGCTGTGCTGGGCGCGCGAATTCTCATGAACGTGCCGAATGAGAAGCTGCGCCTGATGTTCGTCGCAATCCTCGCTATTCTCGCGCTGCAAATGCTATTGACCAGCTTCGGCATCAATCTCATCGGGCCACGGTCTTGAAAGCCGAGGCTGCGATTTCCGACCCGTTGGAAAACCTGCTGGGCAGGCTGCTGCATTATGGGACGCTGGCGGCCTCGGGCATCATCGCCGTGGGATTTGCGCTCAGCATCGCGTGGGGACCTGTGGGAATGGGTATCGCGAGCGTCGGCATTGCGCTTTTTATCTTGCTCCCGGCGCTGCGCGTCGCGACCATGCTGGTTTTCTTTTTGCGTGCGGGCGATTACCGGTACGGCGCCGCCGCTGCCTTCGTGCTGCTCATCATTTCACTGAGCTTCTTTATCGGTACCCGCTAGCCGACTTTCAGGCATAAAGATAAGTCATCGGCAACCCCAGGCGCAGGCAGGATTGCACGGCTGGGTTTGACGGCAAAACGATCCGGTCCGCACATGCGCCGGCCCATTTCACGAGCCGGCGCTCGTGCCTGCGCAGTCCGTAATGTTCGGACAGGCCCAAGGCGACGCGCAGCCACTCGGGGATCAATTCCACCGCGGCGCGCAGCAACGTGGGCTGCAGCCAACGCAGCGGCCGGGGGAAGGCGGCGGTTTCGCGCATGATTTGCAGGAACTCGAAAATAATCGGCGATGGGCCGAGTCTGGAACGCGTCGACTCAATCAGCGCCTGCATTTCCGTGAGCGAGCGCGGAGCATCAACGGCGCCATACAGGTGCGAGACGGGCATACCCTCGTGGTAAAAGTCATTGAAGTTCTGCGTGCTCAAGGGTTGAACGTATCGGTCGTAGGCCTCGGCGAACCCAAAGGCGGCCGTGGCATGAACCCACGTGAGCAAACGCGGATCGCTGGCCGAATAACGGATGCCTGCGGACGTCGTTCCCTGGACCGATGCATGCATTCGCACGACGCGCGCGATCATGGGTTCTGCGACGCTGCGCGCGCCGTAGACGCTGATCATGGCTGCCAGACCGGTACGCTGCAGGCGCCTCAAAGGGTCTTTGCGAAAGGAGGAGTGTTCCCAGACGCCCGCGCGCACCGCGGGCTCCGCCAGCTCGAGTATTACCGCCGCCGTGCCGCCAATGAACAGCGCAATGGGATTCTTCAGCACGCGCCACGATAGCGAATCCGCGGGCACCAAGGCCTCTTCGCGCAGCGGCCGCGCGAAATCGTTGCGGCGCCCGGGCTCGCCGCTGAGCAAAGCGTCCATCGTGCCGTTCAGATAGCGCTGCAATAAGCCGGGCAGGCGAGTGGCGGAAATCATGCATCACAGTATACGGCCCGCGGAGTGCGGTCACGGCTGTTCCGTATCGGCTACGAGCTGCGCTCCGTCAGGGACGCCTTGGTCGCCGCGGCACCGTCGACAATAACCTGTTCCAGAACCGCGAGGTAATCGAGGTAACGCTTGCGTCCCAGCGCAGTGATTCGATAGAAAGTCTGCGGCCGATCCCGGTCCGGAGCCTTGGCTAGGCTCACCAAGTTGGCTTCCTGCAGAACCTGAAGATGACGGTTCAGATTGCCGTCGGTCAGCGCGCAGAGTTTTTTCATTTCCGGGAAAGGCAACCCCCTTGGGTGCGTGACCAGGCAGGTCAGTACGCCCAAGCGTGCGCGCTCATGAATGACGCGATTCAACCCGTCGTAGGCAAAAGGGGAAGCGGCCTGTACTTTTCGGTTAATTCTCTTCAACGGCATCCTCGAATCCAAAATGTAAGACAGCGGCGACAAGCAATTGCCCGACGCCGAACGATACGCCCATGGCCCACGGCAGCAGCGCATGATGGCCGGAGGCAATCAACAGCGAGACGAGACCGGCCGCAAGGTACCACGCTCCCACGGCGAACATTTGGCGTGGCAGGAAGCGGCAGGATGCAAAGACCCCCAAACTGAAAATCACGGCCCACAGGCCGGGCAGCATCCATGAGTCCCGCGGTTCGACGCGCATCAACACCACGGTCAGCAGAAGCCCTACGACGACGCACGGCAAAAACTGTTCGACCGCCGCCTGTATCATTTCCAAAGCGAGCCCCGAATGAACCCGCCGCACCCGAAAGACCGTTTCCAGTGCCGACATCGCGACGGCTACCGCCGCCGTCGATATCCAGACCAGCAGAAATAGCCGCACATCGTGTTCCGAGCTTTGAATCCAACGAGCCTGGGCAGCGGCAACCAGCATGGCGAGGATCCCGCTCGCCGCAATGGACAGGGGACCGTAGCCGCGAAACTGCGTGCCGCGCGCGACCTGGGTTCGAATGGCGCTGATGTCGTCCAGCGCCTGCCGCAGTTCTGTCATTCCATCGGTTCCCGAAGTTCGTGTGCGAAAAAAAGCCCCGGCGCTCGTGATTGCAAAACAAATGGGCCGCACTGTCAAGAAGTGTGCGCGCCTCGCGCGCGCTGCAACAATTGCCGCGATTTAGCCGCGGTTGCACGTCCAGCTTGTCTGATGGTACTTTGCAGTACAAAGTATGTCTTTGCCCTGCAAAGTCACTTCGCTAATCACAGGTAAGGCGGAGGCACGTGGCCGCATTCAAGGTTATCGAGCCAAGCGCACGCGCGACGGCTGCCCGCCGGCTTTCCCTTGCGCTCATTTTCTGCGTAATTGGCATCGTGGGCCTGTTGCGCGACTCGTGGCCCGCCGCGCTGCATCTGCCCGGCGTCAATCTGCATGCGATTTTCGGCGCGATGTTGTGGCTCGCGGTGGTGGTGGAGTTTTGTCGCGCGAATCTTCAGGGCCCGCCGTTGAGCGGTGCCGCCGTGCAGGAACTCCGGCGCCGGCTCTCGCGGCAGGTCTACCTGCTGCTGTACGTCTTGTTCGGGGCGAGCTACATCATTCGAATGACAGCGATTCTCTGGAACAGCGGCACGAAGGGTACCTTGCACGCGGCAATTCTGCCGTCGCCGGAAAATCTACGCGACTACTTGACGTACGGCGTGCTCGCGCTGCTCACCCTGCATGCGCTTGCAGCCGTGCGGTGCCTCGCGCTCAAGCGCATGGTGGCGCGCTAGTCCATCAACGCGCGCCGACCACCAGCACGACAAATGAATCCGGGATCAGCGCGGGACGGGGATGAGGCTGCTCCGCGGTGGCCGCGGGCGCCGGGCCAAAATCCGCGGTCACCAGATAGACCTTGCCGGTTGCCTCGTCAAGCGCCATGGTGCGCGCGCCGCGCTGCGTCGGCAGCGTCTGAACGACAGAATAGCGATCGGCGGCGTCCTGATGAACGACCGACAAGGTTCCCTCGCCGTTGGAGCTATACGCAATAGCACGCTTATGATCATACGCGGCGGCATCGGGATGCTCGCCGATGGGCACCAGCGCCGCCTGCTTGCCGCTCACCGCATCGGTGACCGCCATCACTTTGCCGTCGCAGACGGAGAACAGCCGGCGATGGGCGCTGTCGATGGCAAGACCGGATGGACTGTTGCAGCCGGGTAGCGGCCACGTGCTCTTGACCTTGAGCTTTTGGGTGTCAATGACCACCATTTGCCCCGGGTCGCTTTCGATATTGACGAAGATCTGGCCCCGCCCATCCTGAGCGGCAAACTCGGGCTTATCGGGCACCGGGATGGTGGCGATCACCGCCAGGCTCGACGCGTCGAGCACTGTGACATCCTTGGAGGCGCCGTTGAAGGTGAAAACATGCTTGCCGGCGGGTTCATACAAGATCGCGTCGGGATTTCTGCCCGACACCTTGGCTTCTTGAATCACCTTCAGGCTATCGAGATCGAACACCGTCACGGTGTTGGCGCGCCCGTTGCTGGTGAAACCGCGGTTCAAGGCGGGGGCAAGCGCGATGCCGTGGACGCCTTGCGTATTTGGAATGGACCCGATGAGCTTGCCGGATTCAATGCTCATCACATCGACGTGCGTGGCGCGGCTGATGAACAGCCGCTTCTTTGCAGGTTCCACGGTGAGGTAATCCCACCCGCCGTCACCGCCCAATTTCCAGCGCTGCAATATTTCCATGTTCGGAGCGGCGGCGCCCTCGGCGGTAAAGGCCGCGGTGAGTCCCGCGCCGAGACTCAAGGTCAGCCAGAGCCGCAAAGCCGTTCGGGTCGATAACATGAAAGCCTCCTTAAGTCCGTAACTTTGTATCGCAAAGCCCACTACTATGCCTCAAGCGATTGCAAAAATCCCGCCAAAAATAAATAAATAAAATCTGCGCTGCATCGAATTGCCTTTCGCCGAACTGTCACATTGCAATTCTAATCTACGCAGCCATCGACGCCGCCAACGGCCTCGTCCCATCCAATGGCAATCAGGGGAACTCCGATGATCCGATCTATTCTTAGCGCAGCCGCCGCCGCGCTGGCATTTGGCGCCGGCACCGCCACGGCCGACGATTCATCGCTCGACTCTCACGAGATAAGGCACGTGCTGTTGATCAGCGTGGACGGATTGCACGCGCTCGATCTGTCCAACTTCATTGCCACGCACAGCGACTCGACCCTCGCGGAACTCAGCCGGCATGGTGTCACGTATTCAAACAATTCCACGTCGAGTCCCTCCGATTCTTTCCCCGGTCTGGCAGCGCTGGTCACGGGCGGCTCGCCGGTGACCACGGGCCTTTGGTACGACGATACCTACAACCGCGCATTGTCGCCGCCGGCGCAGACCGACGGCTTGGGGAACCCGGGCGGCGCCTGCCCTGGAAAAATCGGCACGAACGTCGCCTGGGATGAGGCCGTGGATATGGATCTCAAGCGGCTCGACGCGGGCGGCGGCCTGAACCCGAAATTCCTGGTGCGCAATCCGAACAATGGATGCAAGACCATCCTGCCGCATGAATATCTGCGCGTGAACACGATTTTCGAAGTGGTGAAGGCGGGTGGTGGGCGCACGGCGTGGACCGACAAGCATCCCTCATACGAATGGACCAACGGGCCGAGCGGTAAAGGCGTCGATGACTTCTGGGGTCCGGAAATCAATTCGATTCCGGTTGCGTTGCCGCAGTTTGCCGGCTGCTCGCCGGTTCCATTCGCCGATCCGACGCTCGACGACGGCTGGACCAATAGCTTTGACGACATCAAGTGCTACGACTCGCTGCACGTTCAAGCGGTACTCAATCAAATCGACGGCTTCACGCACGATCGTGCGCACAGGGTGGGCGTGCCGGCGCTCTTCGGCACCAATTTCCAGGCCGTCAGTGTCGGAGAAAAGCTCGCCACGGATCCGGTGACCGGTCTTAAGGGCGGCTACACCGACGTGCTTGGCACGCCGGGACAGGGGTTGGCGGGCGAGTTGGAGTTCATCGATCAATCGATCGGCCGCTTCGTGCGCGAACTCAAAGCACAGCGACTGTTCGACTCGACGCTGATCATCATCAGCGCCAAGCATGGCCAATCGCCGATCGACTTGAGCAAGCGGCGCGGAATCGGCGGCGGCCAACCAGCCGCCACCATCGGCGCCGCCGATGCGTTCGACATTTCCGACGATGGGTCGCTGATTTGGCTCACGGATCCTTCGCTCACTCCCGCGGTGGTTGCCAATTTGAGCGCGCCCGCGAATCAGCAGGCGCTGGGAATCCAGGAAATATTCGCCGGCCAATCGTTGCGCAACAAGTTCGACAATCCGGGCGCCGACCCGCGCACACCGGACATCATTCTCAAAGTGAACACCGGAGTGATCTTCACGGGTGGCTCCAAGATAGCCGAGCATGGCGGCTTCAACGAAGACGATGTTCACACCGCGCTGCTGGTGGCATACCCGGAGCTCGAGCACTCGGTGGTGAAGAGCGCCGTGAGCAATCAGCAGGTGGCGCCCACCATCATCAAAGCCCTCGGGCTTGATCCCAACAATTTGGAGGCGGTGCGCAGGGAGCAGATTGCGCCGTTGCCCTTTTTGTTCAAGGGACATTTCGATAACAGCGTTTCTCCATTCTGAGGTTCATTCGCGGTTCATCACCTTCACGGGCTAGCACCGATTGGCGCTAGCCCGAGTTGCGACTCTGCATCATGTAAGTGCATAGTTGGCGGATGAGCATCGATTGGCGGGTCTTCGCGTTCGGTTCGGCATTTTTTGCCGCGCTGACGGCCATATTCGGCAAGATCGGCGTGTCCGATATCAATTCGGACCTGGCCACTTTCTACCGCACCATCGTGATCCTGGCGATCAGCGCGTTGCTCGTGTCGGCGCGCAACGAATGGCAGGCGCCCGCGGCTTTGTCTTACAAAGGCCTGGTGTATCTGGTTCTGTCGGGGATCGCGACAGGCCTCTCCTGGATCTGCTATTTTCGCGCGCTGCAGATGGCGCCCGCTTCGCGGGTGGCCCCCATCGACAAATTCAGCGTGATTCTCGTGGTTTTGTTCGCGGTACTGTTGCTTGGAGAAAAGCTCACTTGGAAAGTCGGCATGGGCTCTCTTTTGATTGCGTGCGGCGTGATTCTCACGGCCCTGTAAATCATCGAAAATGAGGCAGCTTCGCCTTCCCCTGGGCCTTTGCGCGATGGGTCTTCTCACCACCGGGTGCGCACTGCATGAGGTTGAGCAGGCACCGCCAACGCTGCCGACCGCATTTGCAGCGCCGCGCACCGGCAGCGAAGCATCATGGCCGGGCAAGAATTGGTACGCGGGGTTCGGCAGCCCTGAATTGAGCGATCTCATCGAGCAAGCGTCCAGCGACAATCTCGACTTGAGCATGGCGCGGGCGCGTGTCGCCCAGGCGGACGCGCGGGCAAGACAGGCGGGCGCCGCCATTCTTCCAAGCATCGATGCCGGCGGCAACGGCAACTATCTGGCGGGCCATTCTGTCAACGGCAGTGCGCACGAGACCGATTGGGCCGTGCTGCTCTCGGCGAGCTATGAGGTGGATTTTTGGGGCAAGAACCGCGCTGCCGCGCGCTCTGCTAGCCGATTGGCGGACGCATCGCGCGCCGACCGGGACACGGTGGCGCTCACGACGCAGGCCGCGGTGGCCGACGGCTATTTCCAAGTGCTGTCGTTGCGCGAGCGTCTCGCGATCGCGACCTCGAATTTGGATGCCGCGCAAAAATTGCTCGACATCATCCAGGCCCGATTCGACGTCGGTTTGTCGAATCCCGTGGAACTGGCTTCGCAAAAAGCCGCGCTCGCGACCGCGGGTCTCGTCATCCCGGAGCTGAAGCGCCAGGAGGCAGAGGCGCTGGCCGCGCTGGCGCTCTTGTTGGGCCGCGCCCCGGAGCAGTTTTCCGTGCAGAACCGCGACCTCGATTCGCTGCTCGAGCCGCAGATCGGATCCGGATTGCCTTCGGAGTTGCTGACGCGCCGGCCCGACATTTTCATGGCTGAGGCCAACCTTAAGGCTGCCAACGCCGACCTGCTCGCGGCGCGCGCCGCTTTATTCCCTTCCTTGAGCCTCACCGCCAGCGGCGGCGTACAGAACCCTGCGTTGAATGCGGCGGTCATCAGCTTGAGCGGCGCTGGCCCCACATTAAATCTTGGCGCTTCTATCACGCAAACCATTTTCGATCACGGCCGTCTGCAAGCGCTGCGGGCCGAGGCGCAGGCCAAAGATGATGAACTGGTGGCAGGATATAAAGCGGCGATCCTTTCCGCACTGGGGGATGTCGAGGACGCGTTGTCATCAGTCGGCCGTCTCCAAGATGCCCGAGCCCTGCAGGCGGAAAGCGTCTCGCAAAGTGAGCGTGCGTTTGCCGGGGCCACCCTGAGATACAAGGCCGGTTCCGGAGATTTTCTCACCGTGCTCGAGGCGCAGCGCACCCTGTACGCGGCGCGCGATCAGTTCAGCCAGTACCGTTTTGCACGCTTCCAAGCTTTCGTTGCACTCTACAAAGCCCTTGGCGGCGGCTGGCAAGCACCTACGACTGCGAGCAAGGAACATCGATGAATAAGAAAATGTTGGCACTCTGTGTGGCTTTGGCGGCGCTGAGCGCCTGCCACAAAAGCCCGCCCGAGGCGGCCGGAACAGCTGACGCGAAATCCGTCGGGACCGCGAAGGCGGAGGAGGGCAAGGACAAGGATTCGGGCGAGGGTGTGAGCTTGACCCCGGCGCAGATCGAGAAAACTGGTGTTAAGACCGAAGCGCTCAAAGTCGTTGACTACGCCGAGGAGACCGTCGGCTACGGTACGGTGGTTCCTCATGAGAGCATCGCGCAAGCGCTGGCCGAACTCACGACAGCGCAGGCGGCGGAGAAACAGAGCCGCGCAGCGCTAGCGAGGACGCAACGCCTGTCGGGCACGCCGGGCGCCCTGTCGGCCGACATCGAGGAAACCAATGCACGCCAACTGGCCGTCGATTCCGCGGCCTTGAACCTGGCGAAACAGCGGCTCTCGGCAACCTTTGGACAAAACCCGCCGTGGCGGGGCGGCGAGCGCCGGTCCTTGCTGCAAGCACTCGCCGACGGCAGCACGCAATTGGTTCGAGTGACGTTTCCGTTGGGCGCGTTGCCGGGTGAAACGCCCAAAACTCTGAGCGCGTCGCGGTTGGGATCGGGCGAAGCGGCGAAACGTTGGAAATTGACCACGATCTGGGCCGCGCCCGCGGACGCGACCGTGCCCGGTCGCAGTTTCTTTTCCGTACTGCATGCCGGTGAGTTGGGCGAGGGCGAAAGAATCATGGCCTGGGCGCCGATCGGCGCGCCGCAGCCGGGCGTATTGATTCCGGCCGAGTCGGTGATCATCAGCGAAAGTAAGTACTGGTGCTACATCGAGGAGAAGCCCGGCACCTTCGTCAGAACACCGATAGACACCGGAAAGCCGTTTGAGAATGGCTATGTCGTGACTCAAGGGGTCAAGGCCGGCGACAAGATTGTCACGCAGGGCGCGGCACAGCTTCTCGCGCAGGAATCCGGTTCCGGCGCGGACGCCGACTAGCATGCGCGGTATCGTCAGCCTTTGCGTTCGCCATTTCGGCGCCGTGACGTCCTTAAGTCTGTTCGCGCTCATTCTCGGGATTTGGGGTGCGATCCATGCCCCGCTGGACGTGTTCCCGGATTTCGTTCCGTCGCAAGTCGATATTCAGACCGAGGCGCCGGGATTCGCCCCGCAACAAGTCGAAGAACTGGTCACCAAGCAGGTGGAGAACGCCGTCAACGGTTCGCCCGGTCTCGCGACGCTGCGGTCCGAGTCCATTCCGGGGCTTTCGGTGGTGACCATCACGTTTACCGATGCCATTGATGTTCACGTTGCGCGCCAGGGCATTTCCGAACGGCTTTCCGAACTCGGCAGCACGCTGCCCGCCGGTGTGGGGACGCCTAAGCTCTCGCCGCTCGTTTCGAGCACGATGGACCTGCTGAAGATCGGACTGCTGTCCGAGCAGGTCGACGCTTATACACTGCGCGACACCGCGGATTGGGTCATCAAGCCGCGCTTGCTGGCGGTACCCGGTGTCGCGCACGTCATCGTTTTCGGCGGCGACGTGCGCCAGATTCAAATCCAGCCCGACATGGCCAAGCTGGCGAGTTTCGGCATTGCGCTCTCGCAAGTGGCGGACGCGGCGCACGCTGCGCTACCCGTCAGAGGCGCAGGCTTCATCGACCTGCCCGGACAGCGTGTGCTGATCAAAACGCCCACTCCGCAACCCGACATCGACACCCTGAACGCGGCGGTGGTCACGGAGCGCAACGGCACGCCCATCCTGTTGCGCGAACTTGCGCAGGTGAAGATCGCGCCCGCACTCAAGTTCGGCGATGCGTTGATCATGGGCAAGCCGGGCGTAATGATGTCGCTCGCGAGCCAGTACGGCGCCAACACCCTGACGGCCACGTTGGCGGTCGAAAAGGCGTTGAACGAACTCGCGCCGACCTTGAAATCGCAGGGAATCACGCTCTATCCCGCGCTGCATCGTCCTGCCAATTTCATCGAGCGGGCGCTCGGCAACCTCAAAAATTCGCTGTTGATCGCGGCGATCCTCATTTTCGCCGTGTTGTATGTGTTTCTTCGCGATGTGCGCGCGGCGCTGATCGCCTTTACCGCCATCCCTCTGTCGCTGCTGGCCGCGGTTGCCGTGCTCGACCGGATGGGCTTCACGCTGAACACCATGACCCTCGGCGGATTTGCGGTGGCCTTGGGCGTATTGGTCGACGATGCCATCATTGGAATCGAAAATATCTTGCGCCGCCTGCGCGAAAACGGAACCCTCGCAGCGCCGAAACCCCGATTGGACGTGGTGCGGGACGCGTCGCTCGAGGTTCGAGGTCCGGTCATTTATGCGACTGCGGTGGTCGTCGCGGTATTTTTGCCGGAGCTCTTTACCTCGAGCGTACAGGGTCACTTTGTCGGACCCTTGGCCCTGGCATTCATCTTTGCGGTCCTGGCATCGCTTGTGGTGGCGCTGACTACGACTCCCGCGCTGTGCGCGCTATTTCTGCGCCGTCACGACGCCCGCGCGGAGGCGGCGTGGTTGGTGCGGCTCAAATCCTGGCAACGGTCCGCGGTGCACGGTGTCACAGATCACTTCGTCGCGGTCGCGGCGACGCTGATTGTCTTGGTCATTGCGGCCGTGGCGGCGCTGCCCTTTCTTGGCGGGACGTTCATGCCGGATTTTCGCGAGGGTCACTTCGTCTTGCAGGTCTCGAGTGCAGTCCCCGGAACCTCTTTGCAGACCATGCTCGACATGGGCAAGCGCGTCAGCGCCGAGGTATTGGCTCTGCCCTATGTGAAGAGCATCGAGCAGCAGGTAGGGCGCGCGGAACTGGGCGAAGATACCTGGGGACCGCATCGCACGGAATTCCATGTGGAGTTCAAGCCGGATGCCAAGATCGACCAGCACGATGCCGAAGAACAACTGCGCGAGATCTTGGCCGGTTACCCGGGTATGCAGAGCGAGGTGGTCACTTTTCTAGGAGATCGGATCAGCGAGAGTTTGAGCGGCGAGACGGCACAAGTGGCCGTCAAGGTCTTCGGCGATGACTTGGATGCGCTCGATGCTACCGGCAACAAGATCGTGGGCGTTCTGGGCAAGGTTCCCGGTATCGTCGATTTGCAGTTCAAGCGCCAGAGCGGAACGCCGGCAATCGGCATCGAACTGGAGCCGCAGGCGATGGCGGCGGCCGGTCTGCGGGCTCAAGACGTGCTGGATACGATCAACACGGCCTATGCGGGCTCCTTGGTGGGCCAGACTTTTCGCGCCACGCGCACCGTCGATGTCGTGCTGCTTTTGCCGGATCAATTGAGGCATCAGCCGACTCAACTGGCGCGCCTGATGATCGCCAGTCCCACGGGCCCCGTGCCCTTGTCGCAGATCGCCCGCATCTCGATTGCCCAGGACCGATATAGCATCGAGCACGACGGCGGGCAAAGGCGCGTCAGCGTAACTTTCAACGTCGGTAGCGGCTCGCTACGACAGGTGGTTCAGCAGGCGCAGCAGGAGATCGCCCGTTCGGTGACTCTGCCTCGAGGCGTATTCATCGGATTTTCCGGCGCCGCCGAGGCCGAGGCGCAAACGCGGTTCGAGCTGATTCTGTACTCCGCCCTGGCGCTCGCCCTGATCGTGATGATCTTGTTCGTGGCGTTTAAGTGGCGCGCCAACAGCTGGTTGGTGCTGGCCAATTTGCCGTTCAGCGTGATCGGCAGCGTCGTGGCGATCGCGGCGACGGGCATCGGCATTTCCTTGGGAAGCGTGATGGGGTTGATCACCGTCTTCGGGATCAGCGCGCGCAACGCGATATTGCAACTGGCTCATTATGAGCATCTGGTCGAAGTCGAAGGTGCCACGTGGAATCAGGACCTGGTGCTGCGCGGAGCGAACGAGCGCTTCGTGCCCATATTAATGACCGCCGCGGTCACGGCATTGGGTTTGGCGCCCCTGGCATTCGGCATCAATCAGCCCGGACAGGAAATTGAGGGACCCATGGCGATCGCCGTGCTCGGCGGCTTGTTCTCCTCGACCTTGTTGAATTTGTTTGTCTTGCCGGCCTTGGCGCAACGCTACTCTCGCCCGCGCTAAACCCTTAAACGCCGGGTGCGGCCGGGCCTGGAATTCACTCTGTGTTGCAAAGAAGCTACGTGTTTAACAAAGAAAACGCTTTGTTTAACAAAGTTATTCATATATTGTATACCACGAAAACTACGTGAAGCGGTGTGTCACTCCGTCTGTTGAGTTGGTCTGATAGGGAGCACTGAAATGGGGTCAATCAAAGCGCAGTCGCGTCTTGCCTCTTCCATCGCTCAATCACCTCCGCTCGCCCGAAGTGGCAGTGAGTTCCTAGATTATCGATGCGATAAAACGACCTTTATGAGGATCACAAGATGCTAAATCTACGACTGGCGAGGCCTATGCTGATTGCGCTGGCAGCATGCGCCGCTAATTTCTTCGTCCAGGGCAGCGCCTTGGCCGATGATGCGCAGGAAAACAAGGCGCTCAAGGAACAAATGCGGCAGATGATGCAGCGCATGGATGCCTTGCAGAAGCAAGTCGAAGCGCTGTCGAGGCAACAAGCTGCAACGCCGCCTCCGGCCGTGGTCACGGCGCCTCCGCCGGTACCGGTGCCGCCGCCGGTGGTCGCGAAGGCTCCGAAGGAAGCCCCTGCTGAGCCGATGTTCGATAAATTCATCAAAGGTTTCTACGGAACTCTGGACGCATCCGTGGATGGTTCGACCAAGGGCATGGATGGCATGGTCGCGTATCACTACGGCGATGCGGTCAACGGCGTCTTTCCGCAAACCGGGGTGAAAGGTACGCCCTTCGGACCGGTCGGTTGGCAGCCTGCGATTGCCAGCAACGCGGCCACGCTGGGCTGGCGCGGCAGCCACGCCATCCCCGGTTTCGACGATACGAAATTCGTCATTCAGATCGAAGCGAACGTGGCCTTGATCGACTCGCCGGGTGTGACCACGAGCTATACCGCGCAGACGGCCGGCGTGAGGGGTGGCATCGGCTCGGGTACGACTTACGTCGGATTCGCCAGCCCCACCTGGGGCGCGCTAAAGGTCGGTCACGGCGCCGCACCGTATGCAAACGCATCCAGGCGCCTCGACCCCTTCTCCGGCATGGTCGGTTCCAGCAGCACGATCATGAGCAATACCGGCGGCGACAACCGGGTCGAATTCGGCACTGCCATGGATCACGCGATCTGGTATGAATCGCCGAAATTCGGCCCCGTCAGCTTTGATTTGTTTTTCTCCCCTGGCCAGAACCGTACCGCTGACCAAGACCTGAACGTGGCCGGCGGTGCGTCCAATTGCAGCGGCGGCAACGTACCCGGCAGCGGGAACTTGCTGCTGAGCTGCGACGACGGCGGTTTCGACAATGCGTACAGTGTGGACCTGAAGTTCGAGACCGAGCATCTGTACTTGATGGCGGCTTACGAACTGCACAAGCATGTCAACCGCAACAGCGACGGCATCGGATCCAACGCGCCCGGATATGCCGCCATGTTCAATGAAGGCGATCCGGCCGCGGGTGGCGGTGGCCCCTTGACGCAGTATTTGAACTGGGGTCTATTCGATCAGGTCGCGACTGCTTATGGCGCAACGGGTTCTTGCACCACGGCGCCCAGTGCTGCCACGTACTACTGCGTCAACGCGACGCCGGAGTTCCAGGGTGACATCGGCGACGAGGCGGCATTCCATGTCGGCGGCCAGTATGTGTTCGATTTTGGCCTGACGGTAAACGCTATTTTCGAACGCATGACCCGCAAGCTGCCCGAAGCGCTGGAATTTCAGAACGAGCGGCAGCGCAACGGCACCTGGCTGGCATTTACCCAGGCGCTCTCTCCAAGGGACAACCTGAACCTGGGTTGGGCGCACGCCGGAAGAACTCCCGGAGACCCGGGCGGCCAGCATAACTACAATCCGAACAACTCGGACGATACGGCAAACATGTTCAGTTTCGCGTACAAGCACCACTTCGACAAGAACCTGTACTGGTATGCCGACGTTGCCGAGACCATCAACAACGGCAATGCGCACTACGATCTGGGTGCCGGTGGCCACGGCATCAAGACCGACTGTCACGATGGCACGACCACGCAGATCATCGACTACACCAGCGCAGGCAACACGACCTGGGGCGGCTGCCGGCCCAAGGCGATTTCGCTGGGTGTGAACTATAAGTTCTAGCAGGGACTGGCAAATTGAAGGTTTGGGACCAGGGGTGCTGCACCCCTGGTCCCGCGCTCCGCGGTTCAATCGGATCGACTAAGGAATTATCTTTCGCCGCCGCGGTCTTATGATTGGCGGGTGGGGGGACCTGGGAGAAAGACTTATGGCTCAAGTAACACGAAGGTTTTTCCTGTTGTCCTCTGCGGCATTGTCGGTTGGATGCGCGGTCCGCGGGCCGGCGGCCGGTGCAACAGCGCTATCCGCGCAGAACGTGCGTGGGCCCGCGCAAGGTCAATCATGGCGCTATGCGAAGCGCGACATTTTCACGCGCAAGGTTGTCGATGAACAAGTGGACCAAGTTGCGGCCGTCGATCATAGCGTGGAAATCGAGTCGAGCTTCGAAGCAGCCCACGTTAAAGCGAAGCCGGGATGGGGCGCCGCTCTCTTGAAAAAATATACCGGCCACAAGACGAGTCCCGGCGGAACGTTGCCGAGCGAGATACAAGATCCGTGGGGTATGGTGGCGGTCGATCCGCACTGGAGCCAAGTCCAGGTCTACGAAATGCCGATTCCGCTGTGGCCGACGCAACTGGAGCCGGGCTGGCAGACCCACATCAGCACGAACTACAAAACGCCCACCGATCAAGACGCACTGCCTTGGGACCAGACCATGAAGGCGCAGACCTGGGAGACGGTGAGCGTGCCCGCGGGTCAGTTCAAGGCGCTGCGTTTTACCAACAACATCAAGTTCAAACATAGCGATTTTTCGCGCACTGACTCCGTGAGGAAGGAAACGATTTGGTTTGCGCCCGAAGTCGGCAGGTGGGTCGCTCGCGAAAGCCAGGGAACTTACTACATCGCCGATTCAACCATACTCCAGCCCTACAATGAGAGCGGCTACCGCTGGGAGCTTCTCGAGTGGTCGTAGCGGCGGGATCCATACATGGTCGAAAGAGAGTTTCCGGACGGACTCCACGTTCCGATCGATGAGGCCGGCGCGAGGGCGTGCTTGGCGGTGGTCGAGAGCAACATGGCCGACCAAGTCACCCGGGTTCATTCCCATGTGAGCACGGACAAGAAATTTTTTTGTGTTTACGACGGGCCGTCGCCCGCGGCGATTCGCCGTACCGCGGGCCGCAGCAAGCTTCCGGTAGAGCGCATCACCGAAGTGCGCGTATTGGATCCTTACTTTTACAAATAATGCGGCTACGCGGTTGCGAAGAGCGCCGATTTGGTCGGCACCTCGCATACAACGGAATTGCCGCCATTGGCGCCGCGCGCGATGAGGAGCCTTCCACCGATGGCATTGGCTCGAAAACGCATCGTTCGCATCCCGAGCCCCGAGCCCTTCTCGACGTCGGCAGCCAGTCCGTGTCCATCATCGACGACGGAAAGCCTCAGATCGCCGGGGCGCGACCAAAGTTCGACGTCGATGTTTTTCGCGCCAGAGTGCTTCAGTGCGTTGTGCACCGCTTCCTGAGCGATTCGGTACAGATGATTGCGCGTCTTTAGATCGAGGGCCGGCGGTACCTCGTGCCGGCTGCGGAACTTCACTTTCGTGCCGCTCAGCGAGCTGCGTTGTGCGAGCAGTTCGAGCGCGGCGTCAAGATTGCCGTCAGCGTTGGTCAGCGGCGAAAGACCCTGCACGATGCGGTGCGCATCCTGTATGCAACTGGTCGCCAACAAAGCGAGCTGGTCGAGATCGACGGAAATCGCGTCCCGTTCCTTCTGTGCGCGGTTCGCCAATGCGCGTACCGAGAGCGCCAAACCGGTGAGCTCTTGCCCGAGGCCGTCGTGCATTTCCTGCGCGATGCGCCGCTGCTCACCGCTGATCGCCTCCACGAGCGCTTGCCCAAATGCGCGCCGCTCCGTCACGTCGACCGCAAACACGAGTTCGCCGGCTTGACCGCCGCAATCGATCGATTGCGTCCACACTTCGACCTCGAGCAGACGTCCATCGCGGGTGAGATGCTGAGTTTCGAAGGCCTCCAGCGGTAAATCCGCGGTCATGATCGCATCGT
Organism: Steroidobacteraceae bacterium; assembly: GCA_036495805.1. Classification (GTDB taxonomy): domain Bacteria; phylum Pseudomonadota; class Gammaproteobacteria; order Steroidobacterales; family Steroidobacteraceae; genus Bog-1198. The sequence goes on along the minus strand of DASXMG010000096.1, from coordinate 23,090 downwards.
GAACGGGGGGCAACACCGGTTGATTCGGACCGGCGGACAGGATCTCGATGCTACGGGACAGCAACTCGTCTCGACTCCAGCCGTATTGGCGCACCGCGGCGTCATTGACCAACAGAAATCTCAGGCTGTCCCGGGCATGCACCCACAGGGGTTGTGGGCTGCCGTTGAAAATTTGCGCATAGCGCTGCTCGGCGCGCAGCGCCTCGTTGCCGGCCGCGTCACGCTCGCCCAGCAGTGCCGTGATAATGATGCTTAAGCCCGACAAGGATGCGATGAAGGACCAAATCGTCACGAGGCCCTGCACTTGGTCGAATTGGGCAAACGCGCCGAGGCTGAATGCGGCGCTGATAGCGGTCATGGTGGAGATTACGAACGAGGCTCCCGCGGCGAGCACGAGCCCGAAACGCATGGCGCTCACCACGACGAGTATGAACGAGAATACGACAATCAGCGGCCGGCCGAGCCCTCCTGGCGCCCACATGATCGAGGCGCAACAAACCAGCAGGCCGAACAACCACAAGCTGCCTTCGGGCCAGTGCATCGCGAAGCGCTCGAAGCTTTTGCGGTTGTAGCCCATTAAGATGGGACCCAGCAGCATTGCGCCCGCGGTGGCGTTTGCCCACCAGCGAATCCAGTGAGTGGGATCGGTGGCGAAATCCCTCATTCCCGACAGGTAATATCCCGAGAGGCTGAAGAGCGGCCCCAGTGTCATGCCCGCTCCGATGCCAAGGATGAACAACGGCACATCCTTCGCGCGAGAAAAGGCCGGGTCGAACCCGCTGCGCTCCAACAGCCACGCCGAAAGCCATGCGCCGCTCGCAAGGCCGATTCCCACGCCGATGCACGTGAGGAGCGGCTCGGGAATCCAGAGCTCGATCGCCAACCCTGCCAGGAAAACGGCCGGCCAGACGCGGCGCCCCAATCGATAAGTGGCCGCGACGGCGACGCCGTTCGGCAGATAGGAAAGCGTCAAGCTTCCCCCCAGGCGATGCAGCGAGACGCCGAATGCGGCAACCGCAAATATGGATGCAAACACGAATACGAGGCGAAGCGCTTTGGTCGTGATGCGATCAGGATTGAGCATCGAAATGCCTCAAGCCGGGTGAGCGCGACGAGATTGTAGGCTCGTATTCATTTCTTTACTTATTACCCAGCGTGCGCCCGCACGCAACTTATTCCTTTGCAAAAAGCTAATTCGCGCGCCGGCCTTCCTCAGTATTTGCTTATGTTGATTGTAGTCCTTGACATAAATAGTGCGCGTGTCGCCGCTGAGAGACGCCGATCACGCTTTCATTCTGTTCTCTTCGTCAATATCTTGAGCACTCCGTACCGTTCCTGGGAAAGGATTTATGGCAACGCCGATAAATGCCCCAATGGCAGGTGAGATCTGGCATCTCAGCATTGAGGACCTGTTTCAACCGGTGCAGGAAGCGCCGCGCCTTGGCGGCGACGGACCCTTTGTCATCAATCTCAGCGTTTCGACCGCGCCGATCAGCGTGCCCACCAAAGCACTGACCAACAGCCCCCTCGAGGCGCATGTCTATCAAATCCAAGTGACCGAAGACGGACGAACACGCTATCGCCTGCGATTTGGGCCGTTTGCTTCCGAAGATCAAGCCGATGCCATTCTCGCGGAAGTCCGCGATACCTATCCTGGCGCGCTGACCGCCACTGCAAGCGCCTCCGACTTGCGCGTCATCGAGAACCTGCAAGCCAAGGCCGATCATCGGGCGACGGCTCCGAAGCCGGCTGATCTCGTCATCGAAAAAGCCGTCTCGCGGAAGATCGCCGCGGAAAAGGCCGCGCCACGGAAAGCCGCGGTTGCGGAAAGCGCCCACGCGCCCAAGGCGGAAACTCCCGAAATTTCGATCGACATCGCGTGGCCGACACCCGAGTTGGGGGTACCGCCGTTGCCGCTGCGCGCGGCACCGTCGGCATCGCCGCCTGTCGCAATCAAGAGCGAGCTGCCTGTGCCTACAGCTCCGGTGTCGGCGAAGCCGCAATGGACGCTGCCCGAGTTGGATGTTCCGTTGCCGGCCATTCAGAAGCAACCGCCGGCGCCAGTTGCTGCGATCGCGAAAGAAATTGCGGCGCCTGCGCCCGCACCGAAACCATTCGAGTTGAAAATAGCGCCGCCATATTCAATCGCCAGCGTCGCGCCGGTTCTCACCGAAGTCGTGACGCCCTCCAAGGCTCACGCACCCAAGAACGCGGTACCGAAACCTGCCGTTGCAGCGCCCGTTCTGACCGAAGCGGTCGCGCCAACGAGCAAGGCACCCCCGGCGCCGTCAGTGGCACCCATCATACCTGCGCAAGAGCCCGTCCCGGTATCGAAGCAAGAGATGGCGCCGGCGCCGACGAAAGCAGTCGCCCCGCCGTCGAAACACGTCGTACCGCAGCCGAAAAATATCGCGACGCCGCCGAAACACACCGCGACGCCGCCGAAACACGCCGCGACGCCGCCCCACAAACCGGCGGCGCCGAAGTCTGCAGCGCCCAAGAATCCGCCGCCGACAGAAGCGGCCAAGGCGGCCCCCGTTCTGACACAGTCAGTCGCTCCTGCGCGCAAGGGTTGGGCCAAGTTTCGGGCGTTCCCCGGCAAGCTCGCGGCCACCAAACTCACATCGCTGCAACATGTCGTTGTCGCAACCGCGCCGGCGCCCGCGCCGCGAGAAGTCAAAAAACTCGACGAGCCTTTGGAAAGTTTGGAGTCCACCCAGACCATGCGCGCGTTGACGCCGATGGAACTCGAGGACAACGAGGCATCCCGATGGTTCGTCATTCAGCTCGCACTTGCCGATCACGCCTTTGATCCCGACTCCGTGCCGAACCTCGATATTTTCAGCGAGTATCGCCTGTATTCCGTGGCGGGCCTGGATCAGGGCCGCGTTGTGCACGCCCTGCGCCTCGGGTTTTTCCGCGAGGAGATCGGCGCAGTCGCGGTTGCGAGTTATCTTGCCGCCTACTGGGACAAGCCGACGATAAAACGAGTGAGCCTCGCCGAGCGTGAGCGTTTTGCCGACCAGCGCGTGGAAGCGCGCAAAGACGTCGGTGCAACCGGAAAGCACGCGGTCATCGAAATCACCGATGAACTGGTGGCACGGCGCCGCCGTTCTGCCAAGGCGTCGGCTGCGTCGAAGCCGTCAAACCGCCCGGCCGAACACTAGCCACGAAGCGCGTCCGCCAACGTTGTCCGCGCTGTCCGCGGACAGTGTCCGCGGCCATCGCGCCCGCCATCCAAAAAAAATAATTCCTTTAAAAATAGCGATTTAACGCTTCACGCGGCCCTGGCACGGCTCTTGCTTCGTCCTAAGCGAGGAAGCCCCTCGCCGGTAAAGCAAAATTTTTAGGAGACGATCATGAATACCCGAATTTCTTCCAAGCTCGCCGCTCTCGCGATTGCACTCATGATGAACGGCTTCATCCTTGGCGGCGTCGCCTATCTGTTCGATGCGCAAACTCAGCAGCATTTGTCGGTGATTTCACTTGCAAAGCAACTCGCCGCTTTTCAATGGCTGATTTGATCCGACGACATAGTTGTGTCGTCGCCCGCCCTTAGGGCTAGTATTCGCAATCCAACGAAGTCGCGGAAGGCAGATACTATGATCAATCTTCGGTTCTTTGCGTGCGTATTGGCAGTCGTTGTGCTTGTGCCGGTGTCCGGCCACGCACGCCCGCGCCCCGGGTTCTCCATGGAGCAAGTGCTGCACTATCCGTACGCCCTGGAACTGGCGGCGGCGGAACACGGCGATGTGATCGCGTGGGTGTGCAATCTTGACGGCGTGCGTAACGTTTGGACTGCGCGGGCGCCGAGCTTCACACCGAGCCAAGCGACTCAGTATCGCGATGATGATGGGCAGGAAATCACGCAGCTCACTTTTTCACCGGACGGCTCGCGCTTGGTGTTCGTGCTGGGCGGGGATCATGACGCTAACTGGCCCGCGGAAGGAAATCTGGCTCCTGACCCAAGCTCCTCGCCGGAACAACCCGTCGTGGCGATATGGGCCGTGCCCGCCAACGGCGGCGCACCGGTAAAAATCGACGCGGGCGATGCGCCGGTGGTTTCGGCTCGCGGCCAAATCGCCTACATCAAGGATGATCATGTCTGGATTTCGTCGCTCGATGGCGGCAAGCCCGAACGCCTATTCTTCGATCGCGGAAAGGATAGCGACCTGGCCTGGTCGCCGGATGGAAGCCGGTTGGCATTTGTCTCCAACCGCGGAGATCACTCCTTCGTCGGCATTTACACCTCGAAAAGTGCACCGCTGCTGTATCTCGCGCCTTCCACCAACCATGATGAATCGCCCATTTGGTCGCCCGACGGCACGCGAATCGCCTATACGCGGCGCGCCGGCGATGGCGGGCCGCCGCGTCCGATTCTGACTCGGGAGCCGCGTCCTTGGTCGATCTGGGTTGCCTCGGCGAGCGACGGAACCGGAAACGCAGTGTGGAAAAGCCCAAACACGCTTCCCGGATCCTTCCCTGACGTCGCGGGCGAGGCGAACCTGCATTGGGCCGCCGGAAATCGGCTGGTTTTCATGGCGTATTTGGATGACTGGCCGCACCTTTATTCCGTGTCGGCCGCCGGCGGCGCTCCTATTCTGCTCACACCGGGCGCCTTCATGGTCGAGCATGTCACCGAAAGCCGCGACCAGCGTTTCATGATCTACGATGCCAACACGGGTCGCACGGCCGGCGACGATGATCGCCGCCATCTCTTCCGCGTACCTGTCGATCATCCTGGCTCGGTGGCGTTGACCTCCGGTGAATCGCTGGAGTGGACGCCGGTTGCCGCAGCGGCCGATCGAGTCGCGTTTGTCGCGGCGACTGCGCAGCAACCGCCGACCGTGGCAATCTCAAATCTCGACGGGTCGCACCGCGCGTCGCTGCCCGCGGCAACGAACGCGCAATTCCCGGTCGCGCAGCTGATTGCGCCCAAGCAAGTCACGTTCAAAGCGGCCGACGGCACACTGGTGCACGGACAGCTCTTCGATCGAAGCGCCGCGAAATCCGGCGACAGAAAACCTGCTGTGATATTCCTGCACGGCGGCCCGCCGCGGCAGATGCTGCTCGGCTGGAGTTACATGGATTACTACAGCAACGCCTACGCCGTGAATCAGTATCTGGCTGCGCATGGTTTCGTCGTGTTGTCGGTCAATTATCGTCTCGGCATCGGCTATGGCCTCGCGTTTCATCATCCCGAGCACGCGGGTTTCGCTGGCGCCGCCGAATATCAGGACGTCGTAGCGGGAGCCCGCTTCTTGCAATCGCTTTCAAGCGTTGATGGCAAACGCATCGGTGTCTGGGGCGGGTCGTACGGCGGATATCTCACTGCATTGGCGCTGGCCCGCAATTCCGACATCTTCAAGGCAGGCGTCGATTTGCACGGCGTGCACGACTGGTCGCGGCTCATGGATAGGTTCGGCCCGCCGGGCTCGCGCTTCGAGAAGGGCGATCACGAGAAAGCCTTGGAGGTGGCCTGGAACTCCTCACCCGATTCCGCGGTGGATGGCTGGAAGTCGCCCGTGCTTTTGATCCAAGGCGATGACGATCGCAATGTGCGCTTTCAACAAACTGTCGATCTTGCGCGCCGGCTCGAGGAGCGGAATCTGCCATTCGAAGAGCTGGTGCTTCCCAACGAAATTCACGGCTTTCTGCGCCATGCTTCCTGGATACGAGCGGACCAGGCGACCGCGGATTTCCTCGCGCGCAGCCTAGGTGTCTCGGGAGAATAACGCTGGTTTAGTGAGTCGCGCGCTTTCTAATGCGTTTGCGCCGCTCCCCTAAAGGGAAGGTGCGGGGCGAATTGCCCAGCTCGGAAGCGCGGCGCGCGGCCGCAAACTCACTCGAATCGCCAGGGTTCGCCGCCTCGCCGTCGCCGAACCCTTGGAGCTTCAGAACACTGGGAAGCAGCAGTGCGTCGCGTTGCTCGGACAAGCTTGCGGCGTGCAGTTCGCGCAGCGCCGCCTCTCTGCGCCGCTGGGCGGCGCCGTGTTCGCGCCAAGCGCGATATTCCGCTCTCACGTAGACGGCGGATAAAACAATGCCACCCACGATGACCGCGATCAATACAGCATCAAAGCCCATTGCCCCTCACCTTCAACAAATCTCACAGCGCCAAACATCCGATCCTGAGGGTCACTTGATCGATTGCAAGGTGCTGACTTTCGTTATACGTATTTTACCGTCGGTGATCGGGTTAGTAAAATCACCGTCTGGGGCGGCCAATTGTGCGAATTTATTATCACCCCGGGGGCCGTAAATCCGCGCCAGCGGCCCTCGCGGGCCCCGGCCATCCCAGTTTCAGGCGGCGTCTTAAAAATTTAGCAAGGCGATGCGCTGCGACTGCGCGAAATCTACATGGTGAACATCATTGCCGTTCACACGTTGCACGAACCGATTCGGCGGCAGGCGATTCAGCATTGCCTGGCGTTCAGCGCCTAAGGGGTACAATTGGCTGCATGTCCACTGAGGCTTGGAGAACCTTAAGCGAACACCTGGATCACGCCCTGGAGCTGTCCGACACGGAGCGCTTGGAGTGGCTCAGTCAGCTGCGCGACCGAGAGCCGGCACTGGCGGCGAAGCTGGACGAATTGCTGCAGGCGCGGGCGCAGCCGGGCTTTTCCGCATTTCTCTCCGGGCCGTCGCTCATTCCTGAGCGTGCCGCGCACATTGCCACGCTGAGCGGGCGGCGCATCGGTCCCTATGTGATCGAAGCGGAGATTGGCCGGGGAGGCATGGGCAGTGTCTGGAGGGCACGGCGCGACGACGGCCGTTTCGAGGGCGTCGTCGCCGTCAAATTCGTCAATACCGCATGGATCGGGCAGGCGGGCGAGGAGCGCTTTCGCACCGAAGGCAAGCTGCTCGCCAAGTTCGACCACCCCAATATCGCGCGACTGCTGGACGCCGGCTTGCTGGACGACGCTCAGCCCTATCTGGTGCTCGAGTATGTGCAGGGAGAACCGATCGACGCCTATTGCACGAGGAATGCGCTCAACGTCGAGGAACGCGTCCGATTATTCCTAAGCGTTCTCGCCGCTGTCGGCCACGCCCACAGTCATCTCATCGTTCACCGGGACTTGAAGCCCGCCAACATTTTCATCACCCACGACGGAGCGGTGAAGCTGCTGGACTTTGGCATTGCGAAACTGATCGATGGCGCCGATCCTTCGCTCGCGCTGACACAGTCCCGTTTGGGCCCATTGACGCCTCAATACGCGGCGCCCGAACAAGTGCTGGGGCAACCGGTGACCACTGCGACCGACATCTACACGCTCGGCCTGGTCCTTTACGTCTGTCTCACCGGAACGCATCCGGTGCCGGCGAATACCCGTTCCAGTGCGGAACTCATCCACAGCGTCGTGACGCTGGAACCGGCCCTCGCCTCGAGTGTCGCGGCCGGCGCCGGCATCGAGCCGCATGTGCTTCGCGGGGATCTGGACAACGTTCTCGGCAAGGCGCTGAAGAAGAACCCCTCCGAGCGCTACCTGTCCGCGGGCGCATTCGCAGACGATTTGAACCACTATCTCAACCACGAACCTGTCAGCGCCCATGCCGATACCATTCCGTACCGGATTGGCAAATTCGTGCGTCGGTATCGCAGCGGCGTAATTGCGGGATCTTTGATAACCGCGGTGCTGATCGGCGCCGTCGCCTTTGCCCTTGCCCAGCTGTTCGAGGCCCGTGCGCAGCGTGATCTTGCGCAACGCGAGGAGGCACACGCCGATGCACAAGTCGAACTCACCGAATTTCTGCTGGGCGACAGCCTGAGCCAGGCGCCGCGCGAAGTCGTGGGAGAACGGCTCAACCGTGCCCGTACTTTGATCGAGCGCCGGTTTCGAAGCAAGCCGGCCATCGAAGCATCGCTGCTTACCGGGCTGGCGGGGCGGTTCATCGATGCCGGCGATTATAAAACCGGCGCTGAAGTCACGAACGAAGTCGATGTGATAAGCCGCCGCCTCGATGACCCGCATCTGAATGCCGACATCGCCTGCGGCAAGGCGCAGGACGCCGTGGAGACGGGAGATCTCAAGCTGGCTCGCGAGCAAGCGGCCCTTGGCTTCGCCAACCTGCGCAGGCTCGCGGTCGTCGATGCCCCACAGGCGGCGGAATGCGCCATGGCGAATGCCTATATCGCGGAACGCGAAGGCGATTACGGCCGCGCGACGCGTGCAATGCGCGAAGCCATGAGTGCGCTGGAGAAGGAGGGGAATACACGCAACTCCCGCTACACCAGCATCGCGCACGAATACGCGCGTTCGCTGTCTCTCGCCGGGAACTATCGGGCGGCGTGGTCCGCCGAGCAGTCCGTGATGGCGATCGTTGCCGAAGTAGGGCGCGATGACAGCGATGCCTACGACGCGATGGTCAACGTCGGCAGCAACGCGTTGCTCGCGGGGGGACAGCCCCGAAAGGCGCTCGAGCTGCTGCATGCGACCGTTGAAAAAGCGCGAAGCGCGAATCCGAATGCCAGTCTGCCGTTCTATTTGGATGCCTCGGTATTGTTGGCGCGCACCGCCGCGGGAGTTCCCGGATCCAACGGCGAGGGCTTGATGCGATCGGCCGAGAAGGCGGAGGCACAGGGATTGGCCTCGGCGATTGCGACCTATCGTGCGGGGGCGGTTCGCGCAGCGCTCGATCGAGGCGACATCGCCGCGGCAGATTCTTACTGGGGCACAACCGCGGGGTTCGAACAAAAATATCTTGCCGAAGCCTCGTGGCGCCGCGATGCGCAGCGGCTCTTGATGGCGCACGCACGTTTGAATTTGGCCAAGCAAGACTTGAGCGGCGCAGCCGAGAAAGTACAACAGGCGGCCAATCTGGCGCCTGCGGCGCATCCTGGTAACGATCCGGAGTGGCAGCACATTGTCGCGCTGCGGGCCGAAATCGAGCTGGCGCAGCGCAGGTATGAAGCGGCCGCCGCCGACGCTCAGGCCGCGCTGGAGCGCGCGAAAATTGAGGCCATCGATCCTGAGTCATCCGCATGGGTCGGCGAGGCCCTGGTGTTGCGTGCCCGCAGCGAGGCGGCGCTGGGCGATAAGGCGGCCGCGGCGGCGAGCGCGCGCCAAGCGCTGCCGCACGTGGAACAAAATTTGGCCCCGACGCATCCGCTCATCGCCGAGGCGCGGAAACTTTCTAGTGGGACTTAAAATTCACGATGGCTGTGTTGCCGCCGCAAATCAGCACGCCGACGCGCTCCTCAGGGCTGGGAACATATTGGCCGGAGGTTAGTGCCGCGAGCGCCGCGGCGCCGCCGGGCTCTGCGACGACGCGCAACGTGGTCCACAGACGCCGCTGTGCGTCCAAGATAGCCTCGTCCGACACCAAGATGGTTTTATCGATATAACGCTGAATCACGGGGAACACCAATTCCCCAACACGGCGCGGCGCGAGCGATTCCGCCGCAATTCCCCCTGCCTCGGCATCGACCGGACGCCCCGCTTCCAGTGCGCGGGTGAGCGTCGGAGCTTTCTCCGGCTCAACCGCGACGATCTTGATCCGGCCCGCATACCACGCCGCCAGCCCGGCGATGAGGCCGCCGCCGCCCACCGCCACCAGCAGCGTCGTGATCGGCGCCTGATCGTCGAACTCCAAACCGACGGTCCCCTGGCCGAGCATCGTTTCATGTTGGTCGAAGGCATGAATGGGCATCGCTCCGGAGGCGGCGACCCAGGCCTCGCTGGCGGCCAGGGCGTCGGCGTAGCGTTCACCGCTGATCACCAATTGCGCGCCATATTCGGTAATTTGCTGAATCTTCGCCGGCGAGGCGATACGGGGGACGAATATTTTGGCCGGCACCTTGAGCTTCATGGCCGCAAATGCCACCGCCGCTCCATGATTTCCGCCCGAGGCTGCGACCACGCCGGCCGCGGGAAGCTGGCGCGTCAGCAAGCTGGTAAAGGCGCCGCGTGCCTTGAACGAGCCCGCATGCTGCAGCAATTCCAATTTCAAAACGAGCGGCGCGGCCGCCATTCCAAAATCGGCGCCATCCACGTCGATGATCGGCGTGCGGCGGATGTGCGGCGCGATGAGCGCGTAGGCGGAGCGAATTTCGGCGGCGGAGATCATAGGCTGAGCGGTACGCACCTAAGGCAAGATTGACTGGCTATTCGTCTATTGGCAAACTAACTATATGATTGATTTGCATGCGATACAAGCCATCAGCAACGACAGGCGGCTGCAGATACTCGAATGGCTCAAGAAGCCGCGCGCGAATTTCCGCGCCCAGATCGACGGAGATCTCGTCAGGGACGGCGTGTGCGCGGTCTTGATCGCGGAGAAGCTCGGCATCAGCCGGCCGACCTTGAGCGAGCACATGCGGGTTTTGCGTCAAGCCAGGCTGGTGCAATCAAAAAGGATCAAGCAATGGACCTTTTACAAACGCAACGAGGCGCGCATCAAGGAGATCAAGCGATCCATCACCAGCCTGTAGGAGAAATCCCTTGAGCGAACCAGTCGAGATACGGCCCGTTCAGCGCGCGGATTTTCCCGCTTGGAAGCAGCTTTGGGACGGCTACAACGCGTTCTACGGCCGCGCGGGCGACACCGCGCTGGCGCCGGATATTACTTTGATGACCTGGTCGAGATTTTTTGACGCCTACGAGCCCATGTACGCGCTGGTGGCCGAGAGGGCTGGAAGGATCGTCGGCCTTGCGCACTTTCTTTATCATCGCAGCACGATCCAAATACCGCCGACCTGTTATCTGGCGGATCTTTTCACCGCGGACGCGGTGCGTGGTCACGGCGTCGGCCGCGCGCTGATCACCGCGGTCTATGCGCGGGCCAGACTCGCCGGCTCGCCCCGCGTCTATTGGCAGACCCACGAGACAAATGCGGTGGCGATGCGCCTGTACGACCAAGTCGCCGAGCGTTCGGGCTTCCTCGTGTATCGAACGAGCGTGTGACGCGCTTGGCCGAGTGGATCTGACCCGCGTACCATAGCTTCATGGGTAGACTCACCATGGGTGGTTTTCTTGGACGCTTCATAGCGTCGCTGGTGTTGGTGCTGGCGACCTACAACCCCAGCGGGCTGTCATTCGTCAGTTGGATCGCCGGGAATTTTCCTCACCTACAGCCCATCCAGGTAGTGGTCGGACTCGTCCTGCTCGCTGTTTGGATATTCTTCGTGCACGCCACTTGGCGATCGCTGGGCACTCTGGGGGTTGCTCTCGGCCTGGCGTTTTTCGCAGCCGTGATCTGGCTGATCAGCAGCTGGGGCTGGCTCAATACGTCCAGCCATGCGGCGCTGATTTGGGTTGCACTGTTCTTCATTGCTTGCATGCTGACAGCCGGGCTGTGCTGGGCGCTGATTCGTGTGCGCGTTTCCGGTCAGGCCGTAATTGAAGAAGTCGATCGCTAAGGCCTAGGGGCCTGTCTCGACTATCGGGGGCGCTATGCGCTTCATTCGAGCACGATGCGCGGAAAGTAGAACGATACGGTCCAATTCGGCACATCGACGATTTCGCTGATGCGCAAATCCCCGCAGACGCTGCAAAGCAAGTACGCGTCGATCGCCGGCATGCCGCGCTCGCGCGCGAGCAGATCGACCATCGAGCGAACGGCCGCGCGCGCCGCCCCCATGAGATTAGGACCGATGCCGGTCGCGACCTCATAGCCTGACGCATCGAGATGCCTCGTCACCGGACCTAAGGTTCTGAAGCGCGGGAAGGTCAACGGCGCCTGCTTGATCAGGTCGAACTGTAAGGCCACGCGCATGGGGCTTTCTATGGCGGTGCCGCACACCTCGCCATCGCCCTGCGCCGCATGCGTGTCACCGACCGAGAACAAGGCCCCGCGAACCTCGACCGGAAGGAACAGTTCGGTGCCCAGAGCGATGTCGCGCACGTCCATGTTACCGCCGACGCGGCGCGGCGGAACGATGCTATGCAGGCCGGGTTCCGCGGGTGCCAGGCCAATTGTCCCCGTAAAAGGCTTCAACGGCACTTTGCCCCAGCGGCCGAACAGAGCCGGCGCCAGCGTGCCGGCGTCATAGCGCCAGATGTGCAGCGCGGGCTCCTTGAAATCCTCCGCCAGCAGGCCAAAGCCCGGGATGTTCGCGGTCCAGCCCCAGCCCGAAGGGGCGAATGACAGCAGCGTGACTTTGAGAATGTCACCCGGTTCAGCGCCGTCGATATGCACCGGGCCCGTCACGGGATTGATCTTGCCGAAGTCCATGCGGCCCACATCGGCCACGGTCGAGGTCGCGACGAGCTGGCCGCCGGAAGCATCGGCCACATCGAACTCCAGCGACTCGCCCGGCGCGATGCGCGTCACGGCAGCAATGCTGTTGTCCCAGCCATGATGGCGATGGTGGATGGTATGTCGATGTGTGGGCGGGATCATCGGGCGGGCCTGTCTTTTTTCGCATTGTACGGAGTCTTCCCGCCGTTGCACGACTCAAATCATGGCCCGCGACTTAAGCGGTCTTGAGATAGACTGCGCATCAAAAGGAGCTCGCGCGCTTGTCGATTGAAGAATACGGATACAAAGAGCAACTACACCGCGCCCTCACGACCAAAGATTTGGTCATCTACGGATTGATTTTCATGGTGCCGATCGCGCCGTACGCGGTGTTCGGCTTCGTGTACAACGACGCCAAGGGCATGGTGCCGCTGGCGTATCTGGTCGGACTCGTCGGCATGTTCTTCACCGCCTTGAGCTACGCCGCGATGTCGCGCGCATTCCCGCTGGCGGGTTCCGTCTACACCTATGCGCAGCGCGGTCTGCACGAAATTGCGGGTTTCTTTTCCGGCTGGCTGATCCTGCTCGATTACATTTTGGTGCCTTCGCTTTTGTACTTGTTCAGCGCCGTGGCCCTGCGGCCGGTGTTTCCTGGCGTACCCGCCTGGGTTTGGCTCGCGCTATTCATCTCATTCAACGCCGCCGTGAACCTCATCGGCATCCAATTCACCGCGCGGCTCAACCGCTACATGCTGATCCTGGAACTTGTGGTGCTGGCACTGTTCGTGGTGGTCGGACTGATCGCGCTGTATGGCGGAATGGGCGCCGGCAGGCTGACGCTGAAGCCGTTCTACGATGCGCACGTCTTCTCCCTCGGCACCGTGGCCGGCGCGACTTCGATTGCCGTGCTGTCATTCCTCGGCTTTGACGGCATTTCCACGCTCTCCGAGGAAAATCGTGCCGACAAGAATGCGGTGGGCCGCGCCACGGTGTTGTCGCTCATGCTGGTCGGCGCACTATTCATGCTGCAGACCTGGATTGCGACCGACTTGAGTGCGGGGATGCGCTTCAGTTCGCCGGAGACGGCGTTCTATGAAATCACGCAACGTGCCGGCGGCACCTGGCTGCGCCTGATTACCATCCTTGCCATCGTCATGGCCTCGGCCATCGCCAATGCCATGGCCGCGCAGGCCGCGGTGTCGCGAATTCTTTTTGCCATGGCGCGGGACGGCAAGCTGCCGGCGATCCTGGCGAAAGTGCATCCGCGCTACAAGACTCCCTATGTCAGCACCCTTCTGGTCGCGGTCATTTCCTTGCTGGTGGGCTTGCTGTTTGCCAGCCGTGTCGACGACTTGACTCTGATCGTTAATTTCGGCGCGCTCACCGGGTTTGTTTTGCTGCACCTGTCCGTGATCAACCACTATTTGATCCGGCAGCGCAGCGGAGATTGGCTTCGGCATCTCATTTTTCCGCTGATTGGCCTGTCGATCATCGTGTATGTGCTGTACGAGATGGACCGCGCGGCCAAGATCTTAGGAATGGCCTGGATTGCGATCGGCGTCTTTTATTACCTCTTGCTCACCCTATGGATTAGAAAGCCTGCCGTCCTGAAGATCTGACGCAACGACCGATGACAATTCCGCGCCCCACCATTTGGCAGCTGGCCGTGCCTTCCATCGCGTCCAACCTGATGTTTTCGATGGTTGCGATGGTACAGACCAAATTCGTCGGCAGCATGGGTGCGCCGGCCGTGGCGGCCGTCGGCGCAGGGCAGCGCGTTTTTTTTGCGCTGCAAGCGCTGTTGATGGCAATCGGCGTCGGGACGACTGCGCTCGTCGCGCGCTCCTGGGGCGCGGGCCAGCGCGAGGAAGCCAGCCGCATCACATCCGCGTCGCTCATGTTCGGTGGCCTGGTCGGCCTCTTGCTCATGATCTTCGGCATGCTCTTCTCGCACCAGATCGCCGAAGTATTTGGCTTGGACGCGAACGCGGCGGAGCTTGCCTCGCACAACATATTTTGGCTCGCGGCCTTCATCATCGGATTTGCCATCGACATAATTCTGTCGAGCGCATTGCGCGCGGCCGGCAACGCGTGGACGCCGCTGCTGTTCGGTTTGGCGGTCAACGCCGTGAATCTACCGCTGCTGTACGCGTTTATTCTGGGGAATTGGGGTGCGCCACGCATGGGTGCGGCCGGTGCCCCGTTTGCCTCCGGACTGTCGTTTGTCTTGTGTGGCGCGGTTCTGGTGGCACTGTGGATGCGCCAGAAATTGACCATCAAGTTCTATCCTGGCGACATTTTCAAAAGGGCGCGTTACCTGAGGCTGCTGCATATCGGTTACCCGGTCGCCCTCGAACAACTGGTCCTGCAATTCGGCTTCTTCTTGTTTATGTCCCTCATCGGTCATCACTATGGAACGGAGGCATTTGCGGCGTATAACGTCGGCGTCAATATGCTGAATGCGGCCATGGTGGTGGGGAGCGGCTTCTCGATTGCGGGCGCGACGCTGGTCGGCCAGCACCTTGGGGCGGGCGATGTGGAGGGCGCGGCGCGCAGCGGCTGGCGGGCCTGCGGCATGGCGGTCGGCGCGATGTCTTTGATCGGGTTCCTCATTGTCATTAACGCCCCGGGTCTGGCGCGTTTCTTTTTGGGGTCGGATGAAATCGCCGTGCTGCGGACGACGGAATTTACTTACATCATGGCCGCCATGCTGCCCTTGTTGGGGATCGACATGGCCATCGGCGGTTCCTTGCGCGGCGCCGGCGACACGCGCTTCCCGCTCGTCACTTCCTTCTTGGGGCTGATCGGCGTGCGCTGCGCTCTGGCTGCGACATTCGCCGCGTTTCACCTGCCCGTGGTCTGGGTCTACAGCTCCATCATCGGCGATTACATGCTCAAAGGATCCATGCTCATCTGGCGCTTCAAATCGGGTCACTGGAAACATGCGCTGGCGAAACGGCCCGTCGCCATCGGAGGATAAAAAAATGCGAAGCAGAGAAGTCCATTTAGTTGAACGCCCGCAAGGCCTGCCGACGCCGGCGCAGTTTCGCATCGTCGAGACCGAGGTGGCGGACCCGGAAGAGGGCCAGGTACTGGTCGAGAACATTTACATGTCGGTCGATCCTGCGATGCGACCGCGGTTGGCGGGCCCGACGGCGCTCAATGAGGCGATGATCGGCGGCGCGATCGGCCGGGTCATCAAATCTCGACACGCCGCTTTCAAGGAAGGCGATCACGTGGAGTCGATGCACGGTTTCAGAGAGTATTTTCTTTCTGACGGCAAAGGCCTGTCGACCCTTGACGCGGACGGCATGCCCTTGATCGCCTACATGAGCGTCTTGGGTCTGACCGGCCTCACGGCGTATGGTGGACTGCTGATCATCGGCGCGCTCAAGGACGGCGAGAACGTCTTTGTCTCGGCCGCCGCCGGAGCCGTGGGCAGCGTTGCCGCGCAAATCGCCAAGATCAAGGGTTGCTATGTGATCGGCAGCGCCGGCTCGGAGGAAAAGTGCCGTTGGCTCAAAGACGAGCTGGGGCTCGATGCCGCCATCAATTACAAGCAAGGTGAGCTGCGCGCTTCGCTCAAGGCAGCGGCGCCCAAAGGCATCGACGTGTATTTCGAGAATGTCGGCGGCGAGCACTTGAATGCGGCGCTGCCGCGTATGAATGCACTCGGGCGCATCGCCGTGTGCGGCATGATCTCCGCTTACAATAATTTTGGCGCCGTCTCAGAGCCGGTGACTACGCTGTCGAACATCATCTACAACCGCGTGACGATCCGAGGGTTCGTCTACTACGAGTTCGAATCGAAGCGCGCGCAATTCCTAAAGGACATGAAGGACTGGATACGGCAAGGCCGCCTGAAGTATCGCACCACTATTTTGCAGGGCGTCGAGCAGGCGCCCACTGCCCTGATCGGACTGTTCACCGGCGCGAACACCGGAAAGATGGTGGTGCAGCTGGCCAAACCGTGAGCGCCGCCGGCGGGTGGGGCGCGTCCCGAGCTGATTAGCGCGCTGCCGGCTTGTAGTTGACGAAGACGGATTTCGGAATCATGCAGTGCACGCCTTTGCGGATGTCGACGACCTGCGATACGCGGCAATCGCCGACGATCGACGTGAGAGCATAGGCTTCTTCGCGGCTCATCGGCACGATGGTTTGCCTCGAGAGCCAATTGACCGTCTGATCGACAGCGATTTTCATGGCTTGATTCAGGTCTTCATCAAAGCCCATGAAAATCCAATCGGCTTTCGTCTCCGCCCAGGGCCATTCGGTCTTCATATCCTTGCGCACGATGGGCTTGATTTGGATTTCCTTGTAGGAGCATTCCAGCGCGGTCAGGTTGACCTCGCCGTTGCCCTGCCGGCAGTGCGAATCGCCGGTCCAGATTAGTCCCCCTTTTTGAAACACCGGAAAGTACATGGTCGCGCCCGCCTGCAGTTCGTTCACATCCATGTTGGAGCCGTTTTTCCACGGGCGCAGCGTGCTGGTACGGCCTTTCGCATCGCGAATCGGCGGCCCGGCTTTCGCGTCCGGTTCATTGGGGTCGACGCCGACCGCGAAGGTGCCCGGGAATGGCTTCAAGTCGATGACAATTCCCGGCTTGAACTGGGTCTGCATCTTCGCCAGATCGAGCTTGTAGTAGCGAACGAAGCCCTCCGGAAATTCCGATGCCAGCTGCCCGACGGTGGGAAAGTCCTTTCCCGGCACATTGAAATTGAAGCCGTCCGCCTTGGGTACGATTTTTAGAATGTGAATTTCCAGCGTGTCGCCGGGTTCCGCGCCCTCGACGTAAATGGGTCCTGTGATCGAGTGCGGGCCGCCGCCCGGATTGGCCTTGCGCAACCTCACGATCTCATCCATGGCGACCCCCGGTTTGATCTGTCCCAGGGAATGCGACAGTGTTTCTATGGAGACAGTATCGCCTGATTTGATGGAGAGCCTGGGCTTTTCATTGATGTCGTACCAACCCCATTGCACGTTATCGGTGGAGGCGGGAAGAATGTAATGCTTGGAGGCGTGATTGTCCTCGCCCAGGGAGGCGGCGGAAACACCCAGGGTCACGGCGGCGGCGGCCGCAATAGTACGCAACGATCTCGAGGAAAGCACAGCGTGGGATTTCATGGGTTGTTCCTGGCCGATTTCGATCTTGTCGTTATGGGATTGCAGTATTGACACTATAATCTCAGATGCCGTAAAGAAACATCGGGGTCCTGGCCATGCCGCTGGTACGAATCTCTTTTCGAGCGGGTAAGCCCGCACCCTTCCGCCAGGCGGTGGCGGACGAAGTGCATCGCGCGCTGGTCGAGGTGGCCAGCGTTCCCGATTTGGACCGGTTTCAGGTACTGACGGAGCACGCGCCCGCCGACCTGATCTACGATCCGACCTACCTGGGCGTAAATCGCACCGACGACATCGTGATGATTCAAATCACGCTGAATCAGCGCACCCAAGCCGTGAAGCTGGCGATCTACAAAACCATCGCCGCGAGGCTGGCGAAGAATCCAGGCGTAAGACCCGGGGACGTACTCATTTCATTAGTGCCCGTCGCCCCCGAGGACTGGTCGTTCGGCGATGGCAAGGCGCAGTACGTAAAAACAGAGCCGTAATCGGGCCACCGATTGACGCGACCGGTGTTCGGCCTGCATCGCTGATGTACTGCAGACCGCCAAAGTCAACGAAGCATCATGGAGGATGCGACCCAGCCGCGACGGTTGCGTCACGAAGTGGAGCGGAGGAGCGAGCTGCGAAGTGATACTGGCTCACGCCGCTCTCGTTCCCGCGTTTCGTGATGAATGCGCTAGAAATGACCGTTGATTGGACACCGAAGATCATCTAGATTCGCTCGGTTAATGGGTCGGAGCACTAGTGACCAGCGATATTCAATACTGCGTTCGGACCTTGCGCCTGAAGGTAAAGCGCGAAGGCTGCGCTTGGCTCGATGCTGCCGCGATCGAAGTGAACCAGGTCTGGAACTTTGCGAATGCGACGAGCTATAAAGCGGCGCGGCCCTTTTCGGGGCGACCTCGGTGGCTTACTGCCTTTGATTTGGACAAGCTCACGGCCGGGGCAACCGAGTGCTTTGAAAAGATCGGATCGGACACGATTCAGAGAGTGAATGCGGAGTTTGCGACCCGGCGCAAGCAATTCAAGCGAGCAAAGCTTCGCTGGCGGGTCAGTCGAGGCGCCAAACGCTCCTTAGGATGGGTGCCATTCAAAGCGGTGCAGCTTAAACGCAAGGGTAAATCTTTGCGCTTCTCAGGCAAGGTCTTTCGAGTCTTCGAGCGAGAGCTTTTGGATGGAGTCACCTGGAAGTCAGGCTGCTTTGCCCAAGATGCGGTGGGAGATTGGTGGCTATGCCTGCCGGTGGCACAAGAAGTGCGCCAGAGCGTTGCGCCAAAGGAAGCGGTGGGCCTGGATTTGGGGCTCAAGGACACGGTCGCAACGAGTGATGGCGATAAGCTTCAGGCGGGTCGTTTCTATCGATCCATCGAGCGAAAAATCGCCCAGGCGCAGCGCCGCGGCCACAAACGTCAAGCCAAGCGCTTGCACCGCACGGCCGCGCGGCGACGCAAAGATGCCTTGCACAAGTTCTCAAGAAAAATCGTCAACGAATATCAAACCATCAAAATTGGCGATGTGAGCAGCCTCAAGCTGGCAAAGACTCGGATGGCGAAATCCGTGCTCGATGCCGGCTGGGGGCTGCTCAAAACGCAATTGCAGTACAAAGGCCAGCAGGCCGGCAGGAGCGTTCTTATCGTCAATGAGAGAAACACAACGCGAACATGCTGCAGCTGTAAGGCCTTAAGCGGCCCGACGGGACTGGACATGCTCGTTGAAAGGATCTGGGCGTGCAGTGCGTGTGGTGACACGCACGATCGGGACGTTAATGCGGCCCGAAACATTCGATCCGCGGGGAGGTCGCCCCCGTCCGTGAGCGGGAACGAGCAATCGCTTGTAGTCGCGCAGCCGAGCCTGACATACAGTCAATGCGAGGCAAGGATCAGCGCGCTGAAAGCGGCGGCGTGAGCACCGGAACGAGGCGCTGGTCTTTCCGGACACCAGCTTCGTCGAGAAGGGCAAGACCATGGTATATCGCAGCCGCTGGCAGCGCAGCGGCACGACGGCCTATGATGTGGTGACCGAATTCAAATCAAAAGACACCTGGGTCCCGGGCTTCAAGGTCCACATGGAGCAGATCGGCGTGCCGAATCCAAGCGGGGAGGAGCGATGATCAGTCGAAGAGCCGTGATTTGTCGAACAGCCATGATCAGTCGACGGCAGCTCATCGCGGGCATGGCCGCCGCCGGCCTCGTCAATCGATGGTCCTTCGCGGCTGCTGCGGCGAACTCGGGGTATCCGCGTTCTCGATACGATCGCGCCATCGTGATCGATGCGCTCGGCGGTCTCGGCGAGTTCAATCCCGACGCACCCGACGATGCGCCGCTGTCCGCGCGGGCGCTGGCGGATGCGCGTGAATCCGGTGTGACCGTGATCAACTTTACCATCAACGATGTCGGCAACGGGCCGGATAAGTTCATGGCCGCCGTCAAAAACATCGCCGGGGTGGAGCACGAGTTGATGTTGCATCCGGATGCGATGATGAAAATTTTGAAAGGATCCGACATCCAAACGGCGAAAGTCAGCAAGCGCCTCGGCGTCGTCTATGGCTGCCAAGACACGACCATGCTGCAGGGTGACCTCAAGAATCTGGCGGTATTCAAGGATCTTGGGGTCCGCATCGTGCAACCGACTTACAATGTGCGCAACCTCATGGGCGATGGCTGCATCGAAAAGGCCGACGGCGGCTTGAGCAAAATGGGCTACGACTTCATCGCCGAGATGAATCGCCAGAAATTGCTGCTCGACTTGAGCCACGCAGGGCCGCGCACCATCGCGGAAGGCATCGCGGCTTCGAAAGCGCCGATGGCCATTACGCACACCGCCTGCCGTGCGCTCGTGGATTTGCCACGCAACACCCGCGATTCCGAATTGCGCGCGCTGGCCGATCGCGGTGGTGTCGTTGGAATCTATTTCATGCCGTTCTTGCGTGAGTCCGGACAGCCGCACGCCGAAGACCTGATCCGGCATATCGAACATGCGGTGAATGCTTGCGGCGAGGACCATGTCGGCCTGGGAACCGACGGATCGCTGTCCGGCGTCCCGTTGACGGATGCTTATCGAGCGTATTTTCGCAAGGAAGTCGAAGCGCGCCAGAAAGCCGGGTATGGGGCCCCCGGCGAGAGCGCCGATGTGCTGACCATCGTGCCGGAATATAACGAGCCGGTCCGTTTTGCCCGGTTGGCGAACGATTTGGCGAATCGCGGCTGGCCCAACACCCGCCTCGACAAATTGCTGGGCGCGAACTTCGCGCGCCTGTTTGCTGACGTGTGGGATGCGCCGGGTACCTGACCCGGCGGCGCCAGCCGAGCGAGTCATCGGCTGATCGCCTAGACGTTTGCTGAGCATTTTCCACCGCCGATGACCATGTCGTCGTAGAGATTGTCGCCAAGAGCGGCGGCGTAGTTCGGATCGCTGTCTTTCGTGGTGGTCGCCGCCGCGTTGCGATCGTCGCACTCGGCGCTGGTTTCTGGGCGATCAAAGGAAAAATTGCGCGTGACGCGGTCGACCTGCTGCGATCCGTCTGTTTGTTCCGACAGAATCTTCGCAAATCCGGCACTTAATTGAATTCTAGTTTGCCGCGGCCCCCAAGAAACTATTGACACGCGACGGCATACCGGTCAGCGCAACACACACTTAAGGAGTCAACATGAACAGCTTCACTCTCACCGCCGTGGGCAATCTGGCCACCGAGCCGGAACTTGCCGTCAAGGGCGGCACAACCTATGCGCGCATTTGTCTGGTCGGCAACGACTACGCGGGAAAGGATAGCGAAGGCAATGCGCGCGAGGCGGCTACCAGTGTCTGGTTCACGGCGTTCGAGGGTCTCGGGGAGGCGATCGCGAAGAACGCGCGCAAGGGCGATCAACTCATTCTCCAGGCGCAGGTTCGATCTAACAATTGGACCGACAAAGAAGGCGAGAAGCGCTACGAGTACTCCTTCGTCATACAGAATTTCCGGTTTGGCGCGCCCGGCCGTGCGAAACGCGAAGAGCTCGCCGCCCGGCGCGGCGAGAACGAAATCGGGGCGCTGGAGACGGAGATCTGACATGCACGCAATCCCGACTCGCGGGCTAGCCCAGCTGGTGGCAGCTGTCTTGTTGGTGGCAGCCTCGGCCTGTGCACCGGATCTCGCATTGGCGCAAGCCTCCCCCTTCATGACCGGCGCAAGTTCCCTGCAGACAAACATACTGGCGTGGCTGACGCCGGTTGCCATCATTCTCGTCATGGTGCTCGGAGGACTCGCGATGGCAAACCGAATGTCGTGTGTGTGGTGCCTGGGGGCGATTTTGGGAATCGCGATCGGCTTCGGCGCACCGCAAATCGTTACGTGGGTTCGCGGGATGTTCGGCGTCTAGGGAGAGGAACTTGACCGAACGCAATTTTGGGCTCACGGCCGATCCGCTCTTCGTGGGCGCGACTCGGCCGTCGATGCGGTGGGGCGTCACGTACTCGGCGCTGCTAATCGAGATGGTATTCACCTTGGAGGTTTTTCTTCTTACGAAGAATTTACTGACGCTCTTGCTATGCCTGCCCATCCACGGGGTATGCATGTTGTTGTGCGCTCGCGATGCCCGCTTCTTCGATCTGGTCTTGTTATGGGGGCGCACCCGATTGCCGGCATGGTTGACGAATCTGCGCCTCTGGCGGGCGAGCAGCTACTGTCCGTTGGTGATCGACGTTCCGAATCGTCATGGGCGGCGAAGCAGGCAATGCTGAACATGGCCGCTCTGCGCCGTCCGTCCACCTTGCAGCGCGAGATGAGCGCGGCTGAGCGCATTCCTTATGCGGCTCATGTGGCGCAGTCGATCGTGCGGACGGCTTTCGGCGATTATGTGCAAGCGTTTCGGCTGGGCGGTGCAAGTTTCGAGACCAGCGACGATGCGGATCTCAACAATTGGCACGAGCGCCTGAACGTCCTATGGCGAAATATCGCCACTCCGAACGTGGCCCTCTGGACTCATATCATCCGCCGTCGGGCCCGCATCGAGCCCGCCATGGAGCGCCCACCCATCGCCGGCGTCTTTGCCGACGGCTTGCATCGTAAATATCACCTTCGCCTGGCCAACGAAACTCTGATGCTCAACGAAGTGTACCTGGCAATGGTGTATCGGCCGACCGCCGGCGTAGCGACCGGGCTGGTCTCCAAAGCGCTGGCGAGAGTGCAAGCGAACTCAAATAAAATGGCGCTCAGCGATGCCCTCGATGCCTGCGAGAAGTTGTCGCAGACGCTGTTTGCGTCCTTGGCGCGCTACGAGCCTGAGCCCCTCGGCGTCTATCGCGCGGGAAGCATCTTATGCTCATCGCTGCTCGAGTACTTTGGTTTGCTGGTCAACGGCGAATGGCAGCGCGTACCGCTGCCTTCTGGGCCCATCAATCGTGCGCTGGCGACTTGCCGCCTGCTGTTCGGCACCGAGACGATTGAATATCGGCTTCCCTGTGCCACGCGTGTGGGGGGAATGCTGGGCATCAAAGAGTATCCGACACCGAGCGCTGTAGGCATGTACAACCGGCTGTTGTCCGCGCCGTTTGCCTTTGTGGCGACTCAGTCTTTTGCATTCCTGACCAAATCGTCCGGTCAATCATTGCTGCAGCGTCAATTCAACCGCATGGCCAATGCAGGCGATTTCGCCGTCACGCAAGCCGCCGAGCTCAAAGATGCGCTGGACGCGCTCACGAGCAACGAATTCGTGATGGGCGATCATCATTACTCGTTGCAGGTAATCGCCGAAGTCACGGATATAGACACGGATGCCGGCAGCACGAGGCTCAAGGCGCTGAATGATGCC
>DASXMG010000095.1:0-6315 GCA_036495805.1 Steroidobacteraceae bacterium | reverse complement strand
GCCGACAGCTGCGGCACGATGGCGCCCGCCGCAACCACATCCAAATCGACAAAATTGCTGCGCGGATCGAGCGTGAAATATTGGTCGCCGATGTTGCGTCCGCCGGTGATGGCGAGTGCATCGTCCGCGACAAACAGCTTGTTGTGCATTCTGTGATTGATGCGCCGGATATCGGTCGCGGACGCGATCAAGCGGGTCCAGGTCGAGAATCGCCCGGCAGTAAAGGGGTTGAATACGCGAACCTCGACGTTGGCATGCGAACTCAGGTGCATGAAGCGCCGATCTTCGCCCGCGGTGTTCAGATCATCGACGAGCACGCGCACCCGCACGCCGCGATCCGCGGCGAGGCGCACGTGATGCAGCAAGGTCTTGGTGGAGTCATCCTCATGAATGATGTAGTACTGAATGTCGAGGGTACGTTCGGCATGATCGGCCAAGGTGATGAGGCTCGCCAACGCCTCCTCTCCCGAGGACAGCAAGCGGATGCCGGAGAGATTTTTGCCGACCTCGTCGCTGACGGCAATCTGCCCGAGCGTGGTGGTTTCCGGGTGCTGGAACGCGGACGACGGTGTTTTGTGAACATGCCGCGGCAAACCCGCGCAACCGCCCAGCAGCATTGCAGCGGCGAGCAGGGGCATGAGGCGGTTGCGCATCCGATCATCATATCAGGCACACTTTGCAGCAATGCAGACGCCGAGACGCATTCGCAGCTTCGTATTGAGAGCCGGCCGCACGACGCCGGCGCAAGAACGCGCGCTCGAGGAGCTCTGGCCGATGTTCGGCGTCGACCTGCCGGCGGGCCTCCTGGATCTGGCGCTCATTTTCGGGCGCGACGCGCCGCGTTGCTTGGAAATTGGCTTCGGCGCGGGGGAAGTGATTGCGGCCCTGGCGGAGAGCAATCCGCACATCGACTACCTCGGCATCGAGGTGCACCGATCGGGCGTGGGCCGGCTGCTGCTGCGCGCGCAGCAGTCGGCCCTCAAGAATCTGCGGGTCATCTGCAGCGACGCCGTCGATGTGCTGCGCGATCACGTCGCCGATGCCGCGTTCAACGAAGTGCTGGTGTTCTTCCCCGATCCCTGGCACAAGAAGCGCCATCACAAGCGGCGCCTGATCGAGGCGTCCTTCGTCTCGCTTGCGGCGGCAAAACTGCGCGGCGGCGGAGCCTTGAGGCTCGCGACTGACTGGCAGGCGTACGCCGAACAGATGCTGGCCGTGTGCAACGCCGAGCCGGCGCTCGAATCATTGAGCCCGGATAGGACTTATGCGCCCCGGCCAGAGTTTCGGCCGCCGACCCGTTTCGAGCGTCGCGGCGAGCGCTTGGGCCATGGCGTATGGGATTTGGCGTATGCCAAGCGAGCTCAAGAGAAACCGCCGTAAGCCTTAGGAGAAAAAGCTGCCGCGAATGCCTTCGACGATGAATTGAACGGCGAGCGCGGCCAAGATGACGCCGGACAGTCGGCTCATGACATTCGCGCCGGTTACTCCGAACACCTTCATCAGTCGCGGCGTCGCCAGCATCAGCAGCCAACAGACGAGCATCACGAAAACGACCACGCCGAGGAACGCGGCGAACTGCAGCGGCTTGCCCCACAATTCGCCCGAGGTCAAAAGGATCGTGGCGAGCGCGCCGGGACCGGCGATGAAGGGGAATGCCAGGGGAAACACCGAAATGTCATCGCGCGTCTTGGCCTCTTCCTTTTCCGTGGTCGTCGATTTGGTGCCCGAGGTGCGCGCGAACACCATCTCGAGCGCAATCAAGAACAGCAGCGTGCCGCCGGCGATGCGGAAGGAGCTGAGTGAAATTCCCATGATATCCAAAAATCGAGCGCCCACCAATGCGAACAGCACGCAGATCACCAGCGCGATCGCCGCGGATTTGCCGGCCATTTTTTTCTTGTAGCCGGCGCTCGCCCCTTGCGTCAATCCGGCGAACAAGGGAATCAAAGAAATCGGTTCTACGACGACGAAGAAGACCACGAAGAACTTGATGAGCTGTTCGATCATGTATTGTTGCTGCGCGCAAAATTTACATATTGCGCGAGAGGCTCATTGGGAGTTGAATGGCGATGAGCATAGCAGACGGAGACGGCGATGAATGTTATCAGGCCGATCGTAGGCGAATGGTATCGAGGCGGTACCAACGAGCTCTTTGAAGTGGTGGCCATCGATGCTCAGGACCAGACCATCGAGATTCAATACTTCGACGGCACCGTTGCTGAAATGGATTTCGATTCTTGGAACGAACACCTGTGGGACGATTTGATCGAGGCCGCCGATGCGCCGGAAGATTGGTCGGGCGCCATCGATGTCGAGGCCGAAGACCTAGGCCGTGAATTCGAGGACAACGCCAGAACGTCGTGGTCCAATCCGCACGACCGGTCCATGCGCCGCTGAACGACGCGCGGCGCCAACAAACCTAGCCGCTGAACACCCTCGCCGTTTGCGCCTCAGCGCTTCGCGTCGGCGCTGTCGCGCGCCGCGAGTTCCTGCAACGGGCGGCGCAAAATCACCAGCAAGATGAGCCCCGGGACCGCCGTGAGGCAGGTGACCACGAAAAATTTCGGCCAGCCGATGTGAGTAACCAGCGTGCCGGCAATGGCGCCGGTGACGTTGCGCGGAATCGATGACATGGCGGAGAGCAGCGCATACTGCGTGGCACTGAAGCTCGAGCTGCATAGCGACATGAGAAATCCTACGTACGCAGCCTGACCCATGCCGCCGACCCCGGTGTCCAGTGTCGTGGCAAGCGCCATCAGCCACAGCTTCTTGCCGGACAGCGCCAGCACGCTGTACAGAAGATTGGTCAGCGACTGGCCGATACCGAATACCAGCAGCGAGCGGAACATGCCCCAGCGCATGAAGATCCAGCCGCCCAAGGTCACGCCGGCGATGGTGGAGATCGTCATGTTGAGCTTGCCCGCGATGCTCAGCTGGTCGAGCGAGAAGCCGACACCTTTGAGCATGAAGGCGCTGTACAGGCTCAAGGCAAAGGCATCGCCGGCCTTGTAAAGCAGCACCAGCAACAGAAACCCCCATGCACCCTTCTTGCTGATGAGGTCTTTGAATGGTTTCCAAAAGGCGTCGGCCAGAGTTCGCGGAGGTTGTCCCGGCGTCAGAGGCTCAGGCGCCCAGATCGTGGACAGCATGGTCGCGGCCATGACCACGGCGATGACCAGAAATGCCAAATGCCAACTGGTGTGGGCGGCAATGAGCACAAGCACCGTGCTGGCGAGCACCGATCCGGTGCGGAAGCCGAAAGTCGTGACGGCGGCCGCCAAGCCGCGTTCGCTCGGCGGAATGATATCGACGCGATAGGCGTCGATGACGATGTCCTGCGACGAGGACAGGAACACCATCAGCAACGCGATCGCGGCCAGATAAAATGGCGCCGCGGTCGGCGAGCTGAAACCCATCACGCCGATGGCCACGGCCAGACAGGCCTGAAACACCACGATCCAGCCACGGCGCCGGCCGAGAAGCGGCGGCACATAGCGATCGAGCAGGGGCGCCCACAGGACTTTAATGCTGTAGGGCAAGCTCACGAGCGAGAAGAAGCCGATGGACTTCAGGTCGACGCCGGCTGATGCCAGCCAGGCCTGAAAGGCAAATCCGGAACCGGATAGATTGAAAGGCATCCCCGAGGCAAAGCTCATAAAGAGCACGGCCAGAATGCGTTTGTCGCCCAGCGCCTGCCGGAGCGTGGGCTTGGGTTGGTCGGTCAAAGGAAGGCGGTATTCGTGACGATGCGCATCGCGCACGATAATATCAGCCCCCATGACCGCGGCGTATCAAAGTGAATTCATCGAACTGTGCACGCAGCTCGGTGTTTTGCGATTCGGCAGCTTTACCCTTAAGTCCGGCCGCGAAAGTCCGTATTTTTTCAATGCGGGTTTATTTAACACGGGCGCTGCCATCGCCGCCGTGGGCCGCGCCTACGCGCAGGCTCTGGCGGCCTCCGATTTGAAGTTCGACATGCTGTTCGGGCCGGCCTACAAAGGTATACCGCTCGTGACCATCACCGCGGCGGCGTTGGCGGAGCGGCATCAGCGCAGCGTGCCCTTTGCGTTCAATCGCAAGGAAGCCAAGGATCACGGGGAAGGCGGCAGGATCGTCGGCAGCCCCATAAAAGGCCGGGTCCTCATCGTCGACGATGTGATCACCGCCGGCACGGCGATCCGGGAATCCATTGAGATTATCCGCACCGCCGGGGCGGCGCCGGCCGGGGTGCTGCTGGCGCTGGATCGGCAGGAGCGTGCTTCCGGAAGCGATTTTTCGGCAGTGCAGGAAGTGCGCAGCCAATATCAAATCCCGGTGGTCGCCGTGATCAGCCTGTCCGACCTCATGCAGCATGTATCCCGAACCGGCCAGGCGGGCGAGCTTTCGAGCATGCGGCTGTACCGCGAGCGGTATGGGCTCGCAGACTGAGGAATTGCCCCTAGAAAACGCCGGCGCCGCCCCTCACAATGGCGGCCGCTTCACTCGAGGGTAGGCTCTTGAAGAATGTCGCTTGGATCCTCTGTTTATGCGGGCTGCTGGCGTCCGGGCTTGCGGCGGGTGCTCCTGGTTCCTCCCCTACGAATAACGGCCGGGTGCTGTACAAATGGGTCGACAAGGACGGCGTGACCCACTACGGCGATCACGTGCCACCCGAATATGCCTCGCAGGAACAACACATCCTCAATTCCCAGGGCTATGAGATCAAGCACCTGGATGCGCAGAAGTCCGCGGAACAGGCGGCCGCCGAGGAACAAAAGAACCTGGACGCGGCGCAGCGCCAGCTGCGAGATAAGAATCTGCTCAGCACCTATGCCTCGGTACAAGAGATCGAACGCCTGCGCGACCAACGTCTCACATTGATCGCGGATCAGATCAAGGTCACCAACCAATTCCTCGAGACTCTCAACGGCCGCATGAAGAAAATGCGCGCCGACAGCATGCACTTTCGGCCTTACAACGCCGATCCCAAGGCGCCCGCCATGCCGGACCAGATGGCCGAAGACCTGGTGCGGCTCTCCTCCGATATGCGTACTCAGGAACACAATCTCAAGCAGAAGCACAGCGAAGAGGCGACGATGAGCATTCAATTCGAGAGCGACATCGATCGCTTCAAAGAGCTGAAACACCTTCAATGACGCCGAAGACTCGCGTTCTGCTGGGCGTGACCGGCGGCATCGCCGCCTACAAAAGTCCTGACCTGGTACGGCGGCTGATCGAACGCGGCGCGGACGTCCAGGTCGTGATGACTGCCGCCGCGCAACGTTTCGTCTCGCCCATGACCTTCCAAGCCGTGTCCGGCCGCCCCACGCGCAGCGACTTGTGGGACAGCGCCGCAGAAGCCGCGATGGGACACATCGAACTGGCGCGTTGGGCGCAGATCGTATTGGTAGCGCCCGCCAGCGCGGATTTTATCGCGCGACTGGCCGCGGGCCGCGCAGATGACCTGCTCTGCACGCTTTGCATGGCGACCGAGGCGCCGATCATGCTGGCGCCGGCGATGAACCGCATCATGTGGGCCAACAAAGCGACGCAGGCCAACGTGGCCACATTGGCCGCACGCGGCATTCGTATTTTGGGGCCGGCATCCGGCAATCAGGCCTGCGGGGAAGTCGGTGCCGGGCGCATGTGGGAGCCCACGCAACTGGCGGAATCGGTGCTCGCGGCGCCTGCCAATGCGGGTCTTTTGGCGGGGCTGAATGTGTTGATCACCGCGGGGCCCACGCGCGAGCGGCTCGATCCGGTGCGTTATCTGACCAATCGCAGCTCCGGAAAAATGGGCTTCGCCGTGGCGGAAGCGGCGCGCGAGGCGGGAGCGCATGTCACCGTCGTCACCGGTCCGGTGCAATTGCAGACGCCCATGGGCGTGACCCGTATCAATGTGGAAAGCGCGCGCGATATGTACGCGGCTGTGCATCGGCAGGTGAGCGATGCCGACATTTTCATCGCCGCCGCGGCGGTCGCCGACTTTCAACCCGTGACGGTCGCCAAGCAGAAGATCAAGAAACAGGGCGGCTCGGTCAAACTGGAATTGGAGCCCGCGCCGGACATCATCAAGTCGGTCGCCGACATGGCCAAGCGGCCTTTCGTGGTCGGCTTTGCCGCCGAAACGAACGATGTCGAAGAAAACGCGCGCATCAAGCTCAAGCGCAAACGCTTGGACATGATTGCCGCGAACGAAGTCGGCGATGGCATCGCATTCGATTGTGAGGACAACGCGCTGACGGTGATCTGGCCCGGCGGCAAACTGGAAGTGTCGCGCGGACCCAAACTGGACGTGGCACGCGAACTCATCGCGCTCATCGCCAAGCGCTTGCC
>DASXMG010000094.1:0-46266 GCA_036495805.1 Steroidobacteraceae bacterium | reverse complement strand
ACCGCACCATTTCACCCTTACCGGCGCCGCTTGCGCGGCACTTAGGCGGTATCTTTCTGTTGCACTTTCCGTAGGCTCGCGCCTCCCAGGCGTTACCTGGCACCGTGCCCTGAGGAGCCCGGACTTTCCTCCATCCTTGCCTGGCAAGGACAGCGACTGTCTGGCCGACTCCGGTGTGCACCATACGCAGGTCCGGGCGTTAATGCGAGGCGGATTGCTCTTTGAGGAATAGCGCGCGCTTATAGGTCTCATTGTCGCGCGCGCCCGTGATTTGTGCCGCGAGGCGCGCTGCTTGTTTTAAGGGCAATTCAGCCAACAGCGCGATCAGCACCTTGTCCAGGCGTGATTTGGTCTCCGCGTCGCTGACGGAGGATTCGGCTTGCGATGCACCGCCGATCAGCACAACGATTTCGCCGCGCGAGAAATCCGCATCCGCGGCGGATCGATCGAGCAATTCGCGCAATGAACCGCGATAAGTCATCTCGTGCAGTTTGGTTGCTTCGCGCACCACCGTCGCTGCGCGCGTTTCGCCGAAGACCATCGCGCAGTCCTGCAGCGTCTCGCGGACGCGGTGCGGCGATTCATAGAGCACCAGCGTGCGCGGCTCTGTTTCGAGCGATCTTAAGCGGGCCAAGCGCGCCGCGCCGCGCGCCGGCAGAAATCCTTCGAAGCAAAATCGATCCGTCGGCAAACCGCCGATCGACAGCGCTGCGATCGCCGCGCAGGGCCCCGGGATGGCGACAACCTTCATGCCCGCTGCCGCGACCGCGCGTACCAGCTCAAACCCCGGATCGCTGATGGCCGGCGTGCCCGCATCGCTCACCAGCGCGACGGATTTTCCGTTGCGCAGCAGTGCAATTATTTCAGCTGCACGCGCGCTTTCGTTGTGCTCATGCAGCGACAGCTGCCGTGTGCCGATCTGAAAGTGCTTGAGCAGTATTCCCGTGTGGCGTGTGTCCTCCGCCGCAATCAGGTCGCAGTCTTTTAGTGTGGCGGCTGCGCGTGGGCTCAAATCGCCTAAATTGCCGATGGGCGTAGCGACTACGTACAGTGTTCCCGCCGCCGGCAGCCCTGCCCCCTCGTTTGTCACTTATAATCCAGCCTAGATTTAAAGAATGAGGAGCGAAAGGGTATGGCAGCGATCTCTCGGCGTCCACGGTTGGCGCAAATTGCGGTACTCGCGACGGCGTTGATTGCAGCCGCGTGCAGCCTCATCAAGCCGACGGAAACAACCCTGGACAAGCAAGAGCATGCGGCGCGCCTGGTGCATGACGGCAAGCACGCGGAAGCGGCGCGGCTGTATGCCGATCTGGCGCTGCAATTGCCGGCCGAAAACGACAACTATGAATTGTTGAGCGCGGAGCAATGGGTCGCGGCGGGAGACGTTGCCGCCGCGAAGCAGGCGCTGGCGCAAGTCTCGGCGGAGGCACGCACCAAACTCGCGATTCCGCGTGCGCTCGTTGCCGCCGAGATTGCTTACGCCGAAAACGACCCGGCCCGCGCCATTCGCGAGCTCGATCAGATTCCGGTGCCGACATCGGCTGACCAGGCCCAAAACTACTACTGGATTCGCGGCCGCAGCGCATTTCTCACGGGCCATCCCGTGGAGGGCGTGCGTGCACTCGTTGAGCGCGAGCGTCATATCAGCGATCCCGCCACCCTGCGCGCCAATCGGGACGAGCTGTTGACGCGAGTGCGCACCGCTGCCGAGCGCGGCGCACCGATGAGGGCGCCGCCGAAGACCGATCCTGTCGTCGCGGGTTGGCTGGAGTTGGGGCCGGTCGCGGTGGAGGTTGAACGCAATCCTGCGCGCGCAGCGAAAGAGCTGGACGCTTGGAAGCGACAGTTTCCGCAACATCCCGCCAACACCAGCGTGCTCTCCACGGCGCAGACGCAGATTGCCGTGGCCACGGAATATCCGAGTCAGATCGCCCTGCTGCTGCCGCTGTCGGGGCGCGCCGAAGCGTTTGGGGTCGCGGTACGGGACGGCTTCATAGCGGCCTATCTTCAGCAAAACGCCGGCAGCCGGCCGCAGCTGAAGATTTACGATGTGGCGGCCGAGTCCGTGGGCAGCGCCTACAACCGCGCCATTGCGGACGGCGCCGGCTTCGTGGTGGGTCCGCTGTTCAAGGACGAAGTGGCCGCCGTTGCGCCCGTGGCCGGCGGGCGTATCCCGGTGCTGGCGTTGAATTTCCTCGCTGAGACAATCTCGCCGCCCAAGAATTTCTACCAATTTGCGCTCTTGCCGGAAGACGAGGCACGCATGGTGGCACGCCGCATGGTCGCCGACGGCCGCCTCAATGGCGTGGCGATCGTGCCCTCGGGCGAATGGGGCACGCGCGTCGCCGCGGCGTTCACCGACGAGCTGAAGACCCTCGGCGGCAACGTGCTCGACAGCGGGCGCTATGACCCCTCCCAGGTGGACTTCTCGGACGTGATCAAGACGGTCATGCAATTGAAGGCCACGAAGGTTGAGAAGGGAGAGAAGCCCGAACCGCCGACCCACCGCAGCGATGCCGCCTTCATCTTCGTGGCCGCGAGCACCGCCGGTACTGCCCGCCTCATCCTGCCGCAGCTGAAATTCAATTATTCCGGCGATGTCCCGGTGTATTCGACCTCGGACAGCTTCGAACCGGATGCCAATGCCAACTCGGATATCGATGGCATGTTCTTCCCCGACATGCCATGGATGATTTCCAACGACCCCGCCACTGCGCAGATCCGTGACAGCGTGCGTGCCGCGTGGCCGGCCCGCACCGCGCGGCGCGACCGCCTGTACGCCTTTGGATTCGATGCGTATCGGCTGGTGCCCGGCTTGCGTTCGGCCACTCCGGCGGCCTCGAGCGAAATCGCGGGAGTGACCGGAAAATTGCATCTCGATCAGCAGAACAAAATTCGCCGTGATCTGGATTGGGCCCAGATAAGGGCGGGCGCGCCCTTTGTTTTATAGACCGCGAGGGCTCGGACTGGCCGGGTGACGCCGCTCGATTCGATCGCCCCGTTTAGAGATCTATCAATTCAATCGTTGCGTGATGCTTGTGCGACCGGGCAAGTTTCCCATCGCACGTTAAAAGGGGCGCATCGAGCGCTTCCGCCAGCGCGATGTACGCGCCGTCATACGCGGTCATGGCATCCCGTAATTCCCAGATCCGCGACAAGAGCGGCGCGTGCTCGTGACGCGCTATCACCAGTTTTGAATGATCCTCGAGTGCCTGATCGGCGCGCTCAGCCGAAAGCTCATTCCGCTGATTGAGGCGGCGCAATACGTTCGCAACTTCGATATCCAGCAGGTGTGGAGCATGCAGCCGTTCCGATGCTGCGAGTGCTCGATTCATCAGTCGAGCAGCCCTCGGAGTTTGAAGCAAAATCTCCAGCAGTGCCGAGGCATCGATTACGATCAACGGCTATCGCGCTCCGCACGCACGAGTTCCGTGGGCGAGATCTTGCCGCGAAAGCTGCTGCGTTGTAGCAGCCGATCGCGCATCTCTTCGGCGGTTGGTTGTTCGGCGATTTTTCGAACCTCGCGGATCAAATAATCGGACAGCGGCAGCCCAGAGAGTGCCGCCCTGGCCTTGAGTTGCCGATGCAGGGCATCAGGAACGTGCCGTAATTGAATCATTTTTGACATGTAAGCATGATAGTTGCATGTGTATCACATGTCAACAAAGTATTGGCCCGGATTTATACGCAAACGCACCGGATTAGCGCCTGCGCAATTGCCCGCCGTGGCGGCATCGTGGCGCATGAACGATGTGCGCATGCTGCGCGGCATGGCTGCCGAGGAGCTGGCCGCGCAATACCTGCAGGTGCGCGGCCTTAAGATTCTCGCGCGCAATCTGCGCTGCAAGGCCGGCGAGCTCGACCTGGTGTGCCTCGATGAGGGCGTGCTGGCGATCGTTGAGGTCCGCCAGCGCGGCAGCGCCGAGTTCGGGGGCGCCGCGGCCTCGGTCACCTGGAGCAAACAGCGCAAGATCATTCGCGCGGCGCAATTCTTTTTGCGGCAAGAGAAGCGTTGGCGGAATCTCTCGATGCGCTTCGACGTGCTGGCGATCGAAGGGTTGCCGGAAGGGGCCCATCGGGTCGACTGGCTCAAGGACGCGTTTCGCGGCGCCTAATGCCAGGAGCTACTTCACGACCTGGAGCTTCGGCCGCTTCGCCGCGGCGCTCGGCTTTCCGGTGCCGGGACTGGCCGGCGGGCTATCGGACGGATCGGGATCCGCATCGCCCTCGGGAAAAATCATCCCCTGCCCGGTCTCGCGGGCATAGATGCCCAAAATTGCGCGCACCGGAACTTGCACGGCAAAGCCTACCCCGCCAAACCGCGCCTCGAAGCTGACGAAATCATTGCCCAGCTTCAGCATCTGGGTGGCGGAGAAGCTGACGTTGAGGACGATCTTGCCATCCTTCACGTACTGGCGCGGGACCGTGACACCTTCGGCGGCCGCGTCCACCACGATGTGCGGCGTTTCACCGCTGTCGGATATCCACTCGTGCAGAGCACGCAACAGGTAGGGGCGCCGCGGTTTCAATGCCGCATCTCCCGTTCCGCATCGGTCAGGCACGCACGGAAGGTGGAGCGCGCAAAAATGGCGTTCATGTACTTCATGATCGGCTGCGCCTGCGCCGGCAGCTCGATGCCGTACAAGCGCAAGCGCCACAGGATCGGCGCAATGCTCGCGTCCACCAGCGAGAATTCATCGCTCAAGAAAAAAGGTTTGGCTTTGAAGACCTCGGCGCTGGCGCAAATCGCCTCGCCCAATACCTTGCGGCTGTGTTCGGCGGTCTTGCTGGTCGGATCGAGTTCGATGTCGTGCGCCAGGGCGTACCAGTCGCGCTCGACCCGGTAGAGCGCCACGCGAAATTGCGCGCGCGTCACCGGGTCGATGGGCATCAGCGGCGGATGCGGGAAGCGCTCGTCCAGGTACTCGATGATGACGCGCGAGTCGTATAGCACCAGGTCCCGGTCCACCAGCGTGGGCACGCTGTGATAGGGGTTGAGGTCGATCAAGTCCTCGGGCAGGGCATGCGGGTCGACGTTGACCAATTCGATGGCGATGCCCTTCTCGGCCAGAACCAAGCGTGTCCGATGACTCCACGGGTCAGCCGGTGCTGAAAAAAGCGTCATCACCGAACGACGTGCCACTAACCGGACCTCCTAGCGATTCTCAACGGGACGGCGCCCGCCTAAAGTCAGTGGACGTCCTTCCAATATTCTTTCTTCAGCAAGTACGAAAATACAAAGAACACCAACAAGAACAGCACCACAAAGATGCCCATTGACTCGCGTTTTGCCTTGATGGGCTCGGCGGCATAGTCCAGGAAATTGACGATGTCCCGCACGTATTGATCATACTCCTCCGGCTTCATGGAACCCGGGGTCATTGGCTCGACGCCCGCCAGGACCATTTTGGCATCGCCGTGAGCGTCTTTGTCGTTCTTATATGCAGGTTTTTGCAATCCCTGGCGGTAGTACAGGATGTGCGGCATCGCCGTGCCCGGCAGGTATAGATTATTCACGCCCCAAGGCCGCGTCTTATCGGCGTAAAAGCCGTGCAAGTACGAATATATATAGTTCGTGCCGCGCTCGCGGGCCATCAAGGTCAGGTCCGGGGGTTGCTTGCCGAACCAGTCCGCGGAATCCGCGGGCATGCCGGTATTGATTTCCTCGAACGGCTTGGCGCCGTTGAATATCAAATTGTTGGCGAGATCCGCTTCCGGTATTTTCAGGTCCGTCGCCAAGCGGTTGTAGCGCAGGTATTTGAGCGAATGGCAGCCTGAGCAATCGTTCATGAAATTTCGCGCGCCGCGCTGCAGGGACTCGATGTTATTGATATCCGTGCCGGCTTCCAGTAGCGGAATCCCCCCTTCTTCGCACCAAGCGTTGCCGGCGCAAAAAAGTCCAAAAGCGATCAAAACACTGGCTTTAAACATGTCCCGTAACCCTTTCCGGCACCGGCTTCACGCGGTCGAACTTCGTGTACCAGGGCATCAACAAAAAGAATGCGAAATAAATCGCGGTGCAGATCCGCGCCAATATCGGATAGATGCCCGACGGGGGCTTCATCCCGCACACCGCCAAGCAGACGAATGCCACCGAAAACAGCGCCAGCATCACTTTGTAGATCGGGCCTTTGTAGCGGATCGAACGCACCGGCGATCGATCGAGCCAGGGCACGAAAAACAGCACGAACACGGCGGCGCCCATCACCATCACCCCCCACACCTGCGTGCCGAAAGCCGAAGGAATGGCGCGCAACATGGCGTAGAACGGCGTGAAATACCACACCGGCGTGATGTCGGGCGGGGTTTGCAGGGGATTGGCCAGCTCGAAATTCGGCGACTCGAGAAATAAGCCGAAGAAATTCGGCGCGAAGAAAATCACGGCGGCAAATATGATCAAAAACCCCGCCGTACCCATCAGATCCTTGACCGTGTAATACGGGTGAAAGGGCACACCGTCCAAGGGATGCCCCTCGTCATCCTTGAGCTTCTTGATGTCGATGCCATCCGGATTGTTGGAACCCACCTCGTGCAGCGCCATGATGTGCGCAATCACCAGGAAAACCAGGGCCAGGGGCAGCGCCGCCACATGCAAGGCGAAGAATCGATTCAAGGTCGGGTCGGCGA
Organism: Steroidobacteraceae bacterium; assembly: GCA_036495805.1. Lineage (GTDB taxonomy): Bacteria > Pseudomonadota > Gammaproteobacteria > Steroidobacterales > Steroidobacteraceae > Bog-1198. The sequence continues at coordinate 39,639 of DASXMG010000094.1, read as the reverse complement.
TGTTGTAGTCGCCGCGGATCCATTCAACCAGTGTGCCGCCGATGACGGGCAAGCTGCTGAACAATGACACGATGACCTGAGCGCCCCAGTAGCTCATGTTGCCCCAGGGCAGCACGTACCCCATGAATGCTTCGGCCATGAGCAATAAAAAGATCAGGCAGCCGAAGATCCAGACGAGCTCGCGCGGCTTGCGATGCGAGCCGTACAACAGCGCGCGGAACATGTGCAGATACACGACGATGAAGAACGCCGACGCGCCGGTGGTGTGCATGTAGCGGATCAGCCAGCCCCACTCCACATCGCGCATGATGTATTCGATCGAGGCGAACGCCTCCGCCGTCGACGGCTTGTAGCTCATCGTCAGGAAGATACCGGTCACGATTTGGTTGGCGAGCACCAGCAGCGATAGCGCGCCGAAGAAATACCAAAAATTGAAGTTCTTCGGCGCGTAGTACTCGGCGACATGATCCTTCCACAGTTTCGTCAGCGGAAAGCGCTGATCGATCCAGTCAATCAATCCTTTGCCGGTACCGGCGCTCTGGGGTGCTGCGGCCATCGCTTACCTCTTGCTTTACGAAACGGGTTTGGAAGCGTCGTCGACGCCGATGACAATGCGGGTATTCGCAGCGATTGCGTACGGCGGCACGGTCAAATTCTTCGGCGCCGGCATGCTCTTGAACACGCGGCCCGACAAATCATATTTCGAGCCGTGGCAGGGGCAATAAAAGCCTCCGGGCCAGTTCGCACCCAGGTCTGCACCGGCGACCTGGAACGAATCGTTCGGCAAGAAGGCGCCCAACGGCGAGCAGCCCAAGTGCGTGCAAACGGCGAGGCCCACCCAGATCTCGGGATTTCGCGCGCGTACCGCGCCGGTGGATTTGATGTAGGCCGGCTGCACCGAATCCTCGGACTTGGGATCCGCCAGCATGTCATCGTGGCCGCTCAATTGGTCGACCACCGCTTTGACGCGGCGTACGACGAACACCGCCTGCCCGCGCCACACGACTTTCAACATTTGGCCGGCCTCGAGTTTCGACGCATCGACTTCGACCGGCGCGCCCAAGGCTTTGGCGCGCGCGCTGGGCTTCCATGACGCGATAAAGGGTATCGCTGCAAACGCGGCGCCGAGCACGCCGGTGCCGACCGTAGCGGCCGTCAGCAAGCGTCGACGGCTGTGATCTACGTCTTCACTCATGCGATCGCCCTCGAAAATAGTTGACAATTCTTCACGCAAACCCCTATGGCGGCAGTGTTTCCCAAAGATTATTGGGAGCGCATTATACACAGTTACGCAGGTCACCCTTAAGGCTCGAGGAGCGATATTAATTGCAGAACACTCGCGTCCTCGTGGGTTTTTTGGTCAAGGCGGTCGTGGTCGGCCTGGCGGTGGCTTTTCTCGTGGTTTGGTGGAATCCGACGCTGTTGGGCGCGCACACCGCCGCCACCTCGCCGCCCGCCGCGAGTGTTTCCCCCGCGGCGCCGAGCGCCTCGCCCGCCGCGCCGGTGGTCATGCAGAGTTTTGCCGACTCTGTGGCGCGCGCGTTGCCGGCCGTGGTCAATATTTACACCGCGCGGGTGGTGCGCGAGCGCACTCAAGCAGCCCCGTTGAATCAATTGTTCGGCGACTACTGGCCCAGCTATCGCCAGCGCGTGGAGCGCAGCTTAGGGTCGGGCGTGATCGTCGATGCGATGGGCACCATCGTGACGAATCAGCATGTGATCGCCGGCGCCGATTCGATCCGCGTGCAGCTTGCGGATGGACGGATCGCCGACGCCAAGATCGTCGGCCAGGACCCCGATACGGACCTGGCCATCCTCGATCTCGACATCGGCAATTTGCCGATCATGCCGCTCGGCCGCTCCGACACCTTGCGGGTCGGCGACATCGTGCTGGCCATCGGCAACCCCTATGGCGTGGGCCAGACGGTGACTCAGGGTATCGTCAGTGCAACGGGTCGCGGCCAATTGGGGCTGGCGACGTTCGAAAATTTCATTCAAACCGACGCGGCCATCAATCTTGGCAACTCCGGCGGCGCACTCATCGATGCGCATGGCGATCTGGTCGGCATAAATACCGCCGTGCTCAATCGAGCTTATGGCGGACCCGAAGGAATTGGCTTTGCGATCCCCGTCAATCTGGTGCGCGGCGTGATGCAACAGATTCTCCTGAACGGCCACGTTGTGCGCGGCTGGCTTGGCTTCGTGCCGCAGGATTTGAGCGAAGAGCAGTCCGCTCAGATCGGGACGGCGGGCGGCGGCGTCACCGTGGTCAACATCATGGTGAAAAGCCAAGCCTACGAGGCCGGCGTGCGGCCCGGCGATCTGATCACCGCGTTGGGGGGTGAAGCGGTGCACAATGCGCAAGACCTGGTGGCGCGCGTCTCTTCGCTGAAACCCGGCGCCCAAGTTGAGCTCGAAGGCCGTCATGCACGGCAAAGCTACAAGCTTAAATTGACGGTGCTGGAGCGCCCGACCCGGCCCATCCAACCACGTTGAGCTCGCGCCGCCGGTTGAATCGCTAAGGCGTGCGGCGGATTCTCGCCCCCAATTGCTGCAGTTTTTCTTCGATCGCCGCATAGCCGCGATCGATGTGGTAGATGCGTTCGATATCGGTGCGCCCGTCAGCCACCAGCGCGGCGAGCACCAAGCTCGCCGAAGCGCGCAAATCGGTTGCCATGACGGGTGCCGCGGTCAGGCGTTCGACTCCCTTGATGATGGCGGTGTTGCCTTCCAAGCGGATTTCCGCACCCATGCGCCGCATTTCCAGCATGTGCATGAAGCGATTCTCAAAAATCGTTTCGATGATGGTGCCGACGCCGTTTGCCACGGTATTGAGGGCGGCGAACTGCGCCTGCATGTCGGTGGGGAAAGCGGGATACGGCGCCGTTCGAATGTCGATGGCCGTGGGTCTTTTGCCCCGCATGTCGACCTCGATCCACGAGTCGCCAACTTCCACGCCGGCGCCGGCTTCCTTGAGCTTGTCGATGACGGCATCGACATGATCCGGCCGGGTATTTTTTACGCGAATGTGGCCGCCGGTGATGGCCCCTGCCACCATATATGTGCCCGTTTCAATTCGATCGGGGAGCACCTCATAGGCCGTGCCGCTCAAACGCTTCACACCCTCGATGACGATTCGGTCGGTACCCGCGCCCTTGATCTTGGCACCCATGGCGATCAAGAAGTTCGCCAGGTCGACCACTTCGGGCTCGCGCGCGGCATTCTCCAGGACGGTCTCGCCGTCGGCCAACGTCGCTGCCATCATGAGATTTTCCGTGCCGGTGACCGTGACGGTCTCCAGCACCAGGCGCGCGCCCTTCAGCCTCGCGGCACGCGCTTTGATGTAGCCGTTCTCGATGTGAATGTCGGCGCCCATGGCCTGCAGGCCGGCAACGTGAATGTTGACCGGCCGCGCCCCGATCGCGCAGCCGCCGGGCAGGGACACATCCGCGGCGCCGAAGCGCGCCAGCAAAGGTCCCAGCACCAAAATGGAAGCGCGCATGGTCTTCACGAGTTGGTAGGGCGCGAAGTATTCCTTGATGCTCGACGCATCGACCTCGATGCGCATCTTTTCATCGATGGTCACTGAGACGCCCATGCGCCCCAGCAGCTCGATCATGGTCGTGACGTCCTGCAGATGCGGCACATTCGACACCGTCACCGGGCCGTCGGCGAGCAGGCAGCCGGCGAGGATGGGCAGCGTTGCATTCTTGGCGCCGGAGATGCGGATCTAGCCCTCGAGCGCGATGCCGCCATGAATTTGTAGCTTATCCACGGCCCTGCCTTGCGTACTCGTCCGGCGTGAACACCTGCAGCGCGAGGGCGTGAATTTCCGTGCCCACGGCTGCACCGAGCGTCGAATACACCATTTGATGGCGCTGAATCGGCTTCTTGCCGATGAAAGCCGGCGCGATGACCACGGCCTCGAAGTGCACATTGTCCTCGCTGGTCACCATGGCATGACTGCCGCCCAAACCGTCCTCGATCAGTTGTGCTATCTGCTGTGGATTCATGCGGTCTCCTAAAAATTCCTACAAGCTTACCTGTATTATTCGCGGATGAATTCCGACTACACCGACGAGGGCCTCGTCGAGCTCGGCCGCCAGGCGCTGAGCGTCGAAATCGACGGTCTGCGGGCGCAACTGCCCCGCCTCGGGACGGATTTTGCACGCGCCTGCCGGATTTGTCTTAACTGCCGGGGCCGTGTCGTGGTGACCGGGATGGGCAAGTCGGGGCATATCGGCGGGAAAATTGCCGCCACCCTCGCCAGCACCGGCACCCCGTCGTTTTTCGTGCATCCGGGCGAGGCCAGTCACGGCGATGTCGGCATGATCACCCGCGACGATGCCGTGCTGGCACTGTCGAATTCCGGTGAAACAGCCGAAATACTCACGATAGTGCCGGTCATCAAGCGGCTCGGCGTTCCCTTGATTGCCTTTACGGGAAATTCGGACTCTGCGCTGGCGCGCATCGCGACCGTGCATTTGGACATCCGCGTGCCGGCGGAGGCCTGTCCCTTGAACCTGGCGCCGACCGCCAGCACCACCGCGGCGCTGGCGGTCGGCGACGCGCTGGCCGTCGCGCTGTTGAAGGCGCGCGGTTTCACCGAACAGGACTTTGTGCGCTCGCATCCGGCCGGCGCCTTGGGACGGCGCCTGCTGTTCGTGAAAGACGTGATGCGCACGGGCACGCAGGTACCGACCGTTCGGCTCGACACGGCGCTGGCGAAAGGACTGCAGGAAGTGAACGCCAAGGGCCTCGGCATGACCGCGGTCGTCGATGACTCGATGCATGTGCTCGGCGTGTTCACCGACGGTGACTTGCGCCGCGCGCTGGACCGGGCGGCGGACTTGCGCACCACGCGCATGGATCAAGTGATGACCACGGGACCCAAGTCCGTGCGTCCGGCCACGCTTGCCGCAGAGGCTGTGCATTTGATGGAGACTCACCGCATCACCTCGCTCATCGTGCTCGATGATGAGCGGAAACTGGTCGGGGTGCTCCATGTCCACGACCTGTTGCGCGCGGGCGTGTTTTGAAAGCCCGCAGCGCCAGGCCGCTTGCGAAGATCCAGCTGCTGATCTTGGACGTCGATGGCGTTCTGACCGACGGGCGGCTGTATTTCGGTGCCAAGGGAGAAGCGCTCAAGGTGTTTCACGTCCGCGATGGCCACGGCATCAAGTTGCTCATGTCCGCCGGCGTGCAGGTAGCGGCCTTCAGCGGCCGGCGCTCCGCCGCGGCTGCGGCACGCTTGCGCGAACTGCGCGTGCCCAACGTGGTCCAAGGCTGTAAGGACAAGTTACGGGCCCTGCAAACGCTGACGAAGCATCTTAAGGTCGACCCCTTGAACTGCGCTTGCATCGTCGATGACACGCCCGATCTGCCGTTGATGTCGGCGGTCGGGCTCGCCGCGGCGGTCGCCGACGCGCATCCGGTCGTGCTGTCTGCGGCGCATTGGGTGGCGCGCTCACCCGGGGGCCAGGGCGCCGTGCGCGAACTGTGCGACGCCATTTTGCGCGCCCGCGCCCGGAGCGCGTAATGTTCTTTCGCGTCTTTACCGTGCTCGCCGTTGCGGCCCTGGTGATCATTACCTGGATATCGAGCTCGCCCAGCCATCGCCCGCAAGACCAGGGCGGCGCGCGGCAAGCGGATTTACCGGGCTATTACTTGAAGAACGCCATTCTGACTGACTACGATGCCTCGGGCGCGCCCAGCATTCGCATCGAGGCCGAGCGCATCGATCAAATCGACCACGGCAACGAAGTGGCGCTGTACAACGTGCGCGTGAACTATGATGCGCCCGGTGGGCAGAGCTGGGTGCTGTTCGGCGACACGGCCCATGTTCAACCTGGCGGCAAGGTCATCGACGTCGCCGGCAATGTACGGCTGCAGGGCGAGAATCCCGGCACCCCCGGCACGGCGGTAGTCCGCACCGACCTATTGAGCTACAACGTTCCCGAAGGTATCGCCAGCACCAAGAGCGACGTGCGCATCGATTACGGCGGCCACATTCTCACCGCGCGCGGCATGAGCGCCAATTTGAAAGAACGCACGATGCGCCTAGAATCCAAGGTCAATGGCCGTTTCCTGCCCCGGTAAATCCCTTGCGCTCGTCGCGCTGCTTGCGCCGCTGGCACAGGCGAACGCCGCCCCCACGGTCGCGCACGATCGTCAAGCCGATATATTGCTCGAGTCGCAGTCCGTCACGATCGATCTGAAGACCAACAGCGCGGTCTTTACCAAAATTCGCATCTCGCAAGGGGGCATGTCGATCACGGCCGATCAAGGTCAGGCCAACCAACAGCGCTCCTCGGATTTGTACTTTCAAAATAATGTTTGGAATTTTCGCGGCAACGTCAAGATCACGGTGGAGCAAGGCCAGTTGTTTTCCGACGACGCGCAGATCTCCTTCGCCAACAATGTGCTGAGCAAGGCTGTCGCGAACGGCAAACCTGCTTCATTCGAGCAAACCGTCACCAAGACCGGCAAGCCTGTCAAAGGCCACGCGAACACCATCGACTATGATGCGTCAAAGCACCTGGTGCGGTTCGTGAAGGATGCCTACTTGACCAACGGCGACCATGAGATGAGCGGGCAGTCGGTGAAGTACGATGTGCTCGGGCAAAAGGTCATCGCCGAGGAAGCCGAACAGAATTCGCAGCGAGTCCACATCATCATCACGCCGCCGCCGCCCAAAACGCCGCCGCCCAAAACCAACCCATGAGCGTATTGCGGGCGTTGGATCTTGCCAAAAGCTACAAATCGCGGCAGGTGCTGCGAGACCTGTCGCTGGAGGTTGAAAGCGGCGAAGTGGTCGGGTTGTTGGGACCCAACGGCGCCGGCAAAACCACCGCCTTCTACATGATCGTCGGGCTTACCTCGTGCGAGCATGGCGAGATTTTTTTGGACAATAGGGATATCAGCCGCTTGGCGATGCATCGCCGTGCGCAATTGGGCTTAGGGTATTTGCCGCAGGAGCCCTCCATTTTCCGCAAGCTGTCGGTGGCCGACAACATCATGGCCATCCTGGAGACCCGGCCCGGCCTCGATGACGCGGGACGTAGCGCCCGCCTGAAGGAGCTGTTGGGCGAGCTGCATATCGGCCATGTGCGGGACAGCCTGGGAATGAGCCTCTCCGGAGGCGAGCGCCGCCGGGTCGAAATCGCCCGAGCGTTGGCGGCGGATCCTCGATTTATGCTGCTGGATGAACCGTTTGCGGGGGTCGACCCGCTTTCTGTAGCCGATATCCAACGGATAATCAAGCACTTGACCGACAAAGGCATAGGAGTGTTGATTACGGATCATAATGTGCGAGAGACCTTGGGTATTTGCGCCAGAGCCTATATCGTCAGTCAAGGCAGCGTCCTTGCCTCAGGATCTGCGGACCAGATTCTTGCCAACCCGCAGGTGCGTGAGGTGTACTTGGGCCAGGACTTTAAGCTTTAGGACCTAGGCTGGAATTGAAAGAAATATGTTGAAGCCGAGTCTGCAGCTTCGCATTGGTCAACAGCTGACCATGACGCCGCAGCTGCAGCAGGCGATCCGGCTGCTGCAGCTCCCCTCGCTCGACTTGCAGGCGCATGTCCGCGAGACCCTCGAAACCAACGTCATGCTGGAGGGCGAGGAAGAGACGGAAGCGCCCGATGCGGTGCGCGAGCGCGAAGAATTACCCGTGCGCCTCGACGAGAAATACACAGAGCTCGACGGCATCAGCACGCCGGCGGATCAGAGCGAAACCCCGGAGGTGGAGATTGCGGATGAAGCCTGGGGTGAGCAGACCAGCGGACCCTCCGAGCGAACTTACTCCGGCGATGATGATCGCAGCAGCGATTTTAGCGACCAGCACGGCCAGACACTGCAAGAGCAGCTGATCGAACAATTGGAACTGGCCAAGCTCTCTCCGGTCGACATGGCGATCGCCCGCGTCATCTCCGATGCGATCACCGATGATGGATATTTGAATGACTCGCTGGAGGATGTGCGCCTGAGTTTGCTGCCGGAAATCGAGGCGACGCCCGCCGATGTGGAGCGCGTCTTGGGCATCGTTCAGTCGCTCGAGCCCGCCGGGGTGGCCGCGCGCAATCTCGGCGAATGCATCGCACTGCAGCTCAGGCAGCTGGATCCCGAGACACCCGCGCGCGATGTCGCGATCCGGGTCGCGCTCGAGCATTTGGACCTGGTCGCCAGCCAACAGCTCGCGCTGCTGCGCCGCCAACTGCGTTGCAGCGAAAGCGATCTGGAAATGGCGCTGGCGCTGGTGCGCTCCTGCCATCCGCGGCCCGGTGCCGCGGTCAATCCGACCCAGGCGCAATACGTCATCCCCGATGTCTTCGTGCGGCGCACCGATCATGGCTGGACGGTCGAAATCAACCAGGCCACCGTGCCGCGGGTGCGCGTCAATCAGAGTTACGCCAATTTGATCTCGCGGGCGCCCGATCATGCGATGCTGCGCACTCAATTGCAGGAAGCACGCTGGTTGATGCGCAGCCTGGAAATTCGCAATGAGACCTTGGTGAAAGTGGCGCGCTGCATCGTACAGCGCCAGACTAGCTTCTTCGAAATCGGCGAAGAGGCGATGGAGCCGCTGATCTTGAAGGATGTGGCAGAGGCGGTCGAGATGCACGAGTCGACCATCTCCCGCGTCACCACCGCCAAGTACATGCACACGCCGCGCGGCGTGTTCGAGTTCCGTTATTTCTTTTCAAGCCATGTCGAAGCAGCGGACGGCACCGAGATGTCATCGATCGCCATTCGCGCCAAGATCAAGAAACTGATTTCTCAAGAGAATCCAGAAAATCCGCTGAGCGATGCCAAGCTGGCGGAGATTCTGTCGCAAGAGGGCATACCGGTGGCCAGACGCACCGTTGCCAAGTACCGCGAGGGCATGCAGATCGCGCCGTCAAACGAGCGCAAGAGAGCGGCTGCCCGCGCGTCTTAAAGTGAAAGGAGGAAACATGCAATTGGATCTCAGCGGTCATCATGTGGAAGTCACCGCCGCGCTGCGCGGCTACGTTCTCAAGAAATTCGAACGAATCTCCCGGCATTTCGAGCAGCTCATCGACGTCCACTGCGTACTCACGGTCGAAAAAATGACTCATAAGGCCGAGGCCACCTTGATGGTGCGTGGAAACAAGATCTACGCGGATGCAACCGAAGAGAATATGTATGCCTCCATCGACGCGCTGGCCGACAAGCTCGACCGCTGCGTCAAGAAACACAAGGAAAAGGCCTGCGACCACCGCGCCGAGGATGTCCTCAAAGCACGCTAGCGAGCTCGAGGCGAAACACCGGATAGGGCCCCTCATGTCAATGCGGCTGATCATCGTGAGCGGGCTCTCCGGCTCCGGCAAGAGCGTTGCTCTGCACATGCTGGAAGACATCGACTTTTACTGTGTCGACAACATTCCCGCCGCATTGCTCAAGCCATTCATTTCCCACACGGTCCGGGGCATGGGCGACACCTACCCGCGGACCGCTGTGGGACTGGACGCGCGCAATCGCGCCGGCGAGATTGAAACCATCCCCGCTTTGGTCGCCGAACTGCGCCGCAGCAACATCGATTGCGAAATTCTCTATCTGCATGCGGCAGAAGAGGTGCTGCTCAAGCGCTACGCCGAGACCCGCCGCAAGCATCCGCTGGTGACGGGCAATGTGGGCCTGCGCGAGGCGATCGCCCTGGAACGCGAGCTGCTTGAGCCCATCACCACCGCGGCGGATTGGATCATCGATACCTCGAACATGGGAGTGCACGCGCTGCGCGAGCTCATTCGCGAGCGAATCGAACGCCGGCGCGAGGGGCAGCTGTCGCTGATGTTCGAGTCCTTCGGTTACAAGCACGGCATCCCGGGCGATGCGGACTTCGTGTTCGATGTGCGCGGCCTGCCGAACCCCCATTGGGAAACTGCTCTGCGCAAACTGAACGGCCGCGACCCGGCCGTCATCGAGTATCTCGCCGGTTTCGCCAGCGTGCGCAGCATGATTGCGGATCTGACTGCATTTCTGGAAAAGAGATTGAGCGAGTTCTCGCAGGCGAATCGCAGTTATTTGACCATTGCCATTGGTTGCACCGGCGGCCAGCATCGTTCCGTGTATATCGCTGAACAGCTCGCGGAACACTTCCGCAAATTCCACCCGCGAGTGCTGACGCGGCATGATTCGCTGCAAAAAGCTTAAGGGTGTGTCCGACTCCTAAGGCCGCCGGCCTCCTCGCGCTCATGCTCATGGCGGCCGCAATCGAGCCCAGCGTTGCGCAAGTCTCGAGTGCGTCGGCTCCGACTGCGGACGACTATGCAGCGCACATTCTCGCCGGCATCAGCAATGAGGGGCGAACCCAGCAGCAGCCCTATGTGACCGCGGGCGACAGAACGTATCTGATCGGAACGCAGGATGGAAACTTCCCGGACATGGGCCATCACGTACCGGGCGAAATGGGTGGGTTATGGCTGCCCCCGATCAAGCTCATCGACGGATTCCAGGCACGCATCGCTGAATCGGGCACCGGTAAGGACATTTTGCTCGCACAGAGTGCGCAGATGATCACGTATCCCTATGGAAGCCGCTTCAAGTACGGCCGGGTGCTCGACGACCTGGAAGTCGATCGTTTCCAATTCAGTCCCGATCAGCGGCAGGGCATGATCATCCAGTACCGCTTCAAGAACGTTTCAGCTCATGCGCGACGCCTGCGCTTTCAGTGGTCGGTCAAGACTGATCTGCGCCCCAACTGGTATGCGGATCATCTCGGAATTCAGGATGGTCAGGACGTCCTTGACTGGCGTGCAAGCGATGGCGTGTACATCGCCCGCGACTTAAGCAACCCCTGGTTTTGCGTCTGGGGCGCGCTGTCGCCGGCAATTGCGCAACGCATCGAGCATCCGGATCCGATCCCGACGAACGGCCGCGGCGTCACAGGCGCGACCAGTTACACGGTCACGGTCGGCCCGCACGCGAGTTCCACCCTGACCTTCGTTGTCGCAGGCTCGGCGACGGACCGCAACGACGCCCTTGCAACCTATGAGTATCTGGCCAAGAACCATGTCGCCCTCCTGGCGCAAAAAGTGGCGCACTTCGCCTCGATCATCAAAACGGCGAGCATCAGAATTCCGGATAAGCGCCTGCAGGATGTCTACAACTGGACCCGCATCAACATGCAGTGGCTGGTCCGGGATGTTCCCGGAATCGGCCGGGGCCTGAGCGCCGGCTTCATGGAATATCCGTGGTGGTTCGGAACCGAGACTTATTCCTTGCAAGCGCTCATGCGGACCGGCGATTTCAAACTGGCCAAACAGACGCTCAGGCTGCTTCGAAGCCAGTCCGCCAAGGTGAACGCCAACGGCCGGATCGCGCATGAAATCACCACTGACGGAGCGGTGGCGAATCCCGGCAATACCCAGGAGACGGCGCAGTTCATCCTGACAGTGGGTCAGCTGTTCGCGTGGAGCGGCGACCTTAAGTTCGCTCGAGAGATGTATCCCGCGATGAAAATGGGTATCGATTGGCTCCTGGGTGAGATGGATCAAAACAAGGACCTGTTCCCGGAAGGATATGGGATCATGGAAGTTTACGGTTTGAACGCAGAGCTGATTGATGTCGCGGTCTATACGCAGCAAGCCCTGGAGGCGGCGGCGCGCATCGCGGAAGGCTTGAACGACGCCGATGCGAAAGACCGCTACGGGCGGCTGGCATCCGAATTGAAAGAAAGGATCAATCAACGCTTCTGGATTGAACGTGACGCCACCTATGGGGATTTCTACGGCAGCCGATCACAGGCGATCAGTGCCGCCGATGGCGCGATCAAGCAGATAGGCCTCAAGAGCACGGCTCTGACGCAGAGAGACAAAGACTTGATTGCGCACTACGAAGCGCTGAAGACGCAGTTCGCGGCAATGCCGGAGGGCGACAGGGCGTGGCTCACCAACAAGAACTGGGTGATCGCCACGCCGATGGAAACCGGCATCGCTCCGCGGGCGCGGGCGATTTCCCTCCTGGATAAGATTCGCCAAGAAAACACCGGCGAATACGGCCCCTACCTCTCCGCCGTCGACCGGCGGTCGATGATGACGATCTCGACCGGCGTGCAGGCCGTAGCGGAAGCTCAGTATGGCCGTACCGACCAAGCGATGTGGTACGTGGACCGGATCGTGCAAACCTTCAACCGCGCATCGCCCGGCTCGATATCGGAAATGATGCCTGACCATGGCTGCTTCACGATCGCATGGACCAGCTATGGCATCGTGTTGCCGTTGATCGAGCATGTCTTCGGCTTCCAGCCCGACGCGGCCAATAAAACGGTTGTGCTGGCGCCGCACCTTCCTAGCGGCTGGGAAGATATCAGTATCGAACGTCTCCCGATCGGCACGAATCTGGTTTCCTTTTCGCGCACAAGAACCGGGAAAGGAGTCATCTACGATATTGAATCCGAAGAGAACGGCTGGAATTTCGTGCTAAAAGAACCCGCTGTGCCGGACAGCCGGTATTTTCTCAACGGCCGGCCGACTCCTCCTTCGTCTTCCGGCATTCGCATGAACGGGCGTAGAAACCGAGTGCTGGTCACCACCATTCGCTAGCTGCGGCATGGTGAAACTGAGCGGAGCGCATGACCTAGGGCATGGAATGCTTCAAGGCACGAAGACAGCAGTGCCTTGAAGCATTCCATCCCCCAGGCCCAACACTGGACTTTCAATCTCACGATGCCGCAGGCTGGAAAAATCAGGTGCCGCCGCCCCAGCACCCGCGGTCGCTTCGGGCGCTCCCTGCTAGCGCCGGCTTTGTGGTGCTGACTGGGGCTGGTTCTCGTCCGTGGCGCGCACCAAACCAACCGGTCAAATCCACAGGGCTCGCGCTAACTGTGGGCAGCGCGAAATTGACGCGCACTCTCCAACTGCAAAAAATCGCGAATCTCCGCGGAGCGGGCTTTGGCATCCTCGTAGCCCATTTCGATCATTTCGCGCGTGAAGCCACGCTCGAACAGCAGGTAGCTCAACAGCAGGGAATTCGGAGCGTTGTGGGCGCCCAAGCCATGCAACAGCGCCCGCAAAGCCCGAGGCAGTTCGTTCACATGCCGCCGCGCGACTTCGTTCACATCTCGTGTCGGGGTGATCACCAACGTATCGATCGGCTGCATGCCGGCGCTCTCGTTGTAGCGATTGATGCGCTCCAGACTGGCGTTCAGCGTATCCATGAACAGCGAGTCCAGCATGAAACCGAACATCTGGCTGAACGTGGGCTCAATCGGCGGCCGCCGCAAGCCTGGGCCCGTGGGTACCGGGTCATTGACCCCGATGATCACCAGGCGCGTGGCGCCGAGCAGAATCGCAGGACTCAACGGCGATGTCTGGCGCATGGCACCGTCGCCGAAATAAGCATCATTGAGCAGTACCGGGCGGAATAGGAAAGGGATCGCCAGACTGGCCATCAGGTGATCCAGCGTCAATGTGGCCCGCACGCCCTTGCGATAGACCCGCCGCCAGGGCTCTGCCGTGGGCTCGGCGGCAAAGAAAGTCACCGAGTCGGCATCGCCGTAACACGTCGCGCTGATGCCGACGGCGTGCAGGTGCGTCTTGTACAAGCTGCGCGGGATGCCGTCGAAGTGCAAATGCGTGCGCAGCAGCTCCCACAAGGGCGAATTGTCGAACAAGGAATGCGGCGGCTGCACCAGCCACCCCCCGGTTAGAAACGCCAGGAACCAATGCAAACCGGATTTCAGCATGCTCGCGGCGTCTGCCTTGAACACTTGATGCACCCTGAAATCGCGCCACACCCTTTCGATCGCATAGATGGAACGCCGGAAATGCGCCGCATCCGATGCCAGCGCAATGGCGCTCACGGCGCCGGCCGATGTGCCGGTGATGATGGGAAAGGGACAGGCCGAGCCGCGCCGCAGCAGGTCCGCGATACCTTTGAGCACGCCGACCTGATAGGCGGAGCGGGCGCCGCCGCCCGTCAAGACCAAGCCGAGATGTCGGGGCTCGGGGATCACGTCAGTGCGTCGATGAGGTCATCGAGTCCCGCCAGCGTCAGGGGATACATGCGCCCTTCGAGCATGTCGCGCGTCATATCGATCGAGGCGGTCTGACGCCAGCGCGACTGCGGCTGGGGATTGATCCAGGCAAATTTTGGATACTGCTTCATCAAGCGTTCGAGCCACACGCTTCCCGGCTCGGGGTTCCAGTGCTCGACGCTGCCTCCGGCATGCGTGATCTCATAGGGACTCATGGTCGCATCGCCCACCAGAATCAGCTTGTAGTCCGGTCCGTAGGTGCGGATGATTTCCGTGGTGCCGACGTGCTCGTTGAAGCGCCGCCGATTGTCCTTCCACAGCGATTCGTACACGAAGTTGTGAAAGTAATAATGCTCGAGATGCTTGAACTCGCTGCGCGCGGCGGAGAATAATTCCTCGCAGGTCTTGACGTGATCGTCCATCGATCCGCCGATATCCAAGAGCAGCAGTATTTTGATGACATTCTTGCGCTCGGCCTGCATCTTGATGTCGAGCCAGCCGCCCGAGCGCGCCGTGGCGTCGATGGTATCCGCCAGCGCCAATTCGTCGGGCACGCCGCGCCGCGCAAAGCGGCGCAGCCGGCGCAATGCGATCTTGATGTTGCGCGTGCCCAATTCCACCTTGTCGTCCAGGTTGGCGAACTCGCGTTTATCCCAGACCTTGACCGCGCTTCGATTGCGCCCGCCGTCCTGGCCGATGCGCACGCCCTCGGGATTGAAGCCGTAGGCCCCGTACGGCGAGGTTCCCGCGGTGCCGATCCACTTGTTGCCGCCCTGATGCCGCTCCTTCTGCTCTTCGAGACGCTTCTTGAGGGTCTCCATCAGCTTGTCCCAGCCGCCCAGGGCTTCGATCTCGGCCTTCTCTTCATCCGTAAATTCGCGCACCGTCAGTTTTTCCAGCCAGTCGGCCGGCAGCTGCCGTTGCAGCAGCGCGAATACATCCTCGATGCCCTTGAAGTGCGCCGCAAAGGCGCGATCGTAGCGGTCGTAGAACTTCTCGTCCTTGACCAGGCAGGTGCGCGCCAAATAGTAAAAGCGCTCGGCGCTCAAGTCGCCCAAGCCGGCCTTGAGGGCCTCGAGCAGAGTGAGCAATTCGGTGATGGAGACCGGCACGCCGGTCTTGCGCAGCAGAAAAAAGAACTTAACGAGCATTCCGGCGGTGCAGAAAGACGAGCTGCTCGAACAGGTGCACGTCCTGCTCATTCTTCAGCAGCGCGCCATACAGCGGCGGAATGAGCTTTTTCGCGTCGTCGCTGCGTAAAGCTTCCGGGGAAATGTCTTCCGCGACCAGCAGCTTGATCCAATCGAGCAATTCCGACGTGGTCGGCTTTTTCTTGAGGCCGGGCGTTTCGCGGATCTTGAAAAACGTCGTCAGCGCTTCGTGCAGCAGCTCGCGCTTCAAGTCCGGAAAATGCACGTCGACGATCTGGGTCATGGTCGCCGTATCGGGGAAACGGATGTAATGAAAGAAGCAACGCCTTAGGAAGGCGTCGGGCAGCTCTTTTTCGTTGTTGCTGGTGATCACGATGATCGGCCGATGCTTGGCACGCACCGTCTCGTGCGTTTCGTAAACGGAAAACTCCATCCGGTCCAGCTCGCGCAGCAGATCGTTCGGAAATTCAATGTCGGCCTTGTCGATTTCATCGATGAGCAGCACCGGCTGCACGTCGCAATCGAAGGCCTCCCACAAATTGCCCTTCAGGATGTAGTTGCGGATGTCCTTGACCCTGATATCGCCCAGCTGTGAGTCGCGCAGACGCGAGACGGCGTCGTACTCGTACAGTCCCTGCTGCGCCTTGGTGGTGGATTTGATGTGCCACTCGAAAAATGGCTTCTCTAAGGCGCGCGCAATTTCGTTCGCCAGCAGCGTCTTTCCCGTGCCCGGCTCGCCCTTGATGAGCAAGGGCCGCGACAAAACCACCGCGGCGTTGACCGCTGCCATCAATTCGTCGGTGGCGATGTATCGATCTGTGCCGCGAAATTCGTTGGCCATCTAAAGCTACTTTCGTGTGACGCGCAGGATCTGCATGGAATTGGTGCCGCCGGAGATACCGCTGAGCTCGCCCTTGGTGAGAATGATGTGATCGTTCTCCAGCACTAATTTTTGGCCCAGCAGAAGGCGGAAAATCGAGAAATACACGGCTTCGCCCCGGTCTTCAACATCGTATGCGATCGGATAAACGCCGCGATACAAGGTCACCCGGCGGCGCGTGTTCTCATGCCGGGTGAAGGCATAGATGGGGATGTCCGAGCGCACGCGCGACATCCACAGCGCCGTCGAACCGGATTCGGTCAATGCGACGATGGCTTTCACATGCAGGTGATTCGCCGTGTACATGACCGCAGCGGCAATGGCTTCATCCGTGTGCGCGAAGAATCCGCTCTGGCGCTGCCGCGCGCGGACATGCTCCACCTCATATTTTTCCGCGCCGACCACGATCTGCGCCATCGCCTCGACCACCTTGGCAGGATGCCGGCCGGAGGCCGTCTCCGCGGACAGCATGACGGCGTCGGTCCCGTCCATGACGGCATTGGCGACGTCGGACACCTCGGCCCGCGTGGGAATCGTGGCGGTAATCATCGATTCCATCATCTGCGTGGCCATGATCACGACTTTGTTCTGATGCCGGGTCTCCTGAATGATCAGTTTCTGCAAGCCGGCAAGCTCGGCGAAGCCCATTTCCACGCCCAGATCGCCGCGCGCCACCATCACGCCATCGCTGGCTTTGACGACGGCGGCGAGGTTCTTGATCGCCTCCGCGCGCTCGATTTTCGCGACCAGCAGGCCGTGCCCGCCGGCCTGGCGCAGCAAGCCACGGGCCTCATCCATGTCGGCGGCGTCGCGCGGAAACGAGATCCCCAGGTAGTCGACCTTCAGTCGCGCCGCCGTGACGATGTCCTCGCGGTCTTTGTCGGTCAGCGCACCGGCGGACAGTCCGCCGCCCTGCCGGTTGATGCCCTTGTTGTTGCCGAGTTCGCCGCCCACCAGGACGCGGGTCTTGATGCGCGGGCCTTCTATGTCGACGACCCTGAGGCTGATCTGGCCGTCGTTCAACAGCAGTACGTCGCCGGCGAACACGTCGGTCGGCAACTTCTTGTAGGCAATTCCCACGGAATACTCGGTGCCCGCATCGACGGCCAGAGAGGCGTCCAGGGTGAACTCCGCGCCGTCTCGCAGCTCGATCTTCCCGGCCGCGAATCGATCGATGCGGATCTTCGGGCCCTGCAGATCGCCGAGCACCCCGACGTAGCGGCCCGCGTGGCGCGCAGCCTCGCGCACCAGTTCAACCCGCCGCGCGTGATCGGCCACCGCACCGTGCGAGAAATTCAAGCGCACCACATCCACACCGGCGCGCACCATGTCCTCGAGCACCGCTGGATCGTCCGTGGCGGGACCCAACGTCGCGACAATTTTAGTGCGTCGCAGGCCGGAGTTCATGCCGCGCGCTGCTCGAGAATCTCCACCGCGGGAAGCTTCTTGCCTTCAACGAATTCCAGGAAGGCGCCGCCACCGGTGGATATGTAGGAAATGCTGTCCTCGATGCCGTATTTCTCGATCGCGGCCAGCGTGTCGCCGCCGCCCGCCAGCGAGAAGGCCTTGCTGCGCGCAATGGCGGTGGCCAGCGTGCGCGTGCCCTCGCCGAATTGCGCGAACTCGAACACGCCCACCGGGCCATTCCAAAGAATCGTGCCGGCGGACGCGACCAACGCCGCGATCGCTTCGGCGGAATCCGGGCCGATGTCGAGGATCATGTCCTCGGCGGACACCTGCTGCACGTCCTTGACGTCGGCTTCCGCCCGCGCGGAGAACTCCTTCGCCACCACCACATCCGTGGGCATGGGAATGACGATGCCGCGCTTTTTCGATTGCTCCAGCAAGCGCCTGCAGATGTCCAGCATGTTGGGCTCGTACAGCGACTTGCCCACATTGAAGCCCAAGGCCGCAAGAAAGGTATTGGTGATGCCGCCGCCGACGATGAGCTGATCCACCTTGCTCAACAGGGATTCCAGGACCGTGAGCTTGGTCGAGACTTTGGAGCCGGCGACGATGGCCAACAGCGGCCGCGCGGGTTTCTCCAGCGCGGTTTCGAGCGCCGACAACTCGCTCACCAGCAGAGGACCTGCGCACACGATGGGCGCGTACTTCGCGACCCCGTGCGTGCTGGCTTCGGCGCGATGCGCGGTGCCGAACGCGTCCATGACATAGATGTCGCACAGCGCCGCCATGCGCCGCGACAGTTCGTCGGCGTCCTTCTTTTCACCCTTGTTGAAGCGCACGTTTTCCAGCAGCACAACCTCGCCGGGCCCCACTTCGACGCCGTCGAGCCAGTCCTTCTTGAACGCCACGGGAACGCCGAGCAATTGCGCCAGGCGTTTGGCCACCGGCGCCAGGGAGAACTCCTCCGCATACTTGCCTTCTTCGGGGCGCCCGAGGTGCGACATGACGAGCACGTGTGCCTTCGCGGTCAGCGCCGCCTGAATGGTCGGCAGCGCGGCGCGGATACGCGCATCGCTGCTCACCGCGCCGCCCTGGATCGGCACGTTCAGGTCCTCGCGAATCAGCACCCGCTTGCCGCGCAGATCCAGGCTGGACATTTTCGTGATTTTCAAGGGAACTCTTACTTGGCCTTCGACCAGGCGAGCGTGGTGTCGAGCATACGGTTGGAGAATCCCCATTCATTGTCGTACCACGAGCACACCTTCACCAACGTCCCTTCGATGACCTTGGTCAGCGTCGCGTCGTAGGTGGAAGAAGCGGGATCGTGATTGAAATCCACCGACACCAGCGGTTGGTCGTTATAGGCCAGAATTCCCTTCAGCGGGCCGTTCGCCGCCGCCTTGATGGCATCGTGAATTTCCTGCACGCCGGTTTTGCGCGCCGCGGTGAAGCTCAAGTCCACCAAGGAGACGTTGATCGTCGGCACGCGGATCGCAAAGCCGTCGATCTTGCCTTTGAGCTCCGGCAACACGAGACCGACCGCCGCCGCCGCGCCGGTCTTGGCCGGAATCATGGACATGGTCGCCGAGCGCGCGCGGCGCAGGTCGGAATGGTACACATCCGTCAGCACTTGATCGTTGGTGTAGGAGTGAATGGTGTTCATCACGCCCGCCAGGACACCGACCTTCTCGTGCAGCACCTTCACCAAAGGCACCAGGCAGTTGGTGGTGCAGGAGGCATTTGAAATGACCGTCATGCTGGATTTCAAAATGTCGTCGTTAACGCCGTAGACGATGGTGGCGTCCACATCCTCGCCGCCCGGCGCGGAAATCACGACCTTCTTGGCGCCCGCGGCCAGATGCGCCGCCGCCTTGGCCTTGCTCGTGAAGAGACCGGTGCACTCGAGCACGTAGTCGACGCCGAGCTCCGCCCAAGGCAATTTGGTCGGATCACGCTGCGCGACGACGCGGATGCGATCGCCGTTGACCACCATGGAGTCGCCCTCGACGTGAACCTCGCCGCGAAATCGGCCGTGCGCGGTGTCAAAGCGGGTCAGATGGGCATTCGTGTTGGCGTCGCCCAAGTCGTTGATGGCAACGATCTTGAGGTTGCCGCCGTGCTTGCCCTCGTACAGCGCCCGCAGAATATTGCGGCCGATTCGCCCGTAACCATTGATCCCAACTTTGATCGCCATCGTATTCCTCATGCGCTTCGCGCAACTGTAAATCCCCTAACCCGCATCAGCCGCTGGCTCACATCAGCCGGCCAGCACTTTCTCCACCGCCTCGACGACCTTCTCGGCGGTAAAGCCGAATTGCGGAAACAGCACTTTTGCGGGTGCCGAGGCGCCGAAGTGATCGATTCCCACGACCTGCCCTTTGAGACCCACGTAGCGCCACCAGCCGGCGCGCACGCCGGCCTCCACCGCCACGCGCCGCATTACAGCGGCGGGCAGCACGCCCTCCTTGTACGCCTCGTCCTGCGCATCGAAACGGTTGGTGCTGGGCATGGACACGAGCCGGACCTTACGGCCCTTGGCGTTCACGCTGCGCACCGCCTCGGCGGCGATTCCCACTTCGGATCCGGTGGCAATCACGATGGCCTCAGGGCCGCCCGCCGGTTCGATCAGCACATAGCCGCCCCGGGTGATGCCGGCGACCTGAGCAGGCTCTCGCGCCTGATGCGTGCAGGCTTGGCGCGTCAATACCAGCAGCGTAGGACCGTCCCGATTATCCAGTGCCGCTCCCCACGCCATGGCCGTTTCAACCGCATCGCAGGGCCGCCAGACATCGATATGTGGGATCACCCGCAGACTTGCAAGTTGCTCGATCGGCTGATGCGTGGGGCCATCCTCGCCCAGGCCGATCGAATCGTGCGTGTAGACGAATATCACGCGTATGCGCATCAGGCAGGCCATGCGTACCGCGTTGCGCGCGTAGTCGGAAAAGGTCAAGAACGTGCCGCCGTACGGAATGATGCCGCCGTGCGCCGCGATGCCGTTCATCACCGCCGACATGCCGAACTCACGCACACCGTAATGAATGTAATTTCCCGCGGGCAGCGTGGGGCCCAAGGTGACCGAGTCCTTGCGCCAGGTGCCGTTTGAGGGCGTCAAGTCCGCCGAACCGCCCAGCAACTCCGGCATCGACGGGCCGATGGCGTTGAGTGTCGCCTGCGAGGATTGCCGGGTGGCCAGGGACTTACCCTCGGACTGCGCGCCGCCGGCGAATGTCCGCAGCAAGTCATCGAGTCCAGCCGGCAGGTCGCCGGCCATGCGCCGCTCCAGTTCGGCGGCTAGCGCCGGAAATTCTTGCTTGTAGGCGGCGAAACGGTCGCGCCATGCGCGCTCGGCTGCGGCACCCTTCTCGCGTCGGTCCCAGGCGGCGCGAATATCGGCGGGGATTTCGAACGGCGGTGAGGGCCAGTTAAGCGTCCGGCGTGCGACGGCAATATCGGCGTCGCCCATCGCTTCGCCATGCATGGTTTGCGTGCCTTCCTTGGGTGCCCCGAAACCGATGATGGTCTTTGCGCAGATGAGTGAGGGCTTGTCCGTGACGGCGCGCGCGGCCGCCAGGGCTGCGGCAACGGCCTCGCTGCTCTGGCCATCGATATGCGGGATGACGTGCCAACCGTAGGCCTCGAAGCGGTGCGCGGTATCGTCGTCGAACCAGCCCACGACCTTGCCGTCGATGGAAATACCGTTGTCGTCATAGACCACGATGAGCTTGCCGAGCTGCTGCATGCCGGCCAAGGAAGCCGCCTCGTGCGAAACGCCTTCCATCATGCAGCCATCGCCCATGAAGACATAGGTGTGATGATCGATGATGGCGTGGCCCGGCCGGTTGAACGTGGCCGCCAGCGAGCGCTCAGCCAGCGCCATGCCGACCGCATTGGCAAATCCTTGGCCCAACGGCCCCGTGGTGGTCTCGATGCCAAGATGCAGTTCACGCTCCGGGTGCCCCGGAGTCTTCGAGCCAAATTGCCGAAAATTCTTGATTTCCTCCATCGACAAGGGATAGCCGGTGAGATGCAGGACCGAGTAGAGCATCATCGACGCGTGGCCGTTGGAGAGCACGAAGCGGTCGCGGTCCAGCCACGTGGGATTGCCCGGATTGAACTTAAGCACGTCTCGCCACAGGACTTCGGCGATGTCCGCCATGCCCATGGGAGCGCCCGGATGGCCCGAATTTGCCTTTTGGACCGCGTCCATGGAGAGGGCACGAATGGCGTTTGCAAGGTCGCGGCGGGTGGGCATGAGGGGCTTCTTAATTTAACGAGACAAGCCGCATATTGTCTCCGATGAGCCTCCTGCCAGCAATGCCGTGTGATTTCGGTCGCATTCTCGGAACGCGGTCACATAACGGTAGTCTCTTTATGTATAACGCGCAGCACCGGCGTCATGACCCAGTTCACCGTCGCCGCGGCATCGCTTTGTTACCATTCACCCGATGCAAATTCTACAAATCACGGACACGCATCTTTACGGCAGCGCAAGCGGCAGATTGCGCGGCGTCGAGACCGATTCGAGCCTGCATGCGACGCTCGATGCGGCGTTTTCGCGCGCGCCGAATTACGAGGCCGTGCTGGTCACCGGCGATTTGGTGCAAGACGACAAGTCCGGGTATTTGCGGTTTCGCAGCTTTTTCGGCAACTTGGCCAAGCCCGTGTTGTGCATTCCCGGCAATCACGATGAGCCGGAAATCATGCGCGCCGAACTCAGCGGCGATCCGTTCAAGATTTGCGGCACGCACACCGTCGGCGATTGGACCTTCGTGATGCTCGATAGCTACGATCCCGGACACGTGGGTGGACGCTTGACGAAGAACGAGCTGGCACGACTCGATGCGGCGCTCGAGGCAGCACCCAAGCACGCCATGGTGTGCCTGCATCATCATCCGATTGCGATGGGCAGCCGCTGGTTGGACAGCGTCGGACTCGCTGAAGCAGAAGGTTTTTGGAACATCATCGATGCGCATGCCAATGTGCGCGCAGTGGTGTGGGGCCATGTTCACCAAGCGTTCGACGGCAATCGCGGTGCCGTGCGCTTGTTTGCGACGCCCTCCACCGGCGCGCAATTTCTGCCGAAAAGCGATCGCTACGCGGTGGATTCCGCTCCGCCGGCCTACCGCACCTTCGACTTACATGCAGATGGACGTATCGACTCTCAGGTGCACTGGGTAGAATCGGCGCAATTGCGGCAAACCGCGAGTTAGGCGCAAATCCTCGATGCGACGATCCTTGTTCCGCTGTCGAGTGCTGGGACTGGCGCTGTCGTGCGCCGCTCTCTCGGCATCGGTGCGCGCCGAGGGCCCGCTGCACGCGCTGTGGGAATTGCACGGCAAGCACAACACGGTTTACATCCTGGGCTCGATTCATGTGCTGCGGCCGAGCGACTATCCGCTTGCGCCGGCGGTGCTGAATGCCTACGCCAACGCCAACTCGATTTTCATGGAAGTCAACCTGGCCGAGATCGACTCGCAGCGCATGCAGACGGAGCTGCTCGCCAGCGCGCGGCTGCCCGAGGGCAAGACATTGTCGGCCATCATGGGCGATGCGCGCTACAAGCGTGCGCAAGCCTTGGCCCGGGACGTAGGCATTGATCTCGGTATTTTCGACGCGTTCGCGCCTTGGTTCGCCGCGGAAGCGATTTCGCAGCTGCAGCTGCTGCAACTCGGCTTTCAGCCGAAGTCCGGCGTGGAAATGTTTTTCTTGGAGCGCGCGCGCGCCGATGGCAAATCCGTGGCGGGACTGGAGACGGTGCACGATCAAATCGCTCTGTTCGACGCGCTCTCCATGGACGAGCAAGCGGACTATTTGATCTCGAGCCTCGAGGAAGCGCATGACCTGCCCAAGGAAGTCGATGCCATGGTGCACGCCTGGGCAGGCGGCGACACGCAATGGTTCGTCGACCAACTGAAGCCCGAGATCGACCGCGACCCGGCGCTATTTGACTCGGTGCTGGTGGCGCGCAACCGCAAATGGGTGCCGAAAATCGAGGCGCTGCTCAACGATGACAAGAATTACCTGGTGATCGTCGGCACCGGGCATCTGGTGGGACGGGGCAGCGTCATTGCGCTGCTGAAAAAAGACGGGATCGCGGCCGCCCAAAGATGAGCGTCAGAACGACAACGATCCCGAGACTGCTAAAACAGATCCTCTCGATAAATTCCGCTTAAGCCTATTGCACCGCGGGCGGCGCACCCGCACCACGCGCCGCCCAAGCCGCGCGCCGTGCTTGCATGCGCGCCTGCATCTGCGCCTTCAGCGCGGCGAGCTGCGTTTGCTGGGCCGGCGTCAACACCTTGAAAATCTGCGCGCGCACCGCTTCGCGTTGCGTGATCATCTGCGAATGCAGCGAGCCGTTGGCCTGCGTGACCTGCGAGACGACATTGGGGTAGTTCGCGTCGGTCGGCTGCGTTTGGCTCAGTTTCAGCGAGTTGGCGCGCATCTCCTGGTGAATGCTCTTCATCTGCGGAGCAGCATTCGCCATGATGGTTTTGACGGATGCCTGCTGCTCGGCACTCAAGTTGAGCTTCGACAACATGTGGAAGGCGCCATGGTGATGATGCCACCCATCACGGCCATGCGGGCCCGGCGCGGGCGTCGTGGCCGGCGTTGCGGCCGCAGGTTCGTCAGCCGCGATCGCGATCGAAATACCCGCGGCGGTTGTCACCAGGGCCCCGGCCACCAGGAGAGTTCCAGCCAGCAGATTGCGATTCGATTTCATGTAATGCTCCAATACGGTAAAAAGAGGATACGTCTCTATCCTAGACTGGCGCCGTGTGAACATGTGTCAGAGGCAACGCAACGTTCTGTTAAGAATTGCAAATTCGACCGCGCGCGGCACGCCTTCGGGCCGACTGTGCGAGAGTATGAGTCATGACAACTGATCCCACGGCGACTCGCGAGCCCCGCGTGCTCCTGGTCGATGATGATCGCGAGCTCTGTCAGATGCTGTCCGAATACCTGACCGCCGAACACTTCGAAGTGAAAAGCGTGCACGACGGCAGCGAGGCCTTGGCGGAACTGCAGATCGCCGAATTTGAAATCGTGATTCTCGACGTGATGCTGCCGAGCGTCGGCGGTCTCGACGTGATGCGTAAGCTGGGGGCTTCTTATGCCACTCCCATTTTGATGCTCACCGCGCGCGGCGACGATGTGGACCGCATCGTCGGCCTGGAACTCGGCGCCGACGATTACTTGAGCAAACCCTTCAATCCGCGCGAATTGGTGGCGCGAATCCGCGCGATTCTGCGCCGCGCGAACAGCCGCGCGCCGCGGGGCGCCGTTCCCGATGAGCTGAATGTCGGGCCCATCACCTTGAACTCGGGAACGCGCCAGGTGCACGTCGCGGAAAAACCGGTGGCGCTCACCGGCGCGGAATTTCGCGTGCTGGAATTGCTGATGCGCTCGGCGGGCCAGGTGATTTCGCGCGACTCCATGACCGAGCAGGCGCTCGGCCGCAAGCTGGCGGCCTACGATCGCAGCATCGACACGCACATCAGCAATTTGCGCCGCAAGCTGGAACTCGAGGCGGGAAAAAATCCGGAAATAAAGAACGTTCGGGGATCGGGCTATACGCTGACTTGGGCGCATGCATAGCCTGTTCCTAAGGATCTTCACGTTGTTCCTGCTGGCGATGACGCTGATCGTCGGCAGCAGTATCGCCACCACCTTCACCATCACTTCCCGCGAAAACGAGCCGTTCGAGTATCAGCGCCGCCCTTCCGTTGCCATCCAGGCGTCGGAAATTCTGGCGCGCGGCGGGGTCGCTGCGTTGAAAAGCTGGCTGCAAAGCAACAGGACCGCTTTGGGGGACCGTGAATTATTCGTCGTCGGTCCCGACGGCCAGGACATTCTCGGACGGCGGCTGCCCGAGAGTGCGGCGCGGCGCCTGGAATTCCTCAATCGCGACCCGGTTCCGGGCAATTTCCGCCCCAGCCGCGCCGCTCCGCAAATCATCGCCCCGGACGGATTGATATACACCGTGCTGACCACGCCGCGCCGCCCCAGCATCTTCGGCGCGCTCAGCTTGCCCGCCATTTCCCTCACCATTCTCGGCATTGCACTGGTTGTGAGCGCCCTCACGAGCTGGTGGCTGGCGGAGCACCTCACGGCACCGATTCGCCGCATTCAGGCCGGCGCGCGCGCTCTCGCCTCGGAAAATCTCGACGTGCGCGTCAGCGCGGGACTCGAGGGGCGCAAAGACGAGCTCGCGGTGCTGGCCCGCGACTTCGATGCCATGGCTGATCAGCTGCGGGCGAATCGCAGCGCCACCACGCAGCTGCTGCGCGATATTTCCCACGAGCTGCGCTCGCCGCTGGCCAGAATGCGCGTGGCCTTGGGGCTGGCGCGCCAGCCCCCGGCCGACTCCGCGCGACAACTCGATCGGCTGGAACGCGAGATCGAACGCCTCGATTCGATGATCAGCCAGGTACTGAAGCTTGCACGCCTGCACGGCACCGATGCCCTGCTCCAGCGCGAGCGCTTCGAACTCGACGACGTGATCGAGGAGGTCGTGCGCGACGCCAATTTCGAAGGCGCCGTGAAGAATTGCAGGATTAACCTGCGCGGCGCGGCCAACGAAGCGGTGCTCGGCAGCCGCGAACTGCTGCGCAGCGCGATCGAGAACGTGCTGCGCAACGCGGTGCGCTACAGCCCGAGCGACACGCCGGTGGAAATGCAGGTGGCTCGCGCGAGCAGCGGCCTGGAGATTGTCATTCGCGATCACGGGCCGGGGGTTCCGGGGGCGGACTTGGAGCGGATCTTCGAGCCGTTCTATCGAGTGGCCGAATCGCGCGACCGCGACAGCGGCGGCGAAGGCATCGGCCTCGCCATCACCTCTCAAGTCATGCGCGCTCACGGCGGCTCCGCCAGAGCCGTCAATGCGGACAGCGGCGGGCTGGAGGTGCGACTTAGCTTGCCCGAGACAGTCATCACTGTCTAAAGTGCCAGGCCATGAGCCTGTTTCAAGAAGCCTGCAAGTACATTCCGGGTGGTGTCAATTCGCCGGTTCGCGCCTTTCGCGGCGTCGGCGGGGAGCCCATTTTCTTCAAGAAAGCCCACGGCGCCTACGCGGTCGCCGCGGATGATCGCCGCTACATCGACTTCGTCGGCTCCTGGGGCCCGATGATCCTGGGCCACGCGCACCCGCGGGTCATCGAAGCGGTGCAGCGTGTTGCCGCCGACGGCCTGAGCTTCGGCGCTCCGACCGAATTGGAGACGCGGCTCGCTCGGCGGGTCGTCGAACTCATGCCTTCCATCGAGTTGGTGCGCTTCGTCAGTTCCGGCACCGAGGCGACCATGAGTGCCATCCGGCTGGCGCGAGGCTTCACCGGCCGCGATACCATCGTGAAATTCGAGGGCTGCTATCACGGCCATTCCGATTCGCTGTTGATCAAGGCCGGCTCCGGCGCGTTGACGCTCGGCGTGCCCACTTCGCCGGGCGTTCCGAAATCGCTCGCCGGCCACACGGTGACGCTGAATTACAACGACGCCGATCAAGTCCAGCGCGTGTTGCGGCAGATCGGTGCGCAGGTCGCCTGCGTCATCGTCGAGCCCGTGGCCGGCAATATGAACTGCATCCCGCCGGCGCCGGATTTTCTACAAGTCTTGCGGCGCGAGTGCGACCGGTCGGGTGCGCTGCTGATATTCGACGAAGTCATGACAGGTTTTCGCGTCGCCTTGGGCGGCGCGCAAGCGCTGTACGGCGTGCGTCCCGATCTGACCACGCTCGGTAAAATCATCGGCGGCGGCATGCCGGTCGGCGCATTCGGCGGCCGGCGCGATGTCATGGAGCAGCTCGCTCCCTTGGGCCCGGTCTACCAGGCCGGGACGCTGTCCGGAAATCCGGTCGCCATGATCGCCGGCATCACCACCCTCGAACTGATCGGCGCGCCCGGGTTTCATCAGCGCTTGGGCGCGATGACCGATATATTGGTGGAGAAATTGGCGACGGCGGCGGCCGGCGCCGGAATTGCGCTTAGCACAAATCACGTCTGCGGCATGTTCGGATTTTTCTTCACGACCGAGCGCAACGTCGATCGCTATGAGAAAGTCATGGCCTGCGACGTCGAGCGCTTCAAGCGATTTTTTCACGGCATGCTGAACGAAGGCGTGTACTTCGCGCCTTCCGCCTTCGAGGCAGGATTTTTGTCGGCGGCGCATTCCGCGGCGGACATCGATGCCACCACCGCGGCCGCCGCACGGGTGTTCGCATCGATGAACGCTTCGCAGACCGGCTCTTAAGGCCCACGTATGCGCGCCTTCGCATGGTTCGTCGGCGCCATCGTGCTCGCAGGCGTGATCGGCGCGCTGCTCAGCTTTCCGGCCTATGAACTGACGTCCCGCTTCGCCGGCTGGGCGTTTCATCGCGTCGCCAGCCGGGTTGCGATGCTGGTGCTGATCGCCGAGCTCGTGTGGCTGTGCCGACGTTTGCAGCTGACTCGCGCGCGCGATTTCGGTTATGGCCTGCCGTGGCGCAGATTTCTCAAAGTGAGCTGCGCCTGGGGAGCGATCGGCGTCGCCACCGCCGCGATCGGCGCGGCCTTTTTGCTGGCGACGCATCTGCGCGTCGTTACCCCAAGCTTCGCGCCGACGCCGCTGAATTTGGCCCGCATTTTCCTCGTCGGGTTGGGCTCCGGAGTCGCCGTCGCGCTGCTCGAGGAAACGGTGATTCGCGGCGCCATGCACACGGCCATCGAACGCGAGTCGGGGCCGTGGATCGCCGCCCTGCTGACCGCCCCGCTGTTCGCGGTCCTGCACTTTTTTGCAAAAAACCGCATCGCCCCCGAGGATATCGGCTGGGGCAGCGGCTTCGACCTGTTGCTGCGCTCGTTCTCGCCGCTGGCGCAGCCGGCGTTGGTATTCGACTCATTTCTTTCGTGGCTCATCGTCGGGCTGATCTTGAGCCTCACGCGCGTGCTTACCGGCAACATCGCGGTGGCCATCGGTCTGCATGCCGGATGGGTGCTCGTGCTGCGCATGTTGCAGGAAGCAACCACCAGCGGCACGGCGCCGCACTATGCCTTTTGGGTCGGCCGCTTCGACGGTTTATTGGGCTACTGGTTGCTGCCGTGGGGAGTCTGTATCGCGATCGCGCTCTGGTTCACCCGCGCCCGGTGGGTGCCGCAGGCCCGCTCCAGCTCCGCGCCGACGCCGAGGCCTTCCTAGTTTGCCGCGCCCTGCGCCAAAGGGCTGAGCACGTCCAGGCGCTGCACCGGGTCGTTGAGCTCGAGACAGAATTGTTTTTCCGCCGCGGCGATCGGCAAAATTTCCGCGAGACGATGCCCGACCCAAGCTGCGTCGTCCAAGTGCATCTCGATGCCCGCGTAGACTTCGCCCAGTTGCGGCAGAACGGTCTTCAAGAGTTCGGCCAGGCGCGCATGGCGCTCGGGCACGGCGGTCTTGGCTTCGCGCGCCAAGCTTTCGATGCCGGCCAGGTTCAGCCCGTCGGCCTGACGGCTGCGGCTCAAGATTCGAAAGCGCTGCTCGCCCACGCAAGACAGGCCGAGAAACCCATCCGACAATTGATGAAAGTCGACGATCTTCGCCATGGTACCGATTTCGAAGGTATCGGCCGGCCCCACCTCGCTGCCCTCGCGGATCAACGCCACGCCGAAGCGCTGATCCTCGCGCATGCAGCGGCGCACCATGTCGACGTAGCGGGTTTCAAAGATTCGCAGCGGCAGCGGACCTTCGGGAAATAGCACGACGTTGAGCGGAAACAGGGCAATCGATTGCGGCGCCGCCATCAGCGCGCCCGCAAGGCCGCCAACAATTTATCGTGCAGACCGCCGAAACCGCCATTGCTCATGATCAACACATGATCCCCCGAGCGCGCCTGCGCGGTCAGGTCCTGCACCAGCTCATCGATGGTCGCCGCAAGGCTCACTCGATCTCCCATGTTCGCAACCGCGCCCTTTAAGTCCCAGCCCAAGTCCTTGGGCGCAAAGAACCAGCTCTTGTCGGCTATCTCGAGCGAGGGCGCCAGCTGCTCGCGGTGCACGCCCAGCTTCATGGTGTTGGAACGCGGCTCCAGTACCGCGAGGATTCGCTGCGCTCCGACCCGCGCGCGCAAGCCCTTGAGCGTCGTCTCGATGGCGGTCGGGTGGTGCGCGAAGTCATCGTATACGGTAACCCCGCCGGCCACGCCGCGCACTTCCATGCGCCGTTTGACGCCGCGAAACGAATTCAAGGCTTGCGCGGCACGCTCCGGCGCCACCCCCGCATGCTGAGCGGCGCCGATTGCCGCCAGCGCATTCAGCACGTTGTGTTCGCCGATCAACTCCCAAGCGACTTCGGCCACCAGGCGGCCCTTGAACAGCACGGTGAAGCGGCTCGCCGCGGAAGCCGGCGCAATCTGCGCGGTCCAATCGCAGGACGCAGTTTGCGCCAGTCCCGGTTGCGCCAATCCAAAGGATTCGCGCGGCGTCCAGCTTCCCTCGCTCAAGGTCTGCGCGAGTTGCGGATCATGCCCATTCACGATGAGCCGTCCCGACTTAGGAACGGTGCGCAGCAATTGATTGAACTGCCGGCGGATCGAGGCCACATCGGGATAAATGTCGGCGTGATCATATTCCAGATTATTCAGGATGGCCGTGCGCGGGCGGTAGTGCACGAATTTCGCGCGCTTGTCGAAAAACGCCGTGTCGTATTCATCGGCCTCGATCACGAAGTATGGCGCCGCGCCCAAGCGCGCGCTGGAATCGAAATTGCTGGGCACGCCGCCGACCAGGTATCCCGGGTTCCGGCCCGCATGTTCCAGAATCCAGGTGAGCATGGCGGTGGTGGTGGTTTTGCCATGGGTGCCGGTGACCGCGATCACGTGGCGCTTATGCAATACCTCCTCGGCGAGCCACAGCGGCCCCGAGGTATACGCGATGCCGCGGTCGAGCATGGCTTCGATCACCGGCATGCCGCGGCTCAGCGCGTTCCCGACCACCACGACGTCGGGCTCGAGATCCAGCTGATCGGCGCCATAGCCCTGCACGAACTCGATGCCGAGCGCTTGCAGCTGCGTGCTCATGGGC
Organism: Steroidobacteraceae bacterium; assembly: GCA_036495805.1. Taxonomy (GTDB): domain Bacteria; phylum Pseudomonadota; class Gammaproteobacteria; order Steroidobacterales; family Steroidobacteraceae; genus Bog-1198. Next base: position 9,174 of record DASXMG010000094.1, on the reverse strand, counting down.
GGGTACACGTTCAGATCCGAGCCGGTGACGCGAAATCCCGCGCTCTTGGCGATGGCGGCCACACCCCCCATGAAGGTGCCGGCGATGCCTAGGATGTGAATGTGCCGCGTCAAGATTGGGCCAGCAGCCGATGGCCGATGGAACTGGATAAGACGAAGTAGCTAAGGGTGATGGCGGCTCCCAGAATAAAACCCGAGTCCAGTGCGGAGCGCCAGATGTGCGCGCAAGCCAGCAAGTAGCCGATGAACACGGCGGTCCAAATTACGGCTACCGGCAGCGACATCCATTTGTCCTCGCCCATCACGCGTATCAGGGAGTCCAAGGGATAAAGTATCAACGCCGCCAGGGCTCCTACGCCCAAGAGCGCGGTGGCGGTCTGCAGAAAGCGCGCGCGGCGGCGCGCACACGCCAGCAACAGCCAGGTAAACGTGAGCGGCATGCCGACTTCCAAGAGGATGCGCAGCGGAATCTGACCGTTGGGCGGCGGCGGCAGCAACGCGCCCAGCACTTCCGTCAGCGCCAGGGCACAGGCCGCCAGCACCAGCAGCAACAGCGAGGCGGGCAAATACGCCGGCGTTTGCCGACGCAGCGCGATGTCTAAAAAAGCTTTTGCGAGTAGCAGCATATCGTTTCAGTCATACTTCGCGGCAAATTGTACACGGCGGTAGGACCATGCCTGACGCGATTTGGATCGACCGAAGCGAGCAGCTCGAGCCGCTTGCCCGCACTCTGCAGTCGCAGCCTGAGATCGGTTTGGACACGGAATTTTTGCGCGAGCGCACGTTTTTTCCAAAATTGTGCCTTCTGCAGTTGCGCGCCGCGGGACAGATATGGTGTGTCGATACGCTCAAAATCGGCAGCCTCGACGCATTGCTGCCGGTCTTGACCGCGGCCGGCGTGCGCAAGCTCATCCATGCCGCGCGCCAGGACCTCGAAGCCGTCTACCTGACCTCCAAGCAGGTAATCTCGCCGGTGTTCGATACCCAGATTGCAGCGGCATGCATCGGCATGAAGCCCCAGGTCGGCTACGCGGAACTGGTGAAAACATTGCTCGATATCACCGTCCCCAAGGGACAAACCCGCACCGACTGGTCGAAGCGGCCGCTGACGCCTGCGCAACTCGAATACGCGGCGGACGATGTGCTGTATCTGGAGGATGTCGCACGGGAGCTGAACGGCCGCTTGCGGGACTTGAAGCGCGAACATTGGGTCCGCGAGGACTGCTTGGAACTCGAGGAGCGCCGGCTGTATGAACCGGATCCTGCACAGGCTTGGGAGCGGCTGCGCGGCATCGGCCAGCTCGCGCCTGAGCCGCGCGCCCGTGCTAGGGCCGTTGCCGTCTGGCGTGAGAAACTGGCGCGCGAGCGTGACCTGCCGCGCGCCTGGATTCTGTCGGACGCCGCACTATTTTCCGTTGCACAGGCCAATCCCGCCACGGCCGCAGCGCTCGAGGCGGTACAGCCCATGAACGAGAGGTTTGCGGCGACGCTGCTCGATGCGCTCGCGAAATCCGCCGGCGGCGCAATGCTGGATTTGGAGCCGGTGCAGGATTCCCGCCCGACCCCTGAACAGAAAGCGCTGCTCGATCGGCTGAGTAAAATCGTCGACGCGCGCGCGGCAGAGCTGCAGGTGAGCGCAGAGGTGCTGGCACCGCGCGGCGAATTGAAGGCGCTCGCCATGGGCAGGCGCGATACCCATGCGCTCAAGGGGTGGCGATTGCAGGAGATCGGCAACTCATTGCTGGCAGCGATCGGCGCAGAGAGCGTGCCGGCGCGCGCGGCAAGTCCCGGACGCGCGCTGACTCCTTAAGCACGCGGCGGGGCGCCGATGGCCTTCTGAATATTCTTGAACACCGTGTTCATGTCGGCGTCGGCATCCACCACGCGCAGCAGTCCCGCTTCGCGGTAATGGCTGATCAAAGGCTTGGTCTGTGCCTCGTACACATCGAGCCGCTTGCCGATGACCTCTTCCTTGTCATCGTCGCGCTGAATCAATCGGTGCGGTTTGTCGCCGCACTTTTCGGTCAACATGCCCGGCGGCGAAGTGTATATGTTGAACACCTGGTTGCAGGTTTCGCAAATCCGGCGTCCCGTGAGACGCTTGAACAGAATTTTCAAGTCGAGATTCAGCAGCACCACGGCTTCGAGCGGCGTGCCCAGGTCGGCCAGCATTTTTTCCAACGCCTCGGCCTGCGCCAGATTTCGGGGAAATCCATCCAGAATGAAGCCGTTGACGGCATCCGGCCGGCTCAGGCGTTCGCGAATCATGCCGAGGACCGTGCCGTCATCCACCAGCTTGCCGGCATCCATGGCCGCCTTGGCGCGCAGCCCCAATTCGGTGCCCTTGGCACGCGCCTCGCGCAGCAAATCGCCGGTGGATATTTGCGGCACGCCATAGGCCTTGACCAGCAATGCGGATTGCGTGCCTTTGCCGGATCCCGGGGCGCCAAGTAAGACTATTCTCATGCTTTCTTTTGGTGGTAAAAGCGCGCTACCGTACCAGAGGTCGCGCCGATCGGCTATTCTGCGCGGCTTGAAATCTTGGAGGACGGTGTGGCCAAAAAGAATGCGTTTTATGCACAGTCCGGCGGCGTCACCGCGGTCATCAATGCCTCCGCCTGCGGCCTGATTGAAGCCGCGCGCCGGCACTCCGATAAAATCGGCAAAGTCTATGCCGGCCGGCACGGCATCATCGGCGCGCTGACCGAGGACATGATCGATGTCAGCAAGGAAAGCCGGGCCGCCATCAGCGCGCTGCGCCACACGCCGGGCGGCGCGTTCGGCTCCGCACGCTACAAGCTGGCCGGAATCGACAAAAATCGCGCGCAATACACCCGGTTGATCGACATATTCCGCGCGCACGACATCGGCTACTTTTTTTACAACGGCGGCAACGATTCCATGGACACGGCACAGAAAGTGTCCGAGATCGCCGTGCAGATGGGCTATCCGATCATCTGCGTCGGCATACCCAAGACCGTGGACAATGATTTACCGATCACCGATTGCTGCCCGGGATTCGGTTCGGTGGCCAAGTACATCGCCGTCTCGACGCGTGAAGCCGCCCTCGATGTTGCGTCCATGGCCCGAACCTCGACCAAGGTCTTCGTACTCGAAGTGATGGGACGGCACGCCGGCTGGATCGCCGCCGCGGGTGGTTTGGCCGCGGAAAAGGCCGGCGACGCGCCGCACATCATCTTGTTTCCCGAAATCGCCTTTGATCGCGGCGCTTTTCTGCAGAAAGTGAAGGCCACGGTCGAGAAGCGCGGTTACTGCGTCATCGTGGTGTCCGAAGGCGTGCAGGACGCCGACGGCAAATTCCTCGCCGAGGCCGGAACCAAAGACGCGTTCGGCCATGCCCAATTGGGCGGCGTCGGTCCGGTGGTTGCGCAGATGACGCAGCAGGCCTTCGGCTACAAATTCCATTGGGCGGTGGCCGATTACCTGCAGCGTTCGGCGCGCCACATTGCCTCCAAGGTGGATGTCGAGCAGGCGTATGCCGTGGGTAAGGCCGCGGTCGAGCTGGCGCTGAAGGGCAAGAACGCCGTCATGCCGGTCATCGTCAGAAAGTCTTCCAAACCCTATCGCTGGGCCATCGGCGAAGCGCCTCTAGCCGCGATCGCCAATCAAGAGAAAAAAGTGCCGCGCGACTTCATCAGCGCCGACGGCTTCGGCATCACCACCGCCTGCCGGCGCTATCTATTGCCCCTGATCGGAGGCGAAGGATACCCTCCGTACCGCAACGGATTGCCGTCTTATGTCACATTGAAGGGCGCCAGCGTTGCCAAGCGCCTGCGCACACCGTTTGTGATATAGTCGCGTCGCTTTTTTTGACGTTAAATTCTTATATTTCAATAACATAAGCCCGAAGGGAACCTACATGACTCTTGATAATGCGGTATGGCTGGCGATTGCGGCCGGTGTTGTTGCAATCCTCTACGGCGTCATTTCGGTGCGCTGGATTTTGAAGCAGCCTGCCGGCAATGCGCGCATGCAAGAAATCGCCGCGGCCATCCAGGCTGGCGCGCGTGCCTACCTGAACCGCCAATACTCCACCATCGCGATCGTCGGCGTCATCCTGTTTCTGGCGATCGGTTTTGCGCTCGACTGGGCGACAGCCGGCGGATTTGCGGTCGGCGCGATCCTGTCCGGACTGGCGGGCTACATCGGCATGTTCATCTCCGTACGCGCCAACGTGCGCACCGCGCAGGCCGCTCACAACGGCATCAACGCGGCGCTGAAGGTGGCGTTCCGCGGCGGCGCCATCACCGGCATGCTGGTGGTGGGTTTAGGCCTGCTCGGCGTCGCCGGCTATTACTTTGTCATGCTCAACGTGCTGGGCGATTCCGACACGGCATTGCGTTCGCTGGTGGGCTTGGCCTTCGGCGGGTCCCTCATTTCGATTTTCGCGCGCTTGGGCGGCGGCATTTTCACCAAGGGCGCCGATGTCGGCGCGGACCTGGTGGGCAAGGTCGAGGCCGGCATTCCCGAAGACGACCCGCGCAACCCGGCGGTGATTGCGGACAATGTCGGTGACAATGTCGGCGATTGCGCCGGCATGGCGGCCGACCTGTTCGAGACTTACGCCGTGACGCTGGTGGCGACCATGCTGCTCGGCGGCCTGGTGATGACCGACCTGGGCACGCGCGCCATTCTATTTCCGCTGGTGCTCGGCGCGATTTCCATCGTCTCGTCCATCATCGGCACCTTCTTCGTGTCCACCCGGGAAGGCGGCAAAATCATGAACGCGCTGTACAAGGGCGTGATCGTCTCCGCGGTCATTTCCGCCATCGCGTTCTTCTTCGTCGCGCAAAACATCATGGGCGATCACGCCATGAGAATGTGGCTGTGCACGCTGGTGGGATTGGCCCTGACGGCCGCCATGATCGTGATCACCGAGTACTACACCGCAACCGAGTACAAGCCCGTACAGCACGTGGCGGCAGCCTCGCAAACCGGTCATGCCACCAACATCATCGCCGGGCTCGGCGTGTCGATGAAAGCCTGCGCCCTGCCCGTCATTGCCGTGGCCTTGAGCATCTGGGCCTCATACCAGCTGGAGGGACTGTATGGCATCGCCATTGCAGCCACGGCGATGCTGTCGATGACCGGCATGATCGTCGCGCTCGATTCCTACGGCCCGATCACCGACAACGCCGGCGGCATTGCCGAAATGGCGCACCTGGACAAGAAAGTGCGCGATGTCACCGATCCGTTGGATGCGGTGGGCAACACCACCAAGGCCGTCACCAAGGGCTACGCCATCGGCTCGGCGGGCTTGGCAGCGCTGGTGCTGTTTGCCGATTACACCCACAAATTAGGCGAAGTGCTCGGCCACCCCACGACCTTCGATCTATCGAACCCCGCGGTGATCATCGGCTTGTTCATCGGCGGACTCGTGCCCTATCTGTTTGCCGCCATGGCGATGGAAGCGGTCGGCCGCGCCGCCGGTGCGGTGGTCAATGAGGTGCGGCGCCAATTCAAGGAGATCGCGGGGATCATGGAGGGCACCGGCAAGCCGGATTACTCGCGCGCCGTCGACATGCTGACCAAGGCCGCGATCAAGGAAATGATCGTGCCTTCGCTTTTGCCGATTCTCGTGCCCATCGTGCTGGTATTGATCATGAATTTCCTGATGGGGCCGGGCGCCGGCATCCAAGCCCTCGGCGGGCTGCTGATCGGCACGATCGTCACGGGTCTGTTCGTCGCCATCTCGATGACCACGGGCGGCGGTGCCTGGGACAACGCCAAGAAATATATCGAGGAAGGTCACTTCGGCGGCAAGGGTTCGGACGCCCACAAAGCGGCGGTGACCGGCGACACGGTGGGGGATCCCTACAAGGACACGGCCGGGCCCGCGATCAACCCCTTGATCAAGATCATCAACATCGTCGCGTTGCTGCTCGTGCCTGTGCTTGGAAAAATGATGTAATCAAAAAGAAACGGGGCGGCCGACGCCGCCCCTTTCTTCGCAAGATTTCCGGCGCCTAAGCTGTCTGCCCGACCTTCCCCGGCTCCTCGGCAGCCACCCTCTCGAGCATTCGTCGCCGCATCGGCTGCAGCACGAAAATCGCCAGCACCGAGGCGGCGATCGGCAGTGCCCCTGCAATCCAGAGCACCGGCACCCAGCTGCCCGCACTCGCCTTAAGCAAACTCGCCAGCGGAATCAGCAGCGACGCTGTGCCTTTGGCGGTGTATAGAAAGCCGTTGTTGGCCCCCGCAAACTTCGGGCCGAACGTGTCGCCGCAGACCGCCGGGAACAGTGAGAAGATCTCGCCGTAACCCAAGAAAATCAGCGGCGCGAAGATCAGGAAGCCCGTCGTCGAGTGACCGAATGACATCAGGCCCCAGATGGCGAGCCCCTCGACCGCAAAGACCAGCACCATCGTGTTCTCGCGGCCCAGATGGTCGGATAACCAACCGGTCAGCGGCCGCGTAAAGCCGTTGACCAGGCTGTCGATCGACAGCGCGAGCGTGAGCAGCGGTATGGTGGCCCAGAAGAAATTGACCGGCGTCGTAGCGACGCCGTAATCCTTGGCGATCGGAGCAATCTCTGCGGCCGCCATCAATCCGCCTGAAGCCACCAGCACCATGCATAGATAGAGCATCCAGAACACCGGCGTCTTGAGCATTTGGCCGGGCGCGAAATTGCGCCGGGTCAGCGGATTTACCGCGCCCTTCAGTGCCGCGACAATGGCGGTCGTGGGCGGGCGGATCAGGAATAAGGCCACCACAAACACCACGATGCCTTGGAGCAGCCCGAAGTCGAAGAAGGCTTTGTCATAGCCTCCCGATTTCACCATGTTGGCGATGGGAATCACGGTGAGCGCCGCACCGGCGCCGAACCCGGCAGCCGTCAGCCCCGCCGCGAGTCCCCGCTTGTCGGGAAACCACTTCAGCGCGTTCGCGACGCAGGTTCCGTAAACGGCGCCGGCACCGATTCCGCCGATCACCGCGGAAAAATATAAAAAGCCCAGAGAAGTTGCATAGGAATTCAGGATCCAGGAAATCCCCGCCAGGATGCCGCCCACCAGCACCACCGGCCGCGGCCCGAAGCGGTCCATCAACCAGCCCTCGACCGGGACCAGCCATGTTTCGCACAGCACGAAAATCGAGAACGCAACCTGGATCGCGGCTTTCGCCCAGTGGAACTTGTCCGACATGGGATTGACGAACAGCGTCCAACCGTACTGCAGGTTGGCGACCATCGCCATGCAGATGATTCCCATGACGAGCTGTGCCCAGCGGTTCTTCAGCCCGGTATTTTTCATCGGGTCGTGAGTCTCTATTGTTGTATTCATGTCGAGGTAACTCCCGGAAAGTCTTTTTAAGGAAATAAGGCTGCCTGCCTTACTTCCCTTATATACCTTATATCAGGGAGGACAAGGGGAATGTACTTTGCGCTGCAAAGTTTCGGCGATGTGCGGGTGCAAGGCGGCGGCCGGCATGAGGGCATCGTGCCGGCACGGACGATCCCTCGGTGCTAGATATCGAAGTAAATCGCGTCTGGCTCGGCTGCGCCGTCGCGCGTTGCGACGCGCAACTCCGGCTCCTTCAAGGAAACGCGCGAACGCGGCGGCACGCTGCGAGTCAAGAACACCGATCCGCCGATGACACTGCCGGCGCCCACCACGGTCTGGCCGCCGAGCACCGTGGCGTTGGCATAAAGCGTCGAGCCGTCCTCGACCGTGGGGTGGCGTTTCTTGCCGCGGATGATGTGCCCGCTTGCATCCCGCGGCAGCGATAAGGCGCCCAGGGTTACGCCCTGGTAGATCTTGACGCCCTCGCCGATGTGGGTGGTCTCACCGATCACGACGCCGGTGGCGTGATCGATGAAGAATGCGGCGCCGATGGTCGCGCCGGGATGAATGTCGCAGCCGGTCTTGGAATGCGCCCACTCGGTCATGATGCGCGCCATCATCGGCACGCCCAAATCGTACAGCGCATGGGCGATGCGATAGACGCTGACCGCCAGCACGCCGGGATAGGCCAGAATGATCTCGTCGATATTCAACGCCGCCGGATCGCCATCGAACGCCGCCTGCACGTCGCGTATCAACAAGGCTCTGATCAGCGGCAATCGATGCAGAAAGATTTGCGCGACCTCATGCGCGCGCGGCGCGCATTCGCCGAGTTGCGGCATCAGTGCGTCGCGCTCGCGTCCGTAGCACAGGCATTGCTCAATTTCGTGCTCGAGCCGCGGCACCAGCGCGGCCAGCATGCGCTCTACGTGCGAACTCAGGTTGTCGGCATTCAGGTCCTGCCGCCCGAAATACCCGGGATACATGAGATCCAGCACCGCGGTCAGGATCTCCACGATGGCCTCACGCGAGGGTAGATAGCCATGCGAGATGCGCCGCCCCCGCTCATCGCCCAGATAGCTGCCAAGCAGTTCTTGCGCAAGCTCCTCGAGTGCAGCGCTTTGAGGCATCGCTTCGGGCTTGGCGCTCATGGGCGTGTCACGCTACCCGACGGCCTGCATCTTCTCGACTTCCTCGAACAGCCCCTCGAATAAGGCGCCCGACAAGTAGCGCTCGCCGGCATCCGGCAGAATCACCACGATGTTCTTGCCCTTGTTCGCGGTTTCGCGCGCCAGACGCAGCGCCGCGGCGATTGCCGCTCCGCAGGAAATGCCGGACAGAATGCCTTCCTCGCGCGACAGACGGCGCGCCATCTCGATGGCCTCTTCATTGGTCACCTGCTCGACTCGATCGACCAGCGACATATCCAAATTTTGCGGGATGAATCCGGCGCCGATGCCTTGAATCTTGTGCGGCGTCGGCGTCAGCGCTTCGCCGGCGCGGGTCTGTGAAATGACCGGCGAGTTGGTCGGCTCGACCGCCACGGTGATGATCGGCTTGCCGCGCGTTTTTTTGATGTATCGAGAAACGCCGGTCAGGGTGCCGCCGGTTCCGACGCCGCTGACGAAGATATCGACCTTGCCCTCGGTGTCGTCCCAAATCTCAGGCCCGGTGGTCTTCTCGTGAATTCCGGGATTGGCCGGATTGTCGAATTGCCTGACCCACAAATACTTTTTTGGGTCGGAGGTAGCCAATTCTTCGGCCTTCGCAATGGCGCCTTTCATACCCTTGGCGCCCGGGGTCAATATGAGCTTCGCTCCCAATGCCGCGACGACCTTGCGTCGCTCCATGGTCATGGTATCCGGCATGGTGAG
>DASXMG010000093.1:0-25549 GCA_036495805.1 Steroidobacteraceae bacterium | reverse complement strand
ACAAATTGAGCTGCGAAAGCCCGGGATGATCTGCGGGACGGGGGCCTTTCCGATCCCAACGAAACTTTCGCTCCGTCTGCGTGATGCAAAGATCGTTGATGCTTGCGAAACGCCGCCGCATCAGGCCTTCGGGACTAAATTCCCAGTTTTCATTTCCGTAGGAACGGAACCAATTTGACGAATCGTCATGCCATTCATAGGCGAAGCGCACTGCAATTCGATTTTCGCCGAAGCACCACATCTCTTTGATGAGCCGGTATTCCAGCTCCCGTGCCCACTTTCTGGTCAAAAAGGCAATGATCGCCGGACGCCCCTCGACGAATTCGGCGCGGTTTCTCCAATAGCTGTCCTCGGTATAAGCGAGCGCCACCTTTGCCGGATCACAGGTGTTCCACCCATTCTCGGCCGCACGCACCTTTTGAATGGCGGATTCATGCGTGAAGGGAGGCAGTGGCGGACGGCCCTCAGTCATGTTCATACCAATCGCTCGTCCTGCAAGGCATCGGTGGGTTTGGAACCCCAGAGGGCGTAGAACAAAACATAGACGTAGCAGATGGCGGGCAGCAAGTAGGACAACTGCAGGCCGATATGATCGGCCAGCACGCCTTGCGCAGCGGACGCTGCACCACCGGCGATCGCCATGATCAAGAGGCCGGAGCCCTCCTCCGTCAAAGGTCCCAGACCCTTGATCCCGAGCGTGAATATCGTCGGAAACATGATCGAATGACACAGGCCGACCGCAATGAGACTCCACATGGCAAGGTGGCCCTGTGTGGTGATCGCAATCAGTGCCAGGAGCAGCGCGCCGATGCTCACGGCAGCCAACAAGCGGGCTGGAGCGATCCAGCGCAGCAGCAAAGCGCCGATAAATCGACCGGCCATCGCGCCGCCCCAAAAGAGCGACACATAACCCGCCGCCGCCGCGTGAGTCATTGCGCCGATATTCGGCATGGAAATGAAATTGACCAGTGTCGAGCCGATGCCAATTTCCGAGACCAGATACAGGCAAATCGCGGGAACGCCCAATACCAGATTCCGATGCCGCCAGAGACTGTGTTTCGCACGCTCGGCGCGCGCGGCACGGCGATTTTCCTTGCCCAAATCCGGCAGCCGAACCTTCCACACGAGAATCGCCAAGGCGATGAGTATGCCCGCAATAATGAGATACGGCAGTTCCACGGCCTGGACATCCGCTGCGCGCTGTTGTGCGCTCAGCACAACGTCGGTTGCCTCCGAAGTTCCGGATGAACTGCGCGCCAGGATCAGCATCCCTCCGAACAGCGGCGCGACCGTGGTTCCGGCCGAGTTCAAGGCCTGGACCAGATTGAGGCGGCTGGACGCGGTTTCCGGCGGACCGATGACGGCCACATAGGGGTTCGCGGCGACTTGCAGCAGCGTAATGGACGAGGCCAGCGAAAACAGCGCGAGCAAAAACACGCCGTAAGATCCCAGCATGGCAGCGGGTAAAAATGCCGCCGCGCTCAATGCCATGCCGATGAGTCCGAGTACGATGGATAGTTTATAGCCGATGGTTTCCAGCAGCTTTGCCGCCGGCAGCGCCATGAGGAGATACGCCAGATAGAACACGAATTGGATCAGCAGCGACTGGCCGTAGTTGAGCGAAAAAACCGCCTTCAGATGCGGCACGAGAATGTCGTTGAGAACGGTCGCGAAGCCCCACATGAAAAATACCGTGGCAAGCACGGTCAACGCGAGGGTGTAACTCTGGGTAGGTCGCACGGACGTGTTCATCAGGATTCCTAGAGACTAGGACTTCACGGTCGGCCAGCCGTCGTCGGTCCAGATAATAGGATCGATTCGCAACGTGGGAACCCCGTGATTCATCTTGTCGTAGGCATGATAAACGATGTAGTAAGGGCCATCATCGTTGAAGACGGCACAGTGCCCGGGCCCACGCCAGCGGCCCTGCTCCTTGAGGTCGGCGCGCAATATCACGGTGCCGTATCCCTGCCCCATGCTCTGGCCCGTGCGGCTGAGGAACGGCCCGGTAACTTCCTTGGATCGCCCCACTGCCGTGTAATAGGTGCTTTGCACGCCTTTGCAGCAATAGTCGTAGGAAGCAAACAGATAGTAATAGCCGTTGCGCGCGATCATGAAGGGCGCTTCGATCGGATCCGGCGCGCCCGTGGGCTCGGGACGGGAAGCCAACGAATAAATCTTGCCGTCACCGTCCAGCGGCTTGCCCGAACGCGGATCGATGCGGCGCATTTTGATGCCGGACCAGAAACTGCCCCAGATCAACCAATGCCTGCCTTTAAGGTCGATGAAACGAGCGGGATCGATTGCGTTGAAGTCATCGCGCTCGTCGGACATCAATACCAATCCTTGATCGGTCCAGCCGTATTGCGGCGAATCGGGATCAAGCGTGGTTGCAGTCGATAGCCCGATCGCCGAGCGATTCGATCCAAAGGTCGAATAGGCGTAGTACAAGTAATAGCGGCCATCAAACAAAGAGATGTCAGGCGCCCACATGCCCTTGGTGCCGGGAACCGCCGCCGCCGCCCAGTCCGGAATGCCTGCGAATAGCGGCGGCCTTGACGTCCAATGCAGCAGGTCCTTCGAGGTGCGCAGCGTGATCCCGGGGCTACCGGGCATCGAGGTGCCGAAGACGTAGTAGGTGTCGCCCTGTTTGATGATGCAAGGATCATGAGTCGGCGAGATGTCGCCGCTCATGCGCTCGTTGATGGAGGTCTCATCGGCGAATGCGAAGGGCGGCCGCAAGATTGTGCCTGCGACCGCCGCGGTTACGGTGCCGATAAACCAACGCCGTGTTGTCATTGCCGTAGTTTGCTACAGCTTGAAACGCACGCCCAGGGAGTACGTCTGGTCGAAGCGGCGGGTATCACGTGGATAATCCGCCTGCGAGCCGAAATAGTCCTGATAGTAGCTGTTCAGCAAATTGGTGGCATCGAAAGTGAGGGTGATCCGCTCGAAGATTTGATAACTCGCCGATAGATCCAGCCACGGTTGGCTCTTTGAATAGATTTCCTGCGGCTGCATGCCGCCGCCCGGTGCGGGACCTACGTCAAAGCCATCGCGCCAGTTGTACGCGACGCGCAACATCACCGGTCCCTTTTCGTAGATGCCGATCAGATTGTAGGACCATTTGGAGATGTTCTGGAACTCACCCTGGACATAGGTGGCATTCGCCTGCATGCCTAAACCGTTCAGGAGCCCAGGAAGGAAATCGAAGAATTGGGTGTAGCCCAGTTCGGCGCCTTCGATGTGGCCGGCGGGCGCGTTCGTCGGCTCCGTGACCTGGTAGACGATCCCGCCGATCGTTTGCGGTGTAATCCCGTTTTGAATGTAACCATCGATGTTGCGGTAAAAGATCGCACCGGTCAGCGCGCTCTGCGGCTTGAAATAGTACTCCAGGGACAAGTCGGCATTCGTCGATCTTTCAGGGTTCAAATTAGGGTTGCCCGCCGTGCCCGATCCGAGCAGCGTGGCCGTGGAGGCCGAAAGGGATAGTCCTGGATCGAGCTGCGCGAAGGTCGGATGAGTGACCGTTTTGCTCGCCGCGAAGCGCAGAAAGAAATCGTCCATCAGGGTCAAACGCGCGTTCAAGCTGGGCAGCCAATCCCATAGGTTCTTGTCGGTTTCGGTCGGCGTAATCGTCGATGTGACATTGCCGGCGGCATCAGTCGTGACCAGCAACGTGTTGCCGGCCATCGCGGCATCCGTTCTGACCGCCCTCAGGCCGATGTTGCCAATCAACGGGTGCGATCCCAAGTCGAAGGAAAAGTTTCCCTTGACGTACGCAGCGTAGCTCTTCTCCCGATCGTCGAAGGATTGGGTGGGATCAGCATCCGGCCGCGCGCCGGTGGCCGACAGGCCGAATTGCTCTCGCAGGTAGCCGGCATTGTTGATCAACCAATTCGGATCGGCGTCGGTCCAGCTGCTCAAACCGAAGGCGCCATTGAATATCGAACCATCGGTGGCGTGATAAGCAACGCCGGGCAGCGCGTTCAAGGCGACGAAACAAGCGGGAGCGACGACCGGGGGCGCGCCACGGCAATCGTGACCGCCCATGTTGTCGGCGCGGTTGCGAGCGAAGCGATCCGCGAATCGCAGGCCGGCGACGATTGATTTCAAGCCCGTGACATTGTCCAGTTTGAAAGTCAGGTCGCCGCGCCAATCGATCTCGTTGCCGGTTTGCTCCTGCCATTGATCGTAAAACTGGCGGATATGGTAATTCGACGGATCGTTCAGATTGAAACCTGGCACCGACATGAATGTCGTGCCCGTACCGTTGTAGTTAAAATCCGCGTTGTAGGTCGGCGGATTGTATTCGGTGTCGAGAATGATGCCGTCTTGCGTGAACTTGCTATTGGTGTAGTCGACTTCGGTGGATAAAGTGACCCGGTCGCCCGTCCATTTGAGGCCGGTCGCAAGCTGGTACGTGTCGGTCTTCGGCACAAAGGATTGGTCGCTGGTGAGGTCGTAGCCGCCAGCGGTGAGCGTTTTCACCTCGTCCGTTCCCGGGAACACGGTTGCCGTCGCGGGGTTCGCCCCAATCCAAGGCAACCCGACGAAGAAATCATCGTTGTTGGGGTTGCGATACCGGGTGTAAAAGCCTTCCGCGAAAAGCTCCGTGCTGGAATTAGGGTTCCACTGGAACGAAACATTTGCCGATGAGCGTTCGCGGTCGCCATTGATGGACTGGCCGCCTTGGGTGAGCGGAACGAACGCGGTGCCGCCAGGCCCAGTGGAACCGGGCACCGGACCGATCGACTGCGTGGAAATATAGTTATCGAGAATCTCTTCCTTGTAGTGGTCCCGGATATAGGACACATCGGCCAACAGGCCCATCTCGCCGATGTCGGTCTGCCAGCGGGTGCTCCCCAATAGGCTTGCTTCGGGGTCGTTATGGTTCGACAGCGTGCTATGGATCTCACGCAGCGTGCCTGCCACCTCGGTTCCGGCAAAGTCAAAGGGGCGGTGCAGGCGGACGTCAATGACGGCCGCGATGCCGCCCTCGATGTCGTCGGCCTTGGCGGTTTTGTCCACATCGACGCGCGCCAGCAGTTCGGCCGGGATATCTTGCAACGTGATGAAGCGGCCCGTGGACGTGAATATTTCCCGGCCATTGAGCAGGGTTGCGATGTCGGGCAGACCCCGGATCAGCAGCTGGGTCGCTTCGGCCGCGTTGCGGCTGATCTGCACGCCTGTGACGTGCTGCAGGGCTTCGATGACGTTGTTATCCGGCAGCTTGCCGATGTCTTCGGCCACGATGGAGTCGCGCACCTGATCGGAATTTTTCTTCTCGTTGAGCGCCGACGCGACGCTCTCGCGTACGCCGGTCACGATGACTTCAGTCAGCTCATCGTTATTCTTGGAACTTGCGCTCGTGGCGGTCTGCGCGGAAACGATTCCGGCGAACAAAATCAGCGCCGCTGACCCGAGTGCCAAGAGCACGGGCCGGTGATAATTCTTCATGATCCCCCTCCCCAATTTCGTTCGTCTGCCAATCGATAAGTCATACAAGATGAATCAATTGGTAATACAATTAAAACCACTCTGGCGGCGGCTGTCAAGCTCCGCCCCCAGGGCGACTGGCACGTTGCGTCGGCGAAACATTAAGATGTCAGCCGCCTCAACATCACGACAGGGGAAGACATGGCGCTCCGGCTGATTCAATTGCAAACCACGGACAAGCGCAGGCTGGTGGCCGCTCTCGAAGACCGTGAACGCGCCGTGCGGCTCGAAGGCGTCGAGTCGGTTTACGCCCTCGCCATGGGCGCAATTGCAGAAGGTGTTTCGCTGGCAGATGCGGCATCGCGTCGGCGAACCAAGGACATCATCACATTGGGCGATGCAGCAACTGAATTGCGCCTGCTCGCGCCAATTGATCATCCGGACCCCGCGCATCTGCATCTGACCGGCACCGGACTGACGCATTTGGGCTCAGCGGAAAGCCGGGACAAGATGCATGCGCTGGCGGCCGCGGGTGGTGCGCAGACCGATTCGATGCGCATATTCCTGCAGGGCCTCAAGGGCGGCAAACCGGCAGCCGGGTCGGTGGGATGTCAGCCCGAATGGTTCTACAAGGGCAATGGTTACAGCGTGGCCGCCGGCAACGACGATCTGCCCGTTCCCGCCTTCGCCCTGGATGGCGGCGAAGAGTCGGAGATCGCCGGTATTTATGTCATTGACGCTGCCGGAAGTGCCAGGCGCCTGGGATTTTGCCTCGCGAATGAATTCTCGGACCACGTCACGGAACGAGAGAACTATCTTTGGCTTGCGCATTCCAAGCTGCGCCAGGCAGCCTTGGGCGCTGAGCTGCTGACAGGTGCTCTGCCGGCGAACGTGCAAGGTATGAGCGCTCTGCTGCGCAACGGCGCGACGCTATGGCAGAAACCCTTTTTGAGCGGCGAGGACAACATGTCGCACACCGTGGCGAATCTGGAGCATCACCACTTCAAGTACGATCTTTTCCGCAAGCCGGGCGATGTCCATGTGCATTTCTTCGGCTGCGGCACGCTCTCATTCGCCGATGGGGTGAAGACGCAGGCAGGCGATGTCTTCGAGATCCGAGCGGATGCCTTTTTGTTGCCGCTGCGCAATCGCATGAGCGCTGCGGCTCCCGTCGAGTTCTCGGTGCAGCCTCTGTAGGCGGCGTTAGCATGGTAGTTGGCGGGGTGATTTTCAGAAATTGTTATACTAGTATCGTTGTATTGTTACACTAATAAACAGGATGCGATCCTGATCGCAGGTCCATGATTTTGGGGAGCCGAATATGTTGAGGGGATTTCGACCATCGGCAGCGGTTTTGCTCGGCGGCGCCGCGCTGCTGCTGCACGCGGGCGCCCGCGCAGCCGACGCCAAACGCGAGCCGTTCGGCACGCTGGCCGATGGCCGGCAGGTCGAGTCGGTGGTGTTGAGCAACAAGACGGGAATCCGCGTAAGAATCATGACGCTGGGGGCCGCGATCCAGGCGCTGTCGGTCCCAGATCGGATGGGACGGTCCGGCGATATCGTGCTGGGTTTCGACTCGCCCCAGGAATACCTGCAAAACCCGAGCTATTTCGGCGCCACCGTGGGGCGTTTCGCCAATCGCATTGCCAAAGGTCATTTCACGCTCGACGGAAAGACCTACACCTTGGCAACCAACGACCACGGCAACCATTTACATGGGGGACTCAAGGGATTCGACAAAGTTCTCTGGTCAATCGATTCGGTCAAGAGTGCATCCCCCGCCATCGCGGTATTTTCCTACACGAGTCCGGACGGCGAAGAAGGCTACCCCGGCACGCTGCACGTCACGGCAAGCTATTCGTTGAGCGATGCGGCGACCTTGCAGGTGGAGTTCAAGGCAACGACCGACAAAAGCACCATCGTCAATATCAGCAATCACAGCTACTTCAATCTTTCCGCCGAAAGCGGCGCTTCGGTACTGAGTCATCTGTTGCTCGTGAACGCATCGAAATACACCCCTGTCGATGCCGGTTTGATCCCCACCGGCGAACTGCGCGCCGTCGCCGGGACACCGTTCGACTTTCGCAAGGCCACGGCAATCGGCGCGCGGGTTCGCGATGGCCACGATCAGCAGATCCGTTTCGGCCGCGGCTACGATCACAACTTCGTTCTCGACGGCACGGTGGGTGCATTGCGCTTGGCGGCCCGAGTCGCGGATCCCTCGAGCGGGCGCGTCATGGAGATTTTCACGAAAGCTCCGGGGCTGCAGTTTTATTCGGGCAATTTCCTGGATGCCACCTTCGCCGGCAAGGGGCGGCGGGTTTATCGCGAGGGAGACGCGCTGGTGCTCGAACCGCAGCTATTTCCGGATGCCCCCAATCAGAAGAGCTTTCCGTCGGCGCGGCTGGATCCCGGTAATACCTATGTGAACATCATGGAATATAGATTCTCTACCGATAAGCCGGCGCGACCGCCGGAGGTGAAGTAGCCATGTTTTCCCACTCGCGAAGACGCTTTGTGCGCCAGGCCTCGATGGCAAGCCTGATCGCCCCGGCATTGCTGCGCAATCGATTGGCCTTTGCACAGGCGCCGATGCGCGCTGATGCCACGACGCATATCTACGCCGACTCACGGCGCACAGTCGCCGAGCTGGACCGCAACATGTTCGGTTCGTTCCTCGAGCATCTCGGCCGCGCCATTTACGACGGCATTTACGATCCCGGTTCAGCGCACTCCGACGCCAACGGCTTTCGCAAGGATTTGCTGGAGGAAATCCGCACCATGCGCGTTCCGATCATCCGCTATCCTGGGGGCAATTTCGTCTCCGGCTACAACTGGCTGGATGGTGTCGGGCCGGTGCAGAACCGTCCCCGGACGCTCGATCGCGCCTGGAATTCGATGGATTCGAATCGCTTCGGCACCAATGAATTCATGGCTTGGTGCAAGGCCGTCGGCACACAGCCGCTGATGGGACTCAACTTAGGCACCGGCACTCCGGAACAGGCAGCCGATCTTTTGGAGTACTGCAACGTCGCGCAGGGCACCCGCTGGAGCGACCTGCGCCGTCAGCACGGCATCGCTGAACCGCACAACGTGCGCAACTGGTGCCTGGGCAATGAAATGGATGGTCCCTGGCAGATCGGCCACATGTCGGCCACCGAGTATGGGCTGAAGGCCGCGGATGCGGCCCGGCAAATGCGCGCGGTTGATCCCTCGGTGAGGCTGATCGCCTGCGGCTCCAGCGGCACAGGCCTGCCGACCTATCTGGACTGGGATCGCCAGGTCCTCGAGGAGTGTTACGACTACGTTGACGCGCTTTCGCTGCACCTGTACGTGGGCAACACGCCGGCGGAAACCGGCGGCGACAGCGCGAAATTCCTCGCGCTCAACATGAACATGGACCGTCAGATTGCCGAGGCGGTGGCGGTTTGCGACTACGTACGCGGGCACAAGCATTCGCCGAAAAAGCTCTGGGTCTCGTTTGACGAGTGGAACGTCTGGTATCGAGCCCGCAGCGGCGCGGCCCTCGACGGCGCGCGAAAGGAAGCGCCGCACCTGCTGGAGGAGATCTACAACCTGGAAGATGCGCTCTTGGTGGGCGGCATGGTCAACACGCTGTTGCGTAACGCGGATCGCGTGAAAATCGGCTGCCTGGCGCAGTTGGTCAATGTGATTGCGCCCATCATGACCAATGCCAACGGCTTCTATCGACAGACGATCTACTATCCGTACAGCTGGGCCCTGCAGTTGGCAGAGGGCTCTGTGCTCAATCTGTCGGTCCAAACGCCCACCTACTCAGTGCCGCATATGGATCCGGTGCCCTACATCGACGCGGCCGCCACCTCTTCCGCGCAAAGTGGAAAGTCGACGCTATTCGTATTGAATCGTGATCTGCTCAAAGCGCGGACGGTCGAGATTCACTGGGAAGATGCCGCGCCCGGTCGCCTGATTTCCGCGCAGGTTCTGACAGGAGATGATTTGAAAGCCAACAACGGCTTCGACGCCCCGCGCCGAGTCGAACCGCGACCCCTGGATAAGCCTGTTACTCGCGGCGCCAAAACCACCCTCCAACTCCCGCCGCGCTCCTACGCCGCAATACAGTGGGGCAGCTGAGTTCCACGGTGCGCGGTATTGTCGCAGACACGGCTAGCCGGCGGCGCATCTGCCATAATGCGAAGACATCCCATGCGAAACTTGTCATGCCACGTCCTCAACGCCTGAACCGGCTTACCTCCGACCGCGCAATGTCCAGTCACGATCAGATCGCAGCGATACTCGGCACGGAGATTCTCAAAGGCGTGCATCGCGCCGGCGACAACATGCCCCCTGAACCGGACCTCATCAAGCGCTTTCAGGTTTCGCGCACGGTGATGCGCGAAGTCACGAAAACCTTGGCCGCGAAGGGATTCGTCGTGTCGAAGACCAAGGTCGGCACGCGCGTGCGAGACCCGGTGCACTGGAATTTTTTCGATGCCGATGTTCTGGCGTGGCGGGTTCGCATCGGGCTGGATGACGATTTTATGCGCAGCCTGACCGAGATCCGCCGCGCACTCGAGCCTGCGGCGGCAGCACTCGCCGCCCAGCGGCGCACCAATGCGGATCTCGCGCGCCTGCGACGCCATGTCAGCGAAATGGCGCGCAGCGGCCATAGCCGCCGAAGCTTCGCCGAAACCGATCTCGCGTTTCACCTGGCGATCGGCGTGGCGTCCGGCAATCCGCTGATGCGCTCGGTCGCAAGCGTCATCGAAGCAGCATTGGTAGCCTCGTTTTCCTACAGCTCTCCCATAGATGACCCCGCCAATCAGGACATGACCGTGCAAAGCCATGCGGCGATCGTCAATGCCATCGAGGCACGCGATGCTCAAGCAGCGGCGGACGCAATGCTCGAAGTCATCGATGTCGGCGTGCGGCGCATCGACGCCACCAAGAAAAAGCGGGGTGCGAAGCGATGACCCGCGGGCCGCTGCGCTCCAGAGCGTGGTTCGACAATCCTGCCAATCCCAGCATGACCGCTCTCTACCTTGAGCGGTACTTGAATTTTGGACTCACGCTTGAAGAGTTGCGGTCGGGAAGCCCCATCATCGGTATCGCACAAACCGGATCGGACCTGTCGCCCTGCAATCGCCACCATATCGTACTGGCAGAGCGCGTGGCGGCAGGCATTCGCGCGGCGGGCGGAGTGCCCTTGGAATTTCCCGTTCATCCCATTCAAGAGACCGGCAAACGCCCGACCGCCGGACTCGATCGCAATTTGGCCTATCTCGGATTGGTTGAGGTGCTTTATGGGTATCCGCTCGATGGCGTGGTGCTGACCATAGGCTGCGATAAGACCACGCCGGCTTGTTTGATGGCGGCCGCTACCGTCGACCTTCCCGCCATTGCCCTGTCCGTCGGGCCCATGCTGAATGGCTGGCACAAAGGCCAGCGCACCGGGTCCGGCACGATCGTCTGGAAGGCCCGCGAGATGATGGCGCGCGGTGAGATCGATTATCCGGGCTTCATCGAATTGGTGACATCCTCGACACCTTCGACCGGCTACTGCAACACCATGGGCACGGCGACCACCATGAATTCACTCGCCGAAGTGCTCGGAATGCAGCTTCCCGGTTCGGCGGCGATTCCCGCCCCTTACCGGGAGCGGGGACAAATCGCCTACGAGACGGGCAAGCGCATCGTCGGCATGGTGCAGGAAGACTTGCGGCCTTCCGCGCTCATGACACGCGATGCGTTCATCAACACGGTCGTGGTGAACTCGGCGATCGGCGGCTCTACCAACGCGCCGATTCATTTGGCCGCCGTTGCGCGCCACATGGGGGTGGAGTTGTCGCTGGATGACTGGCAGCTGCACGGACATGGCGTGCCGCTATTGGTGAATCTGCAGCCGGCCGGCGTCTACCTGGGCGAGGATTATTATCGCGCCGGCGGCGTGCCCGCCGTCGTGAATGAACTCATGAAGCATGGCTTGATTCGCGAAAATGCCATGACGGCCAACGGCCGAACCATCGGCGAGAATTGCCGCGGGCATGAGATCGTCGATACAGATGTGATCCGGCCTTTCGCAACACCGCTCAAAGCCAACGCAGGCTTCGTCGTGCTGCGCGGAAACTTGTTTGACTCGGCCATCATGAAAACCAGCGTGATCTCGGACGAATTCCGGCGCAGATACCTAAGCAATCCATCCCACCCTGAGATGTTTGAGGGGCGCGCCATAGTCTTCGATGGACCCGAGGACTATCACGCACGCATCGATGATCCCAGTCTGGAGATCGATGAACACTGCCTTTTGGTCATGCGTGGCACCGGCGTGATCGGCTATCCCGGCGCGGCTGAAGTGGTCAATATGCGGCCGCCCGACTACCTCATCAAGCGCGGCATTACGATGTTGCCGTGCATCGGCGATGGTCGCCAGTCGGGAACCTCCGCCTCTCCGTCGATACTGAATGCATCACCGGAAGCCGCGGCCGGCGGCGGGTTGGCCATTCTCAAGACAGGTGATCGTATTCGCGTGGATTTGCGCGAAGGGACAGTGAACATTCTTGCTACTGAGGCCGAGCTCGTCGAGCGTCGCCGCGCACTGACAGCGGCCGGCGGCTACCCATATCCGGCCTCACAAACACCCTGGCAGGAGATTCAACGCGGAATGAGCGACCAACTCGGCGACGGCATGTCGCTGAAGCCTGCGCTGAAATATCAAAAAATCGCCGAGAAATTCGGCATCCCGCGCGACAACCATTAGCCGTCTGCATCGGTTTGAATTCGATGACTCAGGCCCAGAGGTAGGTCGTTTTGGTCTGTGTATAAAACTCCACCGCGGCGAAACCTTGCTCGCGCGCACCGTAGCTGGATTTGCGCGAACCGCCGAAGGGCACATGATAGTCGACGCCTGCGGTCGGCAAGTTCACCATTACCATACCGGCGCGCGCCGCACGCTGGAAGTCTCGCGCATACTTCAACGAGGAGGTCACGATTCCGGCCGAGAGGCCAAACTCGCCGCTATTTGCCACGCCTAGGGCTTCGTCATAGTTTTTCACGCGGATGACGCTCGCCACGGGCCCGAAGACTTCCTCGGCGTTTATTCTCATGCTTTGCGTCGTGTCGGAAATCACCGCGGGCCGGACGTACCACCCCGGCTTGTCCAGCGACAAGCGTTCGCCTCCCGTGAGGATGCGGCCGCCTTCGCGCTTCGCGATGTCGACGTACGACAGTGTCGTATTCATTTGAGCCTCGTTGACGATGGGACCCATTTGCGTGGCCGAATCGAGCGCATCGCCGACTCGAAGTGCCGTCGCCTTGGCTGCCAATCCCGCAATGAATCGATCGTGAATTCCCTCGGTAACGATGAGCCGGCTGGACGCCGTGCAGCGCTGGCCGGTGGCGAAGAACGCGCCATCGAGCGCGCACATCAAGGCGCGCTCCAAGTCCGCATCGTCGAGCACGACCAGCGGGTTCTTGCCGCCCATTTCGAGCTGAACCCGCGCCTGACGTTCCATCGCCGCCGCGCCCACTTTGGCGCCGGTTCGTTGCGAGCCGGTAAATGAAATGCCTTCGATGAGCGGATGGCGAACGATGGCGTTGCCGACCTCCGCGTCACCGAACACCATATTGAAGACGCCGGGAGGCACACCTGCCTCGTAGATGATCTCTGCCAGGGCGCTCGCCGTCGCCGGAGTCGGGCTCGCCGGCTTGATCACCACGGTATTCCCAAAGGCCAGTGCCGGCGCCGACTTCCAAGCAGGGATGGCAATGGGAAAATTCCAAGGCGTGATGAGACCAAACACCCCCAGCGGCTCTCGCGAAGTCATGACATCGACTCCGGCGCGCGTGGAGGCCAGATTCTGGCCGTGGAGCCGCAGCGCCTCGCCCGCAAAGTACTTGAAAATGCGCCCGGCGCGCGTGACTTCGCCGATCCCTTCAGGGGCCGTCTTGCCCTCCTCGCGCGACAGTAATCGACCGATCTCCTCGCGCCGCTGCAATATCATGTTGCCGATTTTATCCAGATAGTCCGAGCGAACCTCCGGCGAAGCGTCGGCCCAGGCGGGAAACGCCTTACGCGCAGCCGTTACAGCCGCATCGACTTCCGCGCTCGCGGCCTGCGGATAGCGCGCGACGATGTCGCGCGTGTCGGAAGGATTTTCGCTGTCTCGAAACACGGCGCCCGAAACGCGCTCGCCGCCAATGAAATGCCTGAGGGTTTGGGTGGGTGCTGACATGTCTCTTCCGGCTGCTGGTTGGCTTCGAATTTTAACATTCGAGCGGCCATGCAGTGCTTGGCATTGATAATACTGCTGCTAGTAATATTATAATACTATATGGAGATATGCATGCCAGCAGTTCGAATTGCCATGTTTGGGCTGTTGTTGTGCGTCAGCGCCTGCGGCGGGGGCGGCGGCAGTGCTGCGCCGCCGAGCATGCCCCTGCCTGTGAATCCCGGTACCCCCGCGACCGTGGATACCAGCGTCAATTTCAACCTCAACAATGTAAACAGCGGATTGTTGCTCGACATCGACGGTAGCTCGCAGACGGCCGCGGCCGCCGCCGTGCAGGCCTCGGCCAGCGGCTCGCAAAGCCAGTTGTGGCACTTCATTCCTGCGGCCGCCAATCAATACAAGATCGCCGATGCCAATAGCGGCCAAGTACTTGGGATTAGCGCGGCCTCGACGACGAGCGGGGCCGGTGCCCTGCAATATGCGGACAACGGCACGAACGACCATCTGTGGGAAATCCTAAGCGTGGGCGGCGGCCAGTACAAGATTCAAAACGTCAATAGCGGCCTTTTACTCGATATCAGCGGCGCTTCCAAGTCCGCGGGTGCCGATGTGGTGCAATCGAGCGACACCGGCGCGAGCAGCCAGCTTTGGACCCTCACAGCCGGGGGAGCCGCGTATGTCGGCCCCGGATTGGTGACGGGAAATACGTCTCCCGTACATGATCCATCGATGATCAAGACGGGGACCGCCTACCTGCTGTTCGCTACCGGCGGCGGCATCGAGCAGCGCGCGTCGGTGGACCGCACCAATTTCACGCCGACAATCACCGCGCACGCGTTCGTTTCGTTGCCGCAGTGGAGTGCGCCCTATACCAACGGCACCGACTTATGGGCTCCTGACGTTTCATTCAACGCCGGGCAATATTACTTGTTCTTCGCGGCCTCAACGTTTGGCAGTTCGAACTCAGCCATCGGCTTGGCAACGAGTCCCACGGGCGCCGCCGGTAGCTGGGTCGACAGCGGCGCGGCCGTTCTGACTTCCGCAACCTGCGCCGGTTCGAATGCCATCGATCCGGCCTTCATCAGCGACGCTGCGGGCAACTGGTGGTTGGCTTTCGGTTCCTTCTTCAACGGGATCAACATGGTTCAGTTGGATCCCGGCACGGGCAAGCCGCTGGGCGCGACACCCACCTGCTACTCGCTGGCGCAGCGCACCGGCACCGCGATCGAAGGCTCAACGGTGTATTTGCATGGCGGCATGTACTACTTATTTGCCTCGATCGACGTGTGCTGCCAAGGCATCAACAGCACGTATCACATCGTCGTGGGCCGCTCGAGCAATCCTCAGGGACCCTATATCGATCGCGGCGGAATCCCGATGACTCAAGGGGGCGGCACGATCTTGCTGGCGACCCACGGCAATATCGTCGGCCCCGGCGGCCAGGATGTCTTCAACGATACCGACGGCGATGTGCTGGTCTACCACTACTACGACGGCAACAACGCGGGAACGCCGACGCTCGGCATCAACCTATTGGGGTGGAGCAGCGACGGTTGGCCGTTCGTGCATTGAGCCGCATCCGCGCGCCGCAGCCCGGATAAGCACGTTCACGCTATTCGATGAAGGGCGCTACCTCGACGCGGCGTCCGCATAAGAACGCATCCGCCACCAATTGCAGAGGCGCGACATCTGCATCGATGCGCCGTTGGCGCAGCAGATCGGCAAAATGCACATACAGATCGGGATATTCCTCGCTCGGTGCGAGATCCACCGGCTGTTCATTCACAAACATCTGCGTGCCGCCCATCGAGAGCCTTAGCCTGCCCGCGTCGGTTTCAATCTCGATGTCCCAGGTCTGCGGCCCCGTTTGCAGGAAATCCAGATTGACGTGCACCGTTGCGCCATCCGAGCACTGCAGCGCCAGTTGCGCCGCAATCGGCGTCTCGCAATTCGACGGGAACGACAATTCCGCATCCTTCAGGGCCAACGAGCCCGGAATAATGCGGGTGAGAATCGAGAGTGCATTGATGCCCGGATCGAATACGCCCAGGCCGCCCGCCTTCCAGATCCATTTCTGGCCCGGGTGCCAGACGCGCACGTCTTCCTTCCAGTTGACAACCGCGCTGACTATTTTGCGTGCCTCGAGCCACTTGCGCGCCGGCGCCACGGCTCGCGCGTGACGCGAATGCCAGGAAGCAAACAGCGTCAGCTTTTTCTCTTTCGCCACGTCGCTGAGCGCCAGAACCTCGCTGACGGTGACGCCGGGCGGTTTTTCCAACAGCACATGACAGCCGTGTCGCAAAGCGTGCAACGCTGCTGCGTAGCGGACTTGAGGCGTCGTGCACAGCGCAACGGCGCCAATGTCGGTGTGTGACCGCAGTAGTTCGTCCAAGGTAGGATAGCTCGGCACACCGTTGAGCTTATTGTGCGGGCTCGCAATGGCAATGAGCTTAAAGGCGCCGTTCGCCGCCAACGCCGGCATGTGCTGCTCTCGCGCAATCTTGCCCAGCCCAACGATGGCAATCTTTATCGACATGTAATCCCGGCACTCAGCGCTGCGCGCCAAAATCCTTATTAGTCATACTAATGAACAGACTACAGGATCGAAATGGGGCTCAGCAAGGACAATCGCAAAACGATTTTAGTTCGGCTTGAGGTTGCAGACGACGTCGCGGCGAGAAAACGCCGCGGCACAGAACCGGGCGAGATCAATATCGCGCCACTCTCTAAGCTACTGATGGATCATGGCTCGAAACGCGCATCAGCCAATCCCGTGATATCGAGCTGGTAGACGAACAGATCGCCCGCGTGCGGCTGAGTTGCCAGGGTCTGGGGGCTCATGCCTTCGCGGGCTGAAGTCACGCAAAGCAAGTCGAGATTTTTGCCGGCGAAAGCGATGCAGGTGGGCTGGTCCGTTGGAATCTCGATTTCCATGTCGATCGCGCCGTCTGGGGCATAGCGAACCACCCGGGCGGCACCCCAATGGGCGTTCCACACATAACCTTGCGCATCGACGTTGGATCCGTCGGGAAACGCCCCGCGCGGGGTGCGCGCGAAGACCTTCCGATTGCCGATCGCGCCGGTAGTCGCGTCGATGTCGAAACGCAAGATGGCGCGCTGCGGCGTGTCCGCAAAATAAAGCTGCCGGCCGTCAGGACTGAAGCAGATGCTGTTGGAGATCGAGATGTCGGCGAGGCAGACCTCCAAGGTGCGGCCCCGAAGGCAATACAGCTTTGCCGTGGACAAGCCCTCTCCCTCCACCATCGAGCCGGCCCAAAAGCGTCCTTGACGGTCCACGCGGCCATCATTGAAACGCAGGTTTTTCGCCGCATGTTCCGGGCGCGCCAGCCAATCAAGAGCCCGCGACTCGGGGGCATACAAGGCAAAGCCCGACTCAAATGCCGCGACGATCTCGTCGGATCCTTGGACGAAGCCGAAGGACCCCAGCCTCTCCGGCAATTCGAAGACCTTCGGGGTGCTCTCGGATAGACCGCAACGATATAGGCGCCGCTCCTGGATATCGGTCCACCAAACATGCTCGTTGATCGGATCCCACGACACGCCCTCGCCGAGCGTGTTGCCCACGGCGATGACTTTGACGAGTTCGGCCCTTTTTGCAGTGCTCATATCACGGCGTTTCGCGAGGCAACGCCGCATACTATATCCGAAGGCTACGCTGCGGCTGCCTCATGCTTGTGCTCCTGGGCCACGGTCCGAGGCTAGCGAGACGAAGGCCGCCGCCGGGCCACTCCCTTTCGCGGCGCCCAGTCCAACGACTAGGCATAGCCATGTTAGGTCACAATTTCTGTCAGCACGTCGCCGATTTCGGCGTGAATGACAAGGTCCGCGCTGCTATCGAGGTTGGTCGGCTCGCGGTTGATAATGACGAGCGTGGCACCGTTGGACTTCGCGACCATCGGTAGTGCCGCGGCGGGATAGACCGCAAGCGAGGAGCCTAACACGATGAACAGGTCGCATTCACGCGAAGCAGCGTCTGCACGGCGCATCGCATCGACGGGCATCGGCTGCCCAAACGAGATCGTCGCGGACTTGACGATGCCGCCGCACGCTCGGCAAGTTGGCAGCGTGCCTTGCTCCAGAAATGGGTCGCGCAGGTCCGCCAATTCGTGTCGCAGCCCGCAGACGAGACAGGTGGCATAGCCGGCATTGCCATGGAGTTCGATCACCTGATGCGCGGGAACGCCTGCATCTTGGTGCAAATTGTCCACGTTTTGCGTGATCACATGGCGGACCTTCCCGGTGCCGACCAGATGCGCAATGGCAAAATGACCTTCATTCGGTTTGGCGCCGACCCAGCCGGCCGTACCGGAAAAGGTGCGCTGCCAAGCCTCGCGCCGCGCGTCTTCGTGGTGCATGAATGTGTCAAAGTCGATCGGTTTCATCCGGCTCCAGACGCCGCCCGGGCTCCGGAAATCCGGTATCCCAGATTCAGTCGACATGCCGGCGCCGGTGAAGGCGACGGTTCGAGCCGAACCGGCAAAAAGTGCCGAGAGCCGCGGAATTGGCATTTTTCTCGTGTTTTCTGGAGTTTCTTGGACGTCCAAGGGCTTCACAGTACTGGATGTGCCCGGTCAGACCCGGAAGGGTTGGTGCCGCAAAGAGGATTCGAACCCCTGACCCACGCATTACGAATGCGTTGCTCTACCAACTGAGCTATTGCGGCATTTTCGAAACGGACGGCATTCTAACCCGCGGCATCACCCGAAGTAAGACTGGTGTCGAGCTTTGCGACATCGCGCAGCGCCTTCGGTAGGGCAAATATCACGTGTTCCTTGCGCCCGTCCAATTCGGCCGCCACTTCCCCGCCCCATTGCCGCAGTTGGGAAATCACGCCCTGCACCAAAACCTCAGGCGCCGAAGCTCCCGCCGTCACGCCGACCGTTTTGATCCCTTCAAACCATTCGCGGCGTAAATCCTCGGGCCCGTCGACCAGGTAGCCGGGCTTGACGTTTTTGTCCGCCATCTCGCGCAGTCGATTGGAGTTGGAACTGGATTTCGAGCCGACCACCACCAACACCTCGCAGCGGCCGATCAAATCCTTCACCGCATCCTGGCGATTTTGCGTTGCATAACAGATGTCTTCTTTCACCGGCGCCTTAAGGCCCGGGAACCGGGCGCGCAAGGCAGCAACGATAGAAGCCGTGTCATCCACGGATAACGTGGTCTGCGTGACGAACGCCACGTGCTCCGGGTCTCGCACCTTCAGGGCGGCGACGTCTTCGACGGTTTGCACCAGGTAGATCGAACCACCGAGGGACGCGTCGAATTGCCCGATCGTGCCTTCCACTTCCGGATGTCCCGCGTGACCGATCAAGAAAACCTCGCGCGCTTCGCGGGCATATCGGGTGATCTCCATGTGCACTTTCGTCACCAAGGGACAGGTGGCATCGAACACATTGAGCGAGCGGCGTTTCGCTTCCTGCTGCACCACGCGCGGCACGCCGTGTGCACTGAAAATCACCGTGGCATTGTCCGGCACTTCGGTCAATTCCTCGACGAAGACCGCGCCGATGGTGCGCAGGCGGTCGACGACATATTTGTTGTGCACCACTTCGTGACGCACATAAATGGGCTTGCCAAACAGCGTGACCGCCCGCTCGACGATATCGATCGCGCGGTCCACGCCGGCGCAGAACCCGCGAGGATTAGCTAATAGGATTTGCATCAGGTTTTTGCCGTCCTTCAATCAATGCATCCAACAGAAGACACGCCGCGCCCATCGTAATGGCCGAATCGGCGACGTTGAATGCCGGAAAATACGCTCCATTCCAGTGAAAGTGGATGAAATCGATGACATGCCCCAGGCGGATGCGATCAATCAGATTGCCGAGCGCGCCGCCCAGCACGAGCGCCAGCCCGCAGGCCAGCAACCCATGCGCGCCGCTCTTGAGTCGCAGCAACCACACAATGATGCCGATGCTCACGACCACGGCAAGTCCGATGAAAAGCCAGCGTTGCCAGCCGGATGCGGAGGCCAAAAAGCTGAAGGCCGCGCCCACATTATGCATGCGCGTGATGTCGAGGATCGGAAGCACGCTGATGTGCTCGAATTCGCCAAAACGCTGCGCGATATAGCTCTTGCTGATCTGATCCGCCAAAACGATGCCGGCCGAGAACAACAGCCACCTCGCCGCCCGGTTGCGCTGTGCCGGCGTGATCATGCGAAGCGCCGCTCCTCGCCCGGTCCCTCGACATTCAGCACGCAGCGCGCGCAGATCTGCGGGTGATTCGGATTGCTGCCGACATCGGCGCGCAGCTGATAGCAGCGCACGCACTTTGGACTGGTGCTGGGCTTCACTTCGATCCACACGTCTTCTTGAGACCCCTTGACCGCCGTCGCCGGCAATGCGCCTAAAGCAGCAACCTTGGCGTCCCCGGTGATCAACAAGAACCGCAGCTCGTCGTGCATCGGCGCGAATTGCGCGGTCAGCGCGTCGGGCACGAATACGGTGACATCGGCTTCCATCGACGAGCCCAAGGAGCCCAAGGTCCGCAATCGCTCGAGCTCGCGGGCGACATCAGCCTTGAGCGCAATCAGCGCCGGCCAATTGACCGCAGAGACGCGTTCGGCGCCTGCCGGCAATTGATGCCAGGCGTTGAAGAACACCGATTCATTGGGGATACCCGGCAGATAACCCCAGGCTTCCTCCGCCGTGAAGCTCAAGATGGGTGCGAGCCATCGAACCATCGCCTGCGCCAGATGATTCAGCGCGGTTTGCGCCGAGCGCCGCGGCGCGCTCTCCGCCCCCGTGGTGTAGAGCCGGTCTTTGATGATGTCCAGATAGAAGCCGCCCAGCTCCACCACGCAGAAATTATGAATCTCCTGGTAGATCTTGTGAAACTCGTAGTTCCGATACGCCGTCACGACGTCATTCTGCAGATGAAAGGTTTTCGCGATCACCCATTGATCTATTGCCACCAAGTCATCGAACGGCACCGCGTGCGCTTTCGGATCGAAGCCGTGCAGGTTCCCCAACAGAAACCGCAGCGTGTTGCGCATGCGTCGGTAGGAGTCGCCGATTCGCTTGAAAATTTCCTCCGAGACGCTCATCTCGTTGGCATAGTCGGTTGCGGCAACCCAGAGCCGGATCACGTCTGCACCCAAGGTGCTGGTCAGCTTTTGCGGCGCAAGAATGTTGCCGAGCGACTTGGACATCTTGCGGCCGTTCTCATCCACCGTGAATCCATGCGTGAGCACGCCGCGGTACGGGGCGCGGCCGTGCATCGCGACCGAGGTCAGCAGCGAACTGTGGAACCATCCGCGGTGCTGGTCCGATCCCTCCAGGTACAGGTCGCTCGGCGCGGTGATTTCCGGGCGGATGACGGAAACGCAGTGATGCACCACGCCGGAGTCGAACCACACATCCATGACGTCCGTGGCCTTGTCGTATTGATTTAAATCGACTCCCAACTGAGCGGAGGCATCCAAATCAAACCAAGCGTCGATGCCGTCGCGCTCCACCAGTTTGGCAACCTCGGCGATCAACTCGTGCGTGCGGGGATGCAGCTCTCCGGACACCTTGTCGACGAACAAAGGAATCGGAACCCCCCAAGTCCTCTGCCGCGACACGCACCAATCCGGGCGCGCCGCGATCATGCTGGTGATCCGCTGCTCTCCCCAAGCCGGCATCCAATCGACGTGCGCAATCGCCTCGAGCGCCGCTTTGCGCAGTCCCGCTTGCTCCATGCTGATGAACCACTGCGGCGTGGCGCGAAAAATCACCGGCGTCTTATGGCGCCAACAATGCGGGTAGGAGTGATGGTACGGCTCATCCTTCAACAGGCGTTCGTTTTCAATGAGTACCTTGATGATGTGTGCGTTCGCGTCGAAGACCTGTTCGCCCTCGAACATCGGCGTTCCGGGCAGGAAGCGGCCATCGCCGCCGACGGGATTGTCGATTTCCAAGTTGTAGCGCCGGCCGACGATGTAATCCTCGAGGCCATGGCCCGGCGAGGTGTGAACCGCGCCCGTTCCGGCGTCGAGCGTCACGTGATCACCCAGAATCACCGGCACCTGGCGCTCGTAAAAAGGATGCTGCAGCGTCAAACCCTCGAGCGCTTCGCCCTTGGCCTGCGCAATGGCAACCCAGGTGGTCACTCCCAAGGCCTGCATCACCGCGGCAACCAGCTCGTCGGCCAAGAGCAGCCGCTCGCGCCTGCCGCCCAACTCAAATTCCACCAGTGAATAGGCGAACTGCGGATGCACCGCCACGGCGCGATTCGCCGGCAGTGTCCAGGGCGTCGTAGTCCAAATGGCAATCGCTGTCGGCTCCTGCGACAAGGCTTGCTGTTGCTCGGCTGAGATTCCCATGCGCCGCCCCAAATCCGCAGGATCGTGGACCTCGAATCGCACATAGACGCTCGGCGAGGTCTTGTCCTCATATTCCACTTCTGCCTCGGCCAGGGCCGAACGGCAGTTCAGGCACCAGTGCACCGGCTTGAAGCCTTTGTACAGGTGGCCATTTTTGATGATCTGGGAGAATGCGCGCAGTTGTTCGGCTTCGAAACGCGGGGCCATGGTCAGATAGGGATGATCCCAATCGCCGAGCACACCCAGGCGCTTGAATTCGGAGCGCTGTAAATCGATTTGCTTGAGCGCATATTCGCGGCAAGCGGCGCGAAACGCTTTGGCGTTGATTTTTTGGCCGACGCGGCCGTGGGTTTTCTCCACCTGCATTTCAATCGGCAGGCCGTGACAATCCCACCCCGGCACATAAGGGGCATCGTAGCCATCCAGCGTGCGCGATTTGACGATGATGTCCTTGAGAATTTTGTTGAGCGAATGCCCCAAGTGCAGCGCGCCGTTCGCGTAGGGCGGCCCATCGGTGAGGATGAATGTCGGCCGGCCTTTCGCGACCTTACGGATCTTGCCGTACACATCATCGCGCTCCCAGGCCGCGAGCATTTCAGGCTCGCGCTTGGCAAGGTCGGCCTTCATGGGAAAGCCTGTCACCGGCAAATTGATCGTACTCTTGTAATCAGTCACAGGTCACCTTCGACAACAGATCGCGCGCCTGAGCGGCGTCGACCTTCATTTGCACAATCAGCGCGTCCAACGAATCGAACTTGACCTCATCGCGCAGCTTGGCGACGAACTCCACTTCGATTTCCCGTCCATACAGGTCCTCGTCGAAATCAAAAACATGCACCTCCAGCAGCATGTCGGTGCCATCGACGGTCGGCCGGGTTCCCAAGCTCGCCACCGCAACCAGCGCCTGCGGCGCAATGCCATAAACGCGCACCGCCATGACACCCTTGACCGGCGGCCTTCGCCGCATCAGCCGCAAGTTCGCCGTCGGAAAGCCCAACGTGCGCCCCAACTCGCGTCCATGCACGACTCGGCCGAGCATTCGATAAGGACGCCCCAACAGACGCTTCGCCGCGGCGAAATCGCTTTGGCCCAATCGCTCGCGCACCGCCGTACTGCTGACGCGCACGCCATCGAAGACGAACGGTGCAATTTGTTCGACGCCAAAGCCGCGCGCCTCGCCGGCCGCGCGCAGGCTATCGATGGTGCCGCCGGCATTGCAGCCATAGCGAAAATCATTTCCGACCACGATGTGCTTGGTCCCCAAGCCGCCGACGATCACATCGACAAAGCTCTCGGGCGTCATCGCGCGCATGCACTCATCGAACCGCAAGGTCACCAGACGATCGACGCCCTGCGCGGCCAACGCCAGATACTTCTCACGCCACCGGGTGAGGCGCGGCGGCGCGGCTTCAGGATCGATGAACTCCTTAGAGCTTGGCTCAAAGACCAGGACCGTGGCCGTCGAGCGCAATTCCGCGGCGCGCTGCTTCAGCACGCCGATCATCTTTTGGTGCCCTAAATGCACACCATCGTAATTGCCAACGGTTAGCACGCAGCCCCCCGGGCGCTGCGACAGGTTATGCAGACCGCGAACTAGTTCCATGGCGAAACCTCAGATTATACTCAGGTTTCCGGCTTTTCAGGGCGTCCACTATAGTAAGGCCGCTTAAGGGAGCCCTGGCCGCGAATTGACAACCGCAAGGTCAATCGGCAAGCTACGCGGCTCTTTTAAAGGAGTGTCTCGCTTGGCGAATACCAAATCTGCTGAAAAGGCTGCCCGACAGTCGACCGCGCATCGCGCTCGGAACGACGCACTCACCTCGCAGCTGCGCAGCGCCATCCGTAAGGCCACCCTCGCGCTCAAGGCCGGCAAGCATACAGAGGCTGCATCGGCCCTCAACGAAGCGACGCCGATCATTGACAGCATGGTCAACAAAGGCATTATTCATCGCAACAAGGCTGCGCGGCATAAGAGCCGCCTGACCAAGCAGGTTCGCGCCCTCGCGAAATAGGTGCTTAAGGGCATGCGCGCAGAAAAAAAGCCGGCGATGCCGGCTTTTTTATTGCAGCGAGTCGTTTGCTGTCGCCGCGTGGGCCGGCGTGCGTGGGTGATCTTCCAGATAGCGCATCACCGCTTGTTTGAGTTCCTCCGTACCCTCGCCGGTCGCTCCGGAGATGAGCAAGACCGGCCCCTTCCAGCGCAGGCGCCGCACGATTTCCTGGGCGCGCCGTTGTGCTTCCTTCGGCTCCAATAGGTCGATCTTGTTGATGAGCAACCAGCGCTCTTTCTTGGCCAAGTCCGCGGCAAATTTCTTCAGTTCAGCGATGATGGTGCGCGCATCCTTGACCGGGTCGGCCGACGGATCCGGCGGCGCGATGTCGATCAGATGCAGCAACACGCGCGTTCGCTGCAAATGCTTCAGGAAGCGAATTCCCAGACCTGCACCATCCGCGGCGCCCTCGATCAGCCACGGAATATCCGCCATCACGAAACTGCGCCCCAGGCCCGCCGACACGACGCCCAAATTGGGATGCAACGTGGTGAAAGGATAGTCGGCGACTTTGGGCCGCGCGGCCGAGACGGCACGGATCAAGGTGGATTTGCCTGCGTTGGGCAATCCCAGTAAGCCCACATCGGCGATCAATTTAAGCTCGAGTTGCAGCTCGCGTTTTTCCCCCGGCAATCCTAAGCCGGATTTGCGCGGCGTCCGATTCGTGCTGGACTTGAAGCGCGTGTTGCCCCAGCCGCCCTTGCCGCCCTTCGCAACCAGCAGCGTCTGACCCTCGACGGTCAAATCGCCCAGGGTCTCCCCGGTGTCCTTGTCGGCGACAACCGTACCGATCGGAATCGACACGTAGGTGTCATCGCCGCCGTGACCTGTGCAGTCATTACCGCTGCCGCTCTCGCCGTTCTGGCCCCTATACGTGCGCGAGATGCGAAAGTCAGCCAGCGTGTTCATGCCCTCGACTGCCTTCAGGTAAACGCTGCCGCCAAGGCCGCCATCACCGCCGTCGGGGCCGCCAAACGGCACGAATTTTTCGCGCCGAAAACTCACGCAGCCGCGGCCGCCGTTGCCGGCCTGCACTTTGAGCTTGGCTTCATCGACGAATTTCATGTTGCTTTCACAAAAAATAAAGGGGCTTAAGTACCTTAAGCCCCCTTCGATTCATTGGCGCGCCTCAAGGCCGCCCGAATGCGTTATTTTCGAATGACGTTGACGTAGGTATGTTGCTCGACGCCCTTGACGCGAAATTCCACCGTGCCGTGAGCCTTGGCGAACAGGGTGTGATCGGTACCGATGCCGACATTTACGCCGGGACGATATTGGGTGCCGCGCTGACGGATCAAGATGTTGCCCGCGAGCACATCCTCACCGCCGAACTTCTTGACGCCCAATCGCTTGGAATGCGAATCGCGGCCGTTGCGAGTACTGCCGCCAGCTTTCTTGTGTGCCATATAAGTAGTCTCCGACTTTTAAGCGACGATGGAAGTGATCTTCACATCGGTATAGGGCTGCCGATGAGTCTTCTCGCGCTTGTAATGCTTGCGGCGGCTAAACTTCACGATTCG
>DASXMG010000092.1:0-19157 GCA_036495805.1 Steroidobacteraceae bacterium | reverse complement strand
CGTTGCGCCACCAGCGTGAGCTGCTGGTTCTCGAGCACGCTCTTGATCAACGGGCGCAGCTTGAATTCGGAAATCTCCAAGCCGACGCTCTTCGCCTGCCAGGCGCTGAAAGACAACAGATTTTCGATCAGCCGCTGAAGTTTCATGCCGTTCTCGCGCAAGATTGCGGTGACTTCGCGCTGGCTGCTTTGCAGCTCGCCAACCGCACCGTCCATGAGCAATTCGGTTCCCTCGCGGATATTTGCCAATGGCGTTTTCAATTCATGCGACATATGTCGCAGAAATCGGTTCTTTTCCTGCGCCAAATCGAGCAACCGGCCTCTCAGCCACTCCAGCTGCGCCGCCAATCGCTCGAGATCCGCCGGGCCGCGAATGGCAATGGGCCGCGAGAAGGTGCCGCGTCCCAGTTCGCTGATGGCGCGATCGATTGCGCGGATCGGCCGGCCGAACAGGTACGTAAAGACGCCGACCACGGCCAGCGTCATCGGCACGAGCAGCAACGTCTGCCACAAAAGATTCTGCTGTGCGTGCTGCGTCGCCTGTTCCAAGCTCGCCGTTTCCCGATCGATCTGCAGGCTGATCCGGCTCGAGATATTCGAGGCGGCCTCCGACAGTTGCGGGAAACTGCCGATCAGATCCGCCATGTGCGGCGAATTCGGCGCCGCATGCCGCAAATCCTGCAGCAGCTGATCCGCTTTGGATTGCACCGCGCGCACGCCTTGCTGCGATTCCTCGTCCAACGGCAGCGTAAGAAGCTCGTGGGTGACGGTGATCAACCGCGAATGATGCTGTGCGTAGGCATTCAGCAGGTCCGCGCTGCCGATGGCTTGATACAGTCGCGCTTCACGGCCCAACGCTTCGATCTCTTCGAACATGCTTTGATTGTTGCGAGTTCCTTGCATGCCGTGGGCCACGAGCTGCTGGCTGCGAACCGACAGCCGATTCATCTGCACGGCGGCATTCACGATCGCAAACAGCAGCGGTGCGGCCACGATCGTGAATCCGATCAGCATCAGTCCGCTCAGTGACTTCGGTCGGGGCAATCGCATGGGCCGCATTCTAGCAGCGTGTTGCCGTCAAAAAGGAGTGATGGGGTCGTAACTGTACAATCGACCCCATGAGTCGCGATGCGCCGTATTCGAAGCTATCTCCCGAGACCGTGCTCGATGCAATCGAGGCGGTGGGATTTCACTGCGATGGCCGGGCATTGGCGCTCAACAGCTATGAAAATCGGGTATATCAGATCGGCATCGAGGACAGTGAGCCGATCATCGCCAAATTCTATCGCCCGGAGCGTTGGAGCGATGCGGCGATACGCGAGGAGCACGCCTTCGCCGGCGAACTCGCGGCCCTGGAAATCCCGGTGGTGGCGCCGCTGCTGCAGGCGGGCGAATCCATGCACGTGCATCAGGGCTTTCG
Source organism: Steroidobacteraceae bacterium (assembly GCA_036495805.1). GTDB lineage: Bacteria > Pseudomonadota > Gammaproteobacteria > Steroidobacterales > Steroidobacteraceae > Bog-1198. The sequence goes on along the minus strand of DASXMG010000092.1, from coordinate 17,738 downwards.
CTACGCCGTGTTTCCCCGGCGCGGCGGGCGTTGGCCGGAACTGGGCAACAGCGAGGAGCGCGAGTGGGTCGGACGCTTTCTCGGACGGATCCACGCGGTGGGGCGGGCGGGCCGATTCACGGCGCGCCGTACGCTCGAGATGGACGAACTGGGCCGCAATGCGCGTGATTTCGTCCTGGAGGGCGATTGGATGCCCGACTATCTGGCGACGAAGTACGCCGAAGTGACCGACGAGTTGCTGCAGGCGGTGGAAGAGCGGGCGTTCAATTGGGGCGGCGCGAGGCGCGGCCGGATCTTGGGCGACTGCCATCGCGGCAACATTCTCTGGACCGATCTGGGGCCTCATTTCGTCGATCTCGACGACTGCCTGACCGGGCCCGCCATCCAAGATTTGTGGATGCTGTTGGCGGGCGGCCGACAGGAAATGCGCACCGAGCTGCGGGATCTTCTGCAAGGCTATGAGCAATTCCTGCCGTTTGACCGCGGCGAGCTCGCCTTGATCGAGCCGCTGCGTGCGTTGCGCATGATCCACTACTCCGCATGGCTGGCGCGGCGCTGGCATGATCCGGCTTTTCCGAAGGCTTTTCCGTGGTTTGCGGAGCCGCGCTATTGGGAACAGCACCACCGTTCGCTGCAAGACCAACTGGCGGCGGTACTCGAGCCGCCCTTGGAGTTGTGACGGCGGCATTTGTGATCGTGGGCGGATTTGGTGATGATACGGCCATGGCTGGCGAGAAAATGATGACGAGCGCCAAGGTTCTGCTGCTCTGCGCGGCGGCGGTGGTGGCTGCCTGCAACCGAGACTCGAGCTCCGCTCCGGCTGCCAACGCGATGTCGCATGTCGTCAAACCGAGAGCGCCGGCTGCACCCAGGCCCGGCGCCACGGCGGCGGAGCAGACCGCCGGCATGGTGCAGGCCGCAACCCAGGGCAAATCCTCGGTGCCGGTCGAGCTGAAATTCGACATTGCGCAGCAGCCGAAGGTGGGACAGCCCCTCGAGGTCAATCTCGCGCTCGTTGCGCAAATATCGGCCAGTCCGGCGACGATCCAGGTGGCCGGCAGCGACGATGTCGCCGTCGCCCCGAGCCCGAATCAATTTGATATTCCGTCGGAAGAACCCGGCGAAGTCTATCGCGAGACCGTGCATGTCACGCCCAACGCCGAAGGCGTGGTGCTGCTCGGTGTGACGGTGTTGTTAAAGCACGATGAAATCGTCGATCAAAGGGTTTTTTCAATTCCCATCATCGCCGAGCGATGAAACTACGGGCGCTTGCGCGCTGAACGTCCTATAATGGTGAGTTTCCCTTAAAGGCCTCATCGTGACCCAGAAACTTCGCAACATCGCCATTATCGCGCACGTCGATCATGGCAAGACCACGCTCGTCGATCAACTGTTGCGGCAGTCCGGCACGCTCGACGCGCGCAAGGATCTGCAGGAACGGGTCATGGATTCGAACGACCTGGAGCGCGAGCGCGGCATCACGATTCTCGCCAAGAATACCGCGATCACCTGGGGCGACTATCGCATCAATATCGTCGATACGCCGGGTCACGCCGATTTCGGCGGCGAGGTGGAGCGCGTGCTCGCCATGGTCGATTGCGTGCTGCTGCTCGTGGATGCGGTGGACGGCCCCATGCCTCAGACGCGTTTCGTGACTCAGAAGGCTTTCAAGCATGGCCTGCGGCCCATCGTGGTCATCAATAAGATCGACCGCGACGAGGCACGGCCTGGTTGGGTGCTGGATCAAACCTTCGACCTGTTCGATCGTTTGGGCGCCACCGATGAGCAATTGGATTTTCCCGTCGTTTACGCCTCGGCATTGCGCGGATTCGCCGGCCTCGACTCGAGCGTACGCGATGGCGACATGCAGCCCTTGTTCAAGACCATCGTCGAACATTGCCCGCCGCCCGATGTGGACGTCGACGGTCCCTTGCAGCTGCAGGTCACGCTGCTCGATTATTCCAGCTATGTCGGCGCCATCGGCATCGGCCGCATCAAGCGCGGCACCATCAAGCGCGGCATGACCGTCACCGTGGTGTCGCGCGAGGGCAAGCATCGGTCCGAGAAAATCACGCAGATTTTGGGATTCCACGGGCTCACCCGGGTTGAAGTGGAATCCGCCGGAGCGGGCGATATCGTGGCTTTCGCGGGAATTCCGGAGCCCAAGGTTTCCGATACCTTGTGCGATCCGGCGACCGTGGAACCTTTGCCCAGCCTGACCGTGGATGAACCCACCATCAGCATGACCTTTGAGGTCAACACCTCGCCCTTCCTCGGCCGCGAAGGCAAGTTCGTCACCAGTCGCCAGATTCGTGAGCGTCTTGACCGTGAAGCCATCCACAATGTGGCCCTGCGCGTCGAGCCGACGGCGGACCCCGACAAGTTTGTGGTCTTCGGCCGCGGCGAGCTGCATCTTGGCGTGTTGCTCGAGAACATGCGGCGCGAAGGTTTTGAAATGGCGGTCTCGAGGCCGCGCGTGGTGGTCAAGCAAGTCGACGGCGCGCCGCATGAACCCTATGAGCAGGTCACCGTGGATGCGGATTCCGACGCGCAAGGCGACATCATGTCGGCGCTCGGCAGCCGCGGCGCGGAGCTCAAGGATATGCAAGCGGATGGGCGCGGCCGCATTCGCTTGGACTATCTGGTCCCCTCCCGCGGCTTGATCGGCTTTCAGACCGAGTTTCGCACCATGACCCGCGGCACCGGGCTGCTGCATCATGTGTTCGATCACTATGGTCCGGTGGTGCAGCGCGAACTGGGGCAACGCCCGAATGGCGTGCTCATCTCCAACGGGCAGGGAACCGCGTTGGCCTACTCGTTGTTCACTCTGCAGGAACGCGGCCGGCTGTGCATCGGCCCCGGAGAGGAAGTCTACGAGGGCATGATCATCGGCCTCAACAATCGTGACAACGATCTGGTCGTCAATCCTTTGAAGGGGAAAAAGTTGACCAACATGCGGGCGGCCGGCAAGGACGAGAATGTGGTTCTCACCCCGCCGATACGTTTCACCCTGGAGCAGGCCATGGAGTTCATCGATGATGACGAGCTCATCGAGGTGACCCCCAGCTCGGTGCGCCTGCGCAAGCGCAATTTGAAAGCCACCGACCGCAAGCGCTCGGAGCGCGAAACCGCGGATCAGGGAATTTGACGAAATATTGACCGAACCGAGACGCGCGTCACGCCGCCCATCCGGGATCTCCCTAACATCTACCGCAGTCAGGTGCCGGGGTAACTCCGGCGCAAGTGCGGGAGATCTCAGGTCTTGTCACGCGATACCGCGGCTGCCCTCCGCAGCGAGCCAGCGCCGTCTGCAGACAGCCTCAACCCTCTGCTGGAACGCCAGATCGCGGAGTCGCGCAGCCGCGCCGGCACCTCTGACCTAGATCCGCTTCTGAAGATCATCAGCGCGCATTACGATCGGCTCGACGCCGAACGGCGCGGCGTCGTGCGCTCGATGCAGCTGATGTCGGATGAGGCGCAGGCGATGACTCGCGAAATTCGCGAGCAAACCGCTTCTCACCTGCAGGCGATTCTCGACAACGTCAAGGACGCGATCATCACGGTCGATGAGGGCGGCCGCATAGAATCGTTCAATCACACCGGCGAACGGATCTTCGGCTATGTGCCTGCCGAGATTCTCGGCCGCTCCGTCGGGCTCTTGCTGGCCGATGTCGATGCCAGGCATCCCTGCGAGTATCTCGAGCGCCTCGCAACCAAGATCGACGATACGCACGTGGACCTGGCCGCCACCCAGACGTGGGGCCTGGTCAAAGGCGGCAGCCGGGTCGCGATCGAGGTCGCCGTCAGCAAGGCCAAGCTCAACTGGCTGGATGGCTACATCATCTGCGTCCGCGACATCACCGAGCGGCATCTCGCCGAAGTGTCCATGCGCGAAAGCGAAGGCCGTTATCGGACGCTGGTGGAACACGCGCCTGAGGTGATCGTCGTATTCGACGTCGATACCGGACAGTTCGTCGACGTCAACGACAACGCGTGCCGCTTCTTCAAGATGACCCGGGCAACGCTGCTCGGCAGCGGGCCGGACAAGATCAGTCCGCCGACCCAGGCTGACGGCACGCCTTCCTTTGGCGTATCGCGCGGCTACATCGAAAGTGCACTGGCCGGCGCGGTGCCGGTGTTCGAGTGGGTGCACTGCGATTCGGCCGGCCAAAACTTTCCCTGTGAAGTGCGATTCGTGCGCCTGCCGAGCTCCAACCGGCGCCTGCTCAGGGCGAGCATCATCGATATCACCGAGCGCAAGCGCGCGGATGCAATCGCGGCCGGCGAGCGACGGCTCTTTGAAAAGATCGCCGCCAATGCACCCTTGAGCACGGCGCTCGCTGCGATCTGCGAGTTGATCGAGCGTGCCATGCCTGAGAGTTGCTGCGCCATCAATCTCTTGGATCGCGAGAAACAAGCCTTAAGCTTCGGCGTGGCGCCGAATCTGCCGCGCGAATTCGTGCAGGCGATGGACTATGCGCCCATCGGCATCCGCTTCGGGTCGTGTTCCGCGGCCGTCTACTTGAGCCGGCTCGTCACGGTCGCGGACATCGAGGCCGATGCCCTCTGGGAATACCGACGCGAGGCGGCACGCCAGGCAGGATTTCGCGCCGCGTGGTCCGCGCCCATCGTGGCATCGGATGGCCAAGTGGTAGGCACCTTTGCCGTGTACCGGCGGCAAACGGGCATTCCACTGTCCCGCGATCACGAACTCATCGTGCGCATGGCGCAGATTGCCGGCATCGCCATCGAACGTCGCGCTGCCGAGGACGCCCTGCGCAACAGTGAGTCGAAGTTTCGCGGCCTCTTCGAAAGCGTCATGGAGGGCGTGTATCAAACGACACGCGACGGGCGCATTCTCGTCGCCAACCCGGCCTTCGTGAACCTGTTGGGTTATTCCTCCGCCGAGGAGCTGTATCAAGTGCCTGCCGGCGCGCTGTATTGGTATCCGAACGATCGCGAGAACTTCGCACGGCGGGCCGAAACCGAGGGCGAGCTGCGCAACGAAGAATATGTGCTGCGTCGCAAAGACGGTTCCATGGTCGTGGTGGTCGATAACTGCCGCGTGGTGCGCGATGCCAACGGCCGGGCGTGCGGCTTCGAAGGCACATTGAGCGACATCACCGAGCGTAAGAAGGCGGAGACCGCGGTTTTCCAAGCCAAGGAACGCGCGCAGGTCACGCTGCAATCGATCGGCGATGCCGTGATCACCACCGACTCCGCAGGGCGTATCGACTATATGAATCCGGTCGCCGAAAGTCTGACCGGCTGGGAGAATCGCGAGGCGCAAGGACAGCTGATCGGCGGCATCTTCACGGTGGTGGACGAGGTCACCCGCGAAGGCGGCGAGAGCCCGGTCGCGCGCTGCCTGCGCGAAGGCCAGGTGCTGGGCCTCGCCGAACATACCGTCCTGATCAATCGCCGCGGCCAGGAAATCGCCATCCAGGATTCAGCCGCGCCCATTCGCGATCGTGCGGGCAACTTGATCGGCGCCGTGATGGTGTTCCATGACGTCAGCAAGGAGCGGCGCCTGCATCGCGCGCTGCACTACCAGGCAAGCCACGATGCGTTGACGGGCCTCATCAACCGGCGCGAGTTCGAGAATCGCCTGACCGTCGCCGTCGAGGATGCGCGGCATAACCTGCAGGCGCGCCACGTGCTTCTTTACCTGGATTTGGATCAATTCAAGCTGGTGAACGACACCTGTGGGCATCCGGCCGGCGACTTGCTGCTGAAGCAGATCACCGGGGTCATTCAGTCGCGGGTGCGCGGCGGCGACACGCTCGCGCGCTTGGGCGGCGATGAGTTCGGAATCCTGCTGCAGGATTGCGAGCGCGATCAGGCCCTGCGCATCGCGGAAAGCTTGCGCCAAGGCATCCGCGACTACCGATTCACCTGGCAGGGCGGGGTGCTCGCCGTCGGTGCGAGCATCGGCATCGTGGAAATCACCAATGAAATACCCAGCGTCGCCAATGTCATGAGTGCCGCCGACGTCGCATGCTATTCGGCCAAGGATTCCGGCCGCAACCGCGTGCAGCTCTACCGGCCCGACGACGTGCCGGAACGGCATCGGGAGATGCAATGGGTCTCCAAGCTGGCGCGCGCCCGCGACGAGAGCCGCTTCGAATTGTTCTATCAGCCGATCGTGCCGATCCAGCCCAAGGCGCAAGAGCGCGAGCACTTCGAGCTGATGCTGAGATTGCGCGATGAATCCGGGACCATCGTGGCGCCGGCCGAATTCATTCCCGCGGCGGAACGCTACAACATCATGCCCTCGATCGATCGATGGGTGGTGCGCCAGGCGCTCGATCGAGTGGTGCATCGCATCGAGTCCGGCGTCAAGCCGTTCACGGTGGCGGTGAATCTGTCGGGCACCTCGTTGAACGATGAGCGGTTTCTCGAATTTCTCATTGCCGAACTCAGCGCCGGTGAATTGGTGGCCGGCGCGATGTGCTTCGAGATCACGGAAACGGCCGCAATCGAGAATTTGAGCAGCGTGGTGTACTTCATGCGCGAACTCAAGAATCGCGGCTGCCATTTCGCGCTGGATGACTTCGGCAGCGGCCTGTCATCGTTCCTGTATTTGAAAACGCTGCCCGTCGACTACCTTAAAATCGACGGCCAATTCGTCGAAAATGTCACCCGCGATCCGGTTGATCGCAGCATGGTCGCGGCGATCAGCCAGGTCGGCAACGCCATGGGGATTCAAACCATCGCAGAGCGGGTCGAATCCCCGGAAGTCTTGGCCGAGTTGGGCCGCCTCGGGGTGGGTTTCGCCCAGGGCTTCTACATCGCCAAACCCCGTTCGACGCGCGAATTTCCATATTTGCGCTGAAGAATTCCTTCGAACGGCGTAGGCTTGGCCCATCCAAGGGGGAGTCCAACGGCTAATCCGGCCCATGGCGCAGGTACCTGTCGCAGCGTGAGGGATGCGAAAGCTTTTTAAATTTCGGCAAAGAAGCTCAAGGGCCGGCATCCTGCTGCTCGCCCTGCTTCTGTTTCGTTCCTATATTCCTGTCGGCTTCATGCCGGCGGACGGCGTACCGTTTGCGCTGCAGTTGTGTCCCGCGGCCACGGCGGGAATGCCCGCCCATCATCACCACGCGGGAACGCATGCAGATTTTGAGGTGTGCCCATTCGGCAGCGTTCCGGGCGCCGGGCCGATTTCGCACCCTATTGATTTTGAACCTGCTGGACTTGCGCCTACCCAGCGGATCCTTGCCTTCGAAGCTCCCCGTTTAAACCAGCGCGCGCAGCGCTCCCACCAGCCTCGCGGACCGCCTTCACCAGTCTGAATTGATACCGAACCGCGGCGCGCGTTTCTTTGACGCGCGCGCGCCCATCAATTGCGACCGGGGAGAGGGCCCATGTTTTTGTTCAATCGATTTGGCTTTGTGCTCATGGCAATGTTGTTGGGCGCGGCGCCGCTGCACGCCGCCGACGTGGGCAGCGTCCGGGGCGTCGTGCACGACGTCACCCATCGGCCGATTGCCGACGTCCAGGTGCAGCTGAAATCAGCCACATCCCAATGGGCCCAGTCCGCGACGACAGGTGCCGAGGGCGAGTTCTCATTCATGACGGTGCCGCTCGGCGACTATGTCTTGAGCTTCAGCGCGGCGGATTTCGCGCCGGCGGCGCAGGCGGTGAGAGTGACATCGGGCTCCGCGCCGGTCGCCCATGTGCAGCTCGTCAAGGGGCCGGCGTTGGACACCTTGACCGTGACCGCCGCCGCGGATACCACGGTCGTCAATACCGCGACCCCAACGACGGTTGTAAATCGCGAAGATATTGCACGCTCGCCCGGTGCGGACCGCAGCAACAGCCTGGCGATGATCACCGACTTCGTACCCGGCGCCTATGTGGTGCACGATCAATTGCATGTCCGCGGCGGGCACCAGACAACCTGGGCCATCGACGGTGTGGAGATTCCCAATACCAATATTGCGAGTAATTTAGGCCCGCAGATCGATCCGAAAGACATCGACTATCTCGAAGTGCAGCGCGGCAGTTACGAGGCCGATCAAGGCGATCGCACTTATGGGGTATTCAATGTCGTGCCGCGCACGGGCTTCGAACGCGACAATCAGGCGGAGCTCGTTGCCAGCGGCGGATCGTATGGGCAAACCAACGATTATCTTAGCGTGGGCAGTCATACGGAGCGATTTGCCTACTATGCCAGCGTGAACGGCAACCGCAGCGATCTGGGGATTGCCACGCCGGTAGCGCAGGTCATTCATGACTCGCAGAATGGCTACGGCGGCTTCAGCACGCTGATATTCAACGCGACCCCGGACGATCAGTTTCGCTTCGTCTTTTCTGCGCGCCACGACAGCTACGATATCCCCTACGCGCCGGACCTGCCCAGCGATGATGTGCAGCGCGAAACCGATGCGTTCGCCATTCTTTCCTGGGTGAGAAAACTCGGGGCCGATGCGGCCTTGACCAGCTCGCTGTTTTTTCACCAGAACCGGGCCGACTTGGATGGTTCACCGGGCGACTCTCCCATCAGCACCACCGATCAGCGCTCCTCGACCTATGTCGGAGGCCAGGAGACTTTTCGCCTGCATGCCGGGCGGCACGATCTGCAGATGGGCGTGACGGGGTTCAGCCAGCGTGACAGCGAAAGCTTTGATGTGTTGTTCAATGACGGCAGCGGCACTGCGCCTATCGTGCAGAACCTCAATCCGACCGGTTCTCTGGTCGCCGCCTACATCGAGGATACCTACAAGGCCACGGAATGGCTCAGCTTCGCGGGCGGCCTGCGGCAAACGCATTTTGCGGGGGCGGTGACCGAGAATGCCGCCAGCCCACGCCTAGGGTTAACGGTGCGGCTGCCGAAAATCGACTGGCTATTGCGCGGCTTTTGGGGCAAGTACTACCAGGCGCCGCCGCTGACCACACTCAGCGGTCCGCTGCTCGAGTTCGCGCAAGCCAACGATTTGGGTTTTATTCCGCTGCACGGCGAACGCGATGAGGAGTACCAAGTCGGCCTGACGATTCCGATTCATGGCTGGACGGTCGATGTCGACCATTTTCATACCCAGGCCAGGAATTTCTTCGACCACAACAACATCGGAAATTCCAACGCCTTCCTGCCCCTCACCATCGACGGCGCGCTGATTCAGGGCAACGAACTGGCGATCCGCTCGCCGCGGATGTGGAATATCGGGCAGTTTCACCTCGCTTATTCAAACCAGACCGCGGACGGGTTTGGCGCGATCAATGGCGGGCTGACGGACTTCAGCCCGCCCGCGGGCAGCTTCGCGCTGGATCATGACCAGCGAAACACGGCCAATGCCGGTTTCGATGTGAATCTTCCGCGCGGCGCATTTGCCTCGATGAGTGTCTACTATGGATCTGGGTTTGCCAATGGCGAGGCGCCGCCGAGCCATCTGCCGGGTCATGCGGAAATCAATTTGAGTGCCGGCAAATCCTTCAGCGAGCGCTTGTCGGCGTCTTTGACCATCCTGAATCTCACCGACCGGCACTTGCTGGTCGACAACAGCCTGACTTTCGGCGGCGTGCACTACAATGATCCGCGCCAGATCTATGCGCAGATTCATTACCGGTTCGGTTATTAAGGATGGGCCATGACCTTTGAGCTTCAACCTCGCCTGCAGAATGAGCTGATCAGGCTCGAGCCGCTGCGGGTGGGCGACTTCGAAGACCTGTACGCGGTGGCCTCGGACCCTTTGCTCTGGGAGCAACACCCCTGCCGCGATCGTTACCAGCGTCCGGTGTTCGAGGATTTCTTCAACGGCGCGATGCAGTCGGGCGGGGCGTTTCGGGTGATCGATAACACCAATGGTGAGTTGATCGGCAGTTCCCGGTACAGCAACTACGAGGAGCCCAAGCGCCAGATCGATATCGGCTACACGTTCATCGCGCGCAGCCGGTGGGCGCGGCATTACAACCGCGCGCTCAAGACCCTCATGCTCGATCACGCCTTTAAACATGTGGATCGCGTGATTTTCAAGGTAGGGATCAACAATCGGCGCTCGCGCAAGGCGATGGAGAAACTTGGCGGCATTTATATCGGCGAGGAAGCGGTCAGCTATTCCGGGGAGCCGAGCCACCCCAATGTCGTGTTCAAGATCGACGCCGCCGACTGGGCCAATCGAGCGCGCTGATCAGCTCAGGCGATGCGCTCCAAGGTGACTTGCAGGCCATCCTTGGGTTTGGCGATCGGCACCAGCTGTTGGGGCATGACATACCCGGGGGCAATGCTCCATCGATACCGCTGCAGCAGTTGATGCATGATGGCCTTCACCTGCAACGTCGCAAAGTGCTGCCCGATGCACATGTGCGCGCCGCCCCCAAATGGCACCCAGGCAAATGCATGGCGTTTGTCTTCCTGGCGTTTCGGGCTGAAGCGTTCCGGGTCGAACTTGAACGGCTCGGTCCAAAGAGAATCCATGTAGTGCACGTGGATCGGGTAGACACCGACCAGCGTGCCCGCCGGAATCTCGAAACCTTGAAAGAAAGTGTCCTTGACGCACATGCGCGGCATCGAGGTGAGCGGCGGCGTCAGCCGCAGCGCCTCGCGCATCGCCCAGGTCAGATCCTCCAACTGATCGAGATCGTCGAACTCCAGCTGCCGGCGTCCGACCGCGATCGCTTTGGCGCGCAGGCGCTCCTGCCATTCCGGATGCCGCGCCAGCAGGTACATCATCGTGGTCAGGGTGCTGGTGGTGGTGTCGTGTGCCGCCATCATCAGGAAAATCATGTGATTGATGATTTCCTCGTCCGTGAAGCGTTCGCCCTGTTCGCTCTGCGCATGGCAGAACTCGCTGAAGAAGTCGCTGGTGTGCGTGGCGCGCTTCGCCGGCAACAGCGCCCGAAAGCGGTTCACCAGCAAGGCGCGGCCGCGTATCCCGCGCCACATCGTCAGCCCCGGAATGGGCACGCGCACGATGGCCAGCGAGGCGGCCACGGTGGCCATGAACGCGCGATTCAGATCCTTGGCATCGCGGCCCAGCTCGACGCCCATGAATACGGAGGCCGCCAGATCAAGGGTGAGCTGCTTGAGGAGCGGAAACATTTCGCGCGCCGCCGAGCGCTCATGCGAGGGCATCCATGCTCCGATCCCCAGATCGATCGCCGGACTCATCTGCTCAAGATAGGTGCGCAACGCGGACTTTCGAAAAGCAACTTGCATGATGCGCCGCTGGTAGCGGTGCTCATCGCCGTCCATCGCCATAATCGCTCCGGGAAACACCTTGCCGATATAAGGCTCCCAGCCCCGGGCGCTGGAAAATGCGCCGTCACGATTCTTCCAGACGAACTCCAACGCGTCCGGCCCCAGCATGCTGATCATGCCGCCGCGCCCGATCGCGATCTTCCAAACCGGGCCGTGAACTTTCTCGAGCGCCATCAAGTGGCCCACCAGATCCTTGCGCATGGCGAATATCTGGCCCAGCACCGAGGATTGCTGGATGGGAAGAGGCTTGCGGAACGTCGCGCCGGGTTCCACGGCCGACAAAAGTTCGGTTGCTGGTTCGTTCATGGTCCACCGCCGGGCACGCGACTCGCCGGCGATGGTATCAGATAGTCAGTTGAACCCGATTTTCACGCCGCCAAAATAGGCGCGCGCGGCATGCCGGATTTTGGAATCGGGACCCAGCCTGTACATTTCGTCGATTTTTGATCTTGGATTCCCAATCTGTCTATGCTGTCCCTGGATATGCTAACCACAGAATCACGAAGTCGACGGAATTTCGACAAATGGGCCCAACAGTTCGGGCTTGATTCAGCCCAGTGAGTTGGCAGGCCCGATATTCGCTGGCGGCAATGTTGGCCTTATGCTGGGTAGCCGGCGCTTGCCCGGTCGCCGGCGCGCGTGCGGACTCGGAGCCCGCGAGGATATACGTTGCGCGCCGCGGCTGGCATATCGACATCGGTTTGGCGGCGGCAGACCTTTCCCCGCCCCTGAGCCAGGTGGGCACGCTGCTTCCCGGTTCCCGGTACGTTTTTTTTGGATTCGCCGACAGGCATTACCTGCTGGCAAAAAATCCTAATGCGCCGGTGCTCTTGTCGGCGCTCTTCCCCGGGGCCGGCATCGTGCTCGCGACGGGGCTGGCCAACTCCCCGGCGGAGGCATTCGGCGCCAGCCATGTGCTCACGCTGAATGTGTCGCAAGAGCAAATGCATTCGCTGCAATCATTCATCTGGCGATCCTTGCGCACTCAAGACGATGCGCTCAAGGTGTATCGCGAAGGCCCCTACGCGGGCAGCCTGTATTTCTTGGCGACGCGGAAATACTCTGCATTCCACACCTGCAATACCTGGGGAGCGGAAGCGCTGCGCGCCTCAGGCTTTCGCGTTCACACGGCAGGGGTGATTTTTGCCGGACAACTATGGACCCAGGCGCGGCGCTTGAAGCGCCTTCAATCCGGAGCTTCCCTGCTCTCCGGCACATCCGGTTAACGGATGCTGTCCCTCAATGCGTTACTCGCAGGGCGGCTGGCTGCCGTCTTGGCAGACCACGGTCGTTTGAGAGCCCGGCGGCACGACCACGGTCGTTTTTGCCGGCGGGTTCGGACTGCCGCTGCTGATGCAGCCGCAGAGCATCGCCGAAGCCAACACGAGTGCTGATAGAATTTTCATTGCTCACTCCACGGTGTTCGATTGACACCTTGGAGTCTGCGCAGCGCAGTCGCCTGCCGGGAGGAGCGCAGGGCGCGTCCGCGCATGAGCAGAACGGCATTGCCCGTGTCATCCTGGGTCCTACAGCTTGGGGAGATATCATTTCGGCATTGGCATATGCGCGTCGGCGACTATGCTGTTGCGCGCAATGCCCGGATAATACGCAACATGGCTACGATCGGAACAGAACGGGTTTTAACGGTGCATCATTGGAATGAGACCGTGTTCAGTTTTACCACCACGCGCGACCAGGCGCTGCGATTCGAGAACGGGCATTTCATCATGTTGGGGTTGCGCATCGATGAGAAGCCGGTGATGCGCGCCTACAGCATCGCCAGTGCGAACCACGAGGAGCACCTCGAATTCTTGAGCATCAAAGTGCAGGACGGGCCGCTGACCTCGCGCCTGCAGCATATCAAGCCGGGCGATGAGTTATTGATCAGCCGTAAGCCGACCGGCACTCTTCTACTGCATGATCTTAAGCCGGGCAAACGTCTCTACCTATTGAGTTCCGGCACCGGGCTGGCACCCTTCATGAGTCTCATCAAGGACCCGGAAGTTTACGAGCGTTTCGAAAAAGTCATTTTGGTGCATGGCGTACGCTATCGCAGTGAGTTGGCGTATCGGGACTACATCGAATGGGAGTTGACTCACCACGAATACTTGGGTGAGCAGGTCCGGGAAAAGCTGGTCTATTTTCCCACCGTGACGCGCGAGCGCTTTCGCTACCAAGGCCGCGTGACGGCATTGATCGAAACCGGCAAGCTGTTTGCGGACATCGATGTGCCCGCGCTGGATCCGGCGCAGGATCGCGTCATGATTTGCGGCAGCCCGGCCATGCTGGCGGATCTGTCGGCCATGTTGGATGCACGCGGGTTTAAGATTTCTCCGCATGTGGGCGAACCCGGCGACTATGTCATCGAGCGCGCGTTCGTCGCGCGTTGAGCGTCAAACGTGAACCGGCCGCCGAGCGAAGAGACGCTGCAATCTTGCCGACGCTGCGAACTGTGGAAGCACGCGACCCAAGCGGTGGGCGGCGAGGGGCCGCGCAGCGCTCCCGTAATGCTGGTCGGAGAGCAGCCGGGCGATGAAGAGGACCTGCGCGGGCATCCGTTCGTGGGCCCGGCGGGCAGAATCCTGGACGAGGCGATCACGGCGGCAGGCATGCTGCGCAAGAACTTGTTTGTTACCAATGCGGTGAAACATTTTAAATGGGAGCCCCGCGGCAAGCGGCGCCTTCATAAGCGTCCCGGGGCCGGCGAAATCAAGGCTTGCCACATTTGGCTCGAGCAAGAGATCGGCGCCATCAAACCCCGAGTGATCGTCGCACTCGGCGCGACGGCACTCAAAGCACTGACCCGCTCATCATTGTCGATCGACGCGGCTCGCCGCCAAGCGCTATCGATCGAGAGCGGTGTGCCGCTGGTGGCGACGTATCACCCCTCGGCGATCTTGCGCGCGGAGGGCCTCCGCGCACAGGAACTGCAGGCGATTTTGATCGAGGATTTGCGGCGGGCCGCCAAAGTCGCCACGGATATACAGTAGTCGGCGCGGATATACAGTAGTCGCCGCACCCGACTACTGGATTTACGAGGACCGCCGCGGCGCGTAAAGTTTGCGCCATGCCACGCAACTTTATCGGTCAGCAAACCTTTAAGGGACGAGGTTCCTCGTCCAATGTCGCGGGACGATTCGATTCCTTGACGCTCGAGAAAGCCGACGACGGGTGGTATCAGGACGAGATAGTCGAGAACCTCACCGAAACGGTGCTGCCGGATCGGGCGCGCAGCGTGATCACCTCGAACGATTCCCCCGATGTTGGTTTCGATGTGTCCATCAATCCGTATCGTGGTTGTGCGCACGGTTGCGTCTATTGCTTCGCGCGGCCGACTCACTCCTATCTCGGCCTCTCGCCGGGGTTGGATTTTGAAACCAAGCTTTTCTACAAGGCAGACGCCGCCAACATTTTGGAAGCTGAACTGGCCAAGCCGAAATATGTCTGCAAGACCATCGCCCTGGGTATCAACACCGACGGCTATCAGCCGCTGGAAAAGCGGCTGCAAGTGACGCGCGGTATTCTGGCCGTGCTGACGCGCTGCCGCCACCCGGTCACCATCGTCACCAAGAGCGCGCTGATCGTTCGCGATCTGGATCTGCTGACCGACCTCGCCAAGGACAAGCTCGTGTCCGTCATGGTGAGCATTACTTCCCTGACAAATGACATCAAGCGAACCTTGGAACCGAGGACGGCATCGCCTCAAGCCCGGCTACGCGTGATTCAGCAGCTGAGCGAGGCGGGCGTCCCGGTCGGGGTGCTGGTGGCGCCGGTGATCCCAGCCATCACCGACCACGAGATCGAAGACATCATGTCGGCCGCCAAGGATGCCGGCGCGTCTCGCGCAGGCTACGTACTGCTGCGCCTGCCGCATGAACTGAAGATCATCTTTCGCGAGTGGCTGGCGGAACACTATCCGGATCGCGCCAAGCATGTCATGTCGCTGATCAATCAGTCGCGCGGCGGGAAAGATTACGATTCGCAATTCGGCACCCGAATGCGCGGCACCGGGCCCTACGCCGAGTTGCTGCGCACCCGATTTGACCTCGCGAAACGCAAGCTGGGATTTGCCGGTGCGGAGGAGCGCTACGAGCTCGATACCAGCCTGTTCCGGCCTCCGCAGGGGCCCACGCCGCAGCTCAGTCTTTTTTAGTCACGATCAGCTGAAATTTGCGGGTACGCTCATTGAGCGGAATATCCGCGACGATCTCGACCACGAATGCCACATTGCCCAGGCCTTTTTGCGCCAAAATTTCTGCGAGCCGCATCCTCACGCCCGCCGCAGCGATTGCCCGCTCGCGGTCGTCAAGTTCAGCCTCCACGCAGATAGGAAAGCGGAACGAGCTCGGGCCGGTAATCTGCATTTGAAATCGTGTCACGCCCTTGACGAACATCTCGTTGATGATGTGCGGGCTGATGAAGTCTTTGACTCCCGCGCCGTTGAGGAACACGGGCATCTGCTCGTTGCGTCCGACAAGGCTTTCAATCTGGATGCGCGGCGCGTCCGCGGCGCTGATGGGACGCAGAATGTCGGACATGCGATAGCGGATCAGCGGCAGGGTGTGGTTGAAGAGATTGGTAATGACCGAATGATCGTCGTAAAACTCGAAAATCAAATTGTCGTCCGTGAGTGTCATGGTCTCGCCGTCGGGATCCGATATCCCGAGCATGAGATGTTCCGTGCACGCATACAGGCTGAGAGCGTTCGCGCCGCCGAAGGCTGCGGATAGAAACTGCATGTCCGCCTTGGTTACGGTTTCGCCGCTGGCCGCGACCGCCGCCGGCCGGATATGCAGCCTTCCCGCGCGCTGTTCGTCGCCGAGCATTTTGAGCGCCGTGGTGTACCCCCAGAGCGCATCCGGTTTGAATCGATTGAGTCCCGCAATGACGTTCGGCAGCGGCGTATTGACCTCGAATGCGCGGGCATCGATGAACAATTTCGCCATCCCCTGCTGCATCGATGCCATGCCGGTGACGCCGGCGAAATGGCCGCCGGTGGCCCCATAAAAGGCCAGTCGCAACCGCCGCAGACGGCGGCCGAATCCCGGCAGCAGGCCGCGAAATAGCTCACGGTTGCGCCTGGACGCGGAGCGCACCCGGCCGAAGTCGGCCGGCGAATAAACAAAGTAGCCGACCTCGCCCGAGGTCCCGGAGGTGTGCATGACCGTCAGCTCATTGAACAGCCGCTCCTTCGGATCGGACGAGCGGGACAGGAAATCCGCGATGGCCTGCTTGGTGACACGACGGTCGGTGACGATGTCGTCGAAGTTCGCCATGAGAAGGGATTTGCTGAGCAGGGGAAAGTCGCCGCTGCCGCAGGTTTCTACGTCAAGGCCGCGCTCGCGCATGATGTTGGCGTAGTAGGGCGAGTGTGCGTGAGCGTGGCGCAGCAGCGCCCGGAATTTCAGTTCTTTGGCGGCATCGCGCCCGGCACGGGTTTCCCAACTTGAGCGATCGATGGCCGGTGACCTCCACTGCCACTTATAATCGCCGCCGGTCGTTATAACAATACCGGAGACCGCCATGACAAGCCGCCGTCGCATGCTGCAATCAGAAATCGACACCCTGCGCGCCTGGCACATCAGCGGCGGCAA
Organism: Steroidobacteraceae bacterium; assembly: GCA_036495805.1. Taxonomy (GTDB): domain Bacteria; phylum Pseudomonadota; class Gammaproteobacteria; order Steroidobacterales; family Steroidobacteraceae; genus Bog-1198. The sequence continues at coordinate 944 of DASXMG010000092.1, read as the reverse complement.
GACTGCGAACGCTTAAGCAAACGAAATTAGGGTGGTCGCCTGACCAGCCAGCGCAGGTCAGCGCGGTGCGGGGCGCTCGTGCGACTTTCCGAGCGCCAGGGCGATCCCCATCCAGACGGCCGATATGGATGCACCGACCCACCCCACTCCGGAGGGGCCCAAGCCGAAGCCACTGGTTAACAGTTGGAACAGCGAGGCGCTGGTCGCATCGCCGCCACGATAGATGAAGGTATCGATCAAGCTCTTGGCCTTGTACTTCTCTTCACGCGTGCAGACGGTGTAGAGGGTGTCGCGGCAAGGACGAGTGATTGCGTACTCGCCCACGCGCCGAATCGCAAACACTACGACCAATACCGCGAAGGTCGGCAACAGCGCGAATAGAGCGTATCCGGCGGTCATGATCAGCGGCACGGATACCAGCATCGGCCTTAAGCCCACCCATTTGAACACTCGCCCAAAGATGAACAATTGCGTGATCAGAGAGAAGGTCTGCACCCAGAAGTCCACATCCGAAAAGAAGCGCGTGCGCAGATCGCGGGTGGCAAAGACTTTGGCGACGAAGGCTTGCTGCTCGAGATACAGAAACGTCGACACCCAGGAGAGCAGGATAACGAATACCGCGATCCCGAGCAGATAGGGCGAGCGGATCACTTGATGAAAGGCCGCCAGCATGTGGCCGCCGAGCGGCAAGTTCACCTCGGCGCCGCGCGCGCCGGATCCGAAATGCTGGTGCCAGTGGATGACGCGCTTCATAAAAAAAAGCGAGCACGCCAGCAGCGTTGCGGAGATGAGCAGTAGATTGATGGTGCAGAGCGGCACCGCAAGGCGGCCGGCCACCAGAGGGCCGAGCAGGCCGCCGGTGCTGGCGCCGGCCGCGATGAAACCGAACATGCGTCCCGCCTGCTCGCGGGTAAAGACATCCGCCATCAAGCTCCAGAACACCG
>DASXMG010000091.1:0-34454 GCA_036495805.1 Steroidobacteraceae bacterium | reverse complement strand
ACTCCGAGACCAAGATCAAGCGCCTGTCGAAGCGTCTGAAGCTCATCGAGGCCTTCATGGAGTCCGGCAACAAACCGGAGTGGATGGTGCTCACCGTATTGCCGGTGCTGCCGCCCGACCTGCGTCCGTTGGTCCCCTTGGACGGCGGCCGCTTTGAGACCTCCGACTTGAACGACCTGTATCGCCGCGTCATCAACCGCAACAACCGCCTGCGCCGGCTGCTCGAGCTGAACGCGCCGGACATCATCGTGCGCAACGAAAAGCGCATGCTGCAGGAAGCGGTGGATGCGCTGTTGGACAACGGCCGCCGCGGCCGTGCCATCACCGGCACCAACAAGCGCCCCTTAAAGTCCTTGGCGGACATGATCAAGGGCAAGCAGGGCCGGTTCCGTCAGAACCTGCTCGGCAAGCGAGTCGATTACTCGGGCCGCTCCGTCATCGTGGTCGGTCCGACCCTGCGCCTGCATCAATGCGGGTTGCCGAAGAAAATGGCGCTGGAGCTGTTCAAGCCGTTCATCTTCTCCAAGCTGCAGTTGCGCGGCGAAGCCTCGACCATCAAGGCGGCGAAGCGCCTGGTCGAGCGCGAAGGGCCGGAAGTGTGGGACATCCTGGAAGAGGTGATCCGCGAGCATCCGGTGCTGTTGAATCGCGCCCCCACCTTGCATCGCCTGGGCATTCAGGCTTTCGAGCCTGTGCTGATCGAAGGCAAGGCGATCCAGCTGCATCCGCTGGTGTGCGGAGCATTCAACGCCGACTTCGACGGCGACCAAATGGCCGTACACGTGCCGCTGTCCATCGAGGCGCAGCTGGAAGCGCGGGCGTTGATGATGTCGTCCAACAACATCCTTTCGCCCGCAAACGGCGAGCCCATCATCGTTCCGTCGCAAGACGTGGTGCTGGGTCTGTACTACATGACCCGGGAGCGCGTCGGCGCCAAGGGCGAGGGCATGGCTTTCGGCGACGTGGCCGAAGTGCATCGCGCTTACGAGAGCCGCAATATCGACCTGCAGGCGAAGGTCAAAGTGCGCCTGGTCGAGCATATCCGCGACGCCGGCGGCCAGTTGGTCAGGAACGTCCGCGTGGTCGATACCACGGCCGGCCGCGCTTTGCTGTCCGAAATCCTGCCGAAGGGTCTGTCGTTCGATGCCATCAACCAGGATATGACCAAGAAAATCATTACCGGGACGATCAACGCGTGCTACCGCACCGTGGGTCTCAAGGAAACGGTCGTGTTCGCCGATCAGCTCATGTACACGGGCTTCCAGTACGCGACCCGCGCAGGCGTGTCGATCGGCGTGGATGACATGGTCGTTCCGCAGACGAAGGTCAAGATCCTGGCGACGGCCGAAAAAGAGGTGAGGGAGATTCAGGAACAGTACTCCTCGGGGTTGGTCACCAACGGCGAGCGCTACAACAAGGTGGTCGACATTTGGTCGCGTACCAATGACCAAGTGGCCAAGGCCATGATGGAAAAATTGGGAACCGACGAGGTCACCGACACCAAGGGCAACAAGGTTCGTCAGAAGTCGTTCAATTCGATCTTCATGATGGCCGACTCGGGCGCGCGCGGTTCCGCCGCGCAGATTCGCCAGCTGGCCGGCATGCGCGGCCTGATGGCGAAGCCGGACGGCTCGATCATCGAAACTCCGATCACGGCGAATTTCCGCGAAGGCTTGAACGTACTGCAGTACTTCATCTCGACCCACGGCGCGCGCAAAGGCTTGGCCGACACGGCGTTGAAGACGGCGAACTCCGGCTACCTGACGCGTCGCTTGGTCGACGTGGCGCAGGACCTGGTGGTCACCGAAATCGACTGCGGCACGGTCAACGGGCTGTCCATCACCCCGATCGTCGAAGGCGGCGATGTGGTTGAAGGCTTGGGCGAGCGCGTGTTGGGCCGTGTGGTTTCCGAGGATGTGGTCGTCGCCTCGAGCGGCGAAGTGCTGGTCAAGGCCGGCGTCTTGATCGACGAGAAATTGGTCAAGCTGCTGGAAAAGATGGGCGTCGATCAGGTCATGGTGCGTTCACCCATCACCTGCGAAACCCGCTATGGTGTTTGCGCGCAATGCTACGGCCGCGACCTGGGCCGCGGGCATCGCATCAACATGGGCGAGGCGGTCGGCGTCATCGCGGCGCAATCGATCGGCGAGCCGGGCACGCAGCTGACCATGCGCACCTTCCACGTCGGCGGCGCGGCATCAAGGGCGGCGGCGGCCAACGGCGTTGAGGTGAAGAGCAAGGGCACGATTCGCCTGCACAACATCAAGACCGTGCGCCACGAGAAAGGGCATCTGGTCGCGGTGTCGCGCTCCGGCGAGTTGGGCGTGGTGGACGAGTTCGGCCGCGAGCGTGAGCGCTACAAGATCCCGTATGGCGCCACCATCACGGTGAACGATGCGGATATCGTCACGGCGGGACAGGCGGTGGCCAACTGGGATCCGCATACCCATCCGGTGGTCACGGAAGTGGCCGGCATGATCAAGTTCTCGGACTTCGTCGACGGCATCACCGTGACGAGCCAGGTGGACGATGTCACCGGCCTGACCAGCACCGTGGTGCTGGATCCGAAGCAACGCGGCTCGGGCGGCAAGGATCTGCGGCCGGTGGTGCGCTTGACCAATGCCAAGGGCAAGGAAGTGACCTTCGCCAATACCGATATCCCGGCGGTGTATGCGCTGCCGGCGGGCGCGATCGTCAGCTTGGAAGACGGTTCCAAAGTCTCGGTCGGCGATGTCATTGCACGTATACCGCAGGAGTCTTCGAAGACTCGCGATATCACCGGCGGTCTGCCGCGCGTGGCCGACTTGTTCGAAGCCCGCAAGCCGAAGGATTCTGCGATTCTCGCGGAGCGCTCCGGCACGGTGAGTTTCGGCAAGGAGACCAAGGGCAAGCGTCGCTTGATCATCACCAACGAAGGCACCGACAAGTACGAGGAATTGATTCCCAAGTGGCGGCATCTCAACGTGTTCGAAGGCGAACAGGTCGAGAAGGGCGAAGTCATCGCCGACGGCGAGCCGAACCCGCACGACATTCTGCGCCTGCAGGGCGTCGAGGCACTGGCCAATTACCTGGTTCGTGAGATCCAAGACGTCTATCGCCTGCAGGGCGTGAAGATCAACGACAAGCATATCGAGGTCATCGTGCGCCAGATGCTGCGCAAGATCGAAGTGCTGGATGCCGGCGATTCGGCGCTGCTGCGCGGCGAACAGATGGATCGCGGCAGACTGCTCGACGTCATCGCGAAGCAGAAGATCGAGGGCAAGCACCAGTCGACCTGGGAGCCGCTGTTGTTGGGCATCACCAAGGCGTCGTTGGCGACGGAATCCTTCATTTCGGCGGCATCGTTCCAAGAGACCACCCGCGTCCTCACTGAGGCGGCGGTGCGGGGCTTGAAGGACGATCTGCGCGGCCTGAAGGAAAATGTCATCGTTGGACGTCTCATACCCGCGGGAACCGGCTTCGCATACCATGCGCGGCGTCGACGCGCTTCGGACGACAGCCGTCGCCGCAGTTTCATGGATGTCGGCGGCGGAATGGGCGACTCGGACGACGCGGTGCCGGCGGGGGACACCGAGGCTGCAGAATAGAAGACCGGCAGGCAATTCATGGAAGCATGGCCTCGGATCCGCAAGGGTTCGAGGCCTTTTTATTGGCTGACGGAGGGCGAGCCTGCAACATACACGCCTCGTGTAAGAGCGTTCACCGGCCAAGTCTCCCCATCGTCTGACAGACCGGCGCCATCTCGTGGGCGCAATGTCCGGCTGAACACTCATGCAGGGTCATCGCCATGAAAGCAGAAGATCCCGAATTGCTCGAACTGCTGCAGTTTCCGGAGTTGAACGCCATTGCGCCGCGAAGCACCGGCACGGTGGATGACGACGATGAGCCGGATGATGAACAGCCGGATGAAAACGAGGCGCCGATTCGCGAGACCAACGATAAAACCGAAGCCCAGGAAGAATTCGAGCTGGACGACGAGGACGACCTTCCCCATCCGGAGGATGACGCGGCGGATGAGGAAGAAGGCTGACCCAAGTCGGCAATTTTCGAGGGTCAAACCTTACCGACGAAAGAGACGTGATTCGGATCACGTTTTTATCCGTAGGCAGCACTATTCTTGGGGCATGCTGTTTCTTTCTGCATTTGCCCGCCTGATTCCGCGTGAACCCGAGGCCAATGATTTGCTCGCCGAGGCGCACGCCGCTTTGGGGCATCTGGGCTTGACCATCATCGCGATTGTCTTCGTGCTCATCACCTTCTGGAAAAGCTGATCTCAAGCTAGAAATTCGCCTTGGCGCGCCGCCCTGCTAGTCTATGCCCGGTCCGGCCGAACCCAATGGCCGAGGGTTCCAGGGAAGGCGCATGATCGAATTCTTAGAACTGTCCAAGACCTATGGAACGTTTCGCGCGCTCGCGCCGTTGACTCTCACGGTACCCAAGGGCGAGATGTTCGGATTTCTGGGGCCCAATGGCGCCGGAAAAACGACCACCATCCGCATGATGATGAGCATTTTGGTGCCGAGCGGCGGCACCGTGCGGATCGCCGGCCTTGATTGCCACCGGGATGCCGCCGAGGTCAAGCGCCATGTCGGCTACTTGCCGGACAGTCCGATTTTCTACGACTACTTGCGCGGCCGTGAAATTCTGCAATTCATCGGCGAAATGCACGGCTTGACGCGGGCGGAAGCCGCGCGGCGTACGGAACGGCTCATGTCCGAGCTGGGGCTGGATCAGGTCGGTGAGGAATTCGCGGTCAACTATTCGATGGGCATGAAAAAGAAGCTCGGGCTGGCGTGCGCGCTCATTCACGAGCCGGCGGTGTTGATTCTCGACGAGCCGACCAACGGCCTCGATCCGCGTGCCTCGCGCGACGTGCAGTTGCGCTTGCGCAAGAGTGCCGACCAGGGCACGACGATCTTTCTGTCGACCCACATCCTCGACATGGCGGAGCGGCTGTGCAGCCGCATTGGCATCATTCATCACGGAGAGCTGGTTGCCACCGGCAGCCCCCAAGAGCTCAAAGCGAACGTGACCTCGGGAGGCTCGCTCGAGGAAGTGTTCCTGGCCGTGACGGCCGAGGCTGAGGACGCATGACCGGCGACTCGGCCGCGGGCGCCGCATCCGGCAGTCGGGCGGTTTGGCTGTTGACGCATTTGCGTCTGCAGCGGCTCGCCAACCAGATGGCGCTGGTTTACAACCGCCGCGTCGCGGGCCGCGGGGGCCGCCACGCAACCAAGGGGAAACAACGCAATCGCTGGGTGGTGAGCGCGGTGGTGGGATTTTTCATGCTGTTTGCCTACGGCAATATCGCCCGGCAAAGCATCATCAATCTGCATCGAGCATTGGATCCGATTGATGGTTCCCGTTTCGCAGCGCCCTCGGGAGCGCTCACCGAGGCGATGACGCGGGGGCTGGCGATGGAATGGTCGCTGCTGTTTTTCGTCGCCATCCTCGGGGCTTTGGCCACTCGCGAGCTTGCGCAACCGGACTGGGATTTGGAATGGCTGGTCACGTTGCCGATGCGAATGCCGTTGCTGTTGTGGAGCCGCTTGATGGAGCGGGCGATCGCCAATCTCATCGGGCTTCTCACGCTGCTGCCCGCGGGGACACTGATCGCGTGGATTTCCGGATACCGCTGGACGGCGCCCTTGGTCGGCGCGGTCGGGATCCTTCCCTTGCTGCTGTTGGCGGCATTGTTCCGAACGTTGATCGACACGGGCCTGCGCATGTCGCTTGCGCCATCGAGGTTGCGCAACCTGCAGGCCGTGCTTTCGGTGCTCAGCATTCTGCTGCTGTACTTGGTAATTTCCATTGGACTGCCGCAGCCCTTGGGCTTCGTGATGAATTGGGCGCGGCATTTCCCTGCGTGGGCGGGTTGGCTGCCGCCCGGCCTCATGGTCAGGGCCATCAACGCGCCTGATGTGCTGACCGCCGCAGAATTCGCGCTCCTATTGATCTTTGAGGTGGCAACAGCCGTTTCGATTGGTCTTGTGTTGCTGAGCTATCAGCTGCGCAACGGCGTCGTGGCCGCGAGTTCGCGGGAGACGGGCCGTTCCGCCGCGCAGGTACGCGTCGGCGAGACCCGCGCGCGGGCGGGATTCGTGCTCGGCACCGTCGTCCAACAGCGCGAGCTGAGGCTGCTAGGCCGCGATCGCAGTTTTCTGGTGCAGACCTTGATCCTTCCGGTGATCATCGTCTTCAGCCAGATCGTCTTCCAGAATCGGCTTCACAGTGCGACGGTGGCCGGCATCAGCAACGCCACGGTTGCGTCAATCGCCTTTGGCATCGCCGCCTACACTTTGATGATGTCTGCGTTTCAAACCCTCAATTCCGAGGGCGGCGCGCTGTGGCTGTTGTTTACCGTGCCCAGATCCATCGAAAGCGTATTGCGCGAAAAGGCCCGATTATGGGCCGTTCTGGCCCTGGCATATCCGCTCGCCGTCTTCATCGTCGCGGTCATCGTCAAGCGCCACGCAGACATGGAACTGGTCGGATTTGCTGCGATTGTCTTGCTGGGTGTGCCCATCTACGCGGCCATTGCGGTGGCGCTCGGAGTCTTTGGCTGCGATCCGCTCGCTCAAGAAGTGCGCACCAAGCTTCGGCCGACCTACGTATACCTGTACATGATGTTGGCGGGCCTTTACACGTACGCCATTTACGCCAGCGAATGGTGGCAAAAGATCGTTGTGATCGTGCTCAGCGGATTGCTGTCGCTGGCCCTGTGGCAGAAGGCGCGGGACGAACTGCCATACTTGCTGGATCCGGCCGCATCGCCGCCGGCGCGCGTGTCCACCTCGGACGGCATCATTGCCGCCATGATGTTTTTCGTCGTGCAGGGAATCACCCTCGCGATCTTCATGGCGGTCGCTCATCATCTGTCGGGCAAGGCCATCGTCACCGCATATTCGATCGCCGGCGCAACGACATTCGGGCTGTTCCGGCTGGTGTATTGGCGCTCGAAAACCGTCGACGTCCCGCAGATTTTCGGGCCGGCCACGCCTAGGGCCGTGGCATGGGGGATCGGGGCCGGCCTGGCTGCGGCCGCGGCAGGCGTGGCTTATCTGTACGCGCTGCGCCGCTTGGATCTGCTGCGGGACGTCATGCGCGAAGCGGCGAGCGAACTGTCGGCAAACCTGTGGATTTATGCGCTCGCGGTTCTCGCCGCGCCGATCTTCGAGGAATTCATATTCCGCGGGCTCATTTTTGGAGGGCTGCGCCGATCGCTCGGCGCGCTTCCGGCAATCCTGGCCAGCGCGGCGGTGTTTGCCATCGTGCACCCGCCGGCGTCGATGATTCCCGTGTTCGGCTTGGGTGTGTGCGCCGCGTTGGCGTTTGACAGGACCAAAATGCTCCTGGCCCCGATGATCGCACACGCCATCTACAATGCCGTGGTGCTGGCGCTCCAAGCGCGCATGTGAAATTTTCAATCGGCCGCGAAGATCAACCCGGGGAGGTCGCGCATTCGATCGAACGTGTGGTGCGCGCCCGCCTCGATCAAGTGCTGTTTCGGCGTAAGGCCGCAATAGCCGAATACCGTCATGCCGGCCGCGACGCCGGCTCGTACCCCTGTAGGCGTATCTTCAATCACGGCACAGTCCGCCGGCATAACGCCCTGTTGGCGTGCCGCATGCAAGAACACGTCGGGGAAGGGCTTGCTCCGTGCGACTTCCGTGACGCTATACATTTTCCCGCGAAATTGCGGCAACAGACCGGTTATCCCTAAGGTCGTATGCATCTTTTCGTGGCTTCCGCTGGACGCGACGCAGTAGGGTATGCGCATCGCGGCCAGTATCGTCTCGATATCAGGAACCGCCTTCAGCTCCGACTTCAATGCGGCTGTGGAGCGTGTGTGGTACTCCTCGACAAAATATTGCGGAACGGGACGGCCCAGCATCTTGGTGACGATTTCAACGCATTGGGGCGTGGAGCGGCCGACAAACCGCTCAAACATGTCCTCCAGCGATACCGCGATCCCCAATTCATGCAGCATTTGGGCGAACACACGATTGGTGATCAATTCGCTATCGACCAGCACGCCGTCGCAATCGAAGATCACCAAGCCAAAACTCTTTTTATTCACCGGCTGTGCTCGAGCCGGCCGGCTTGACTGAACACATGAGCATCCCCTTCGCGTCGGCTGAAACCTGGCGGTGTGTTTCCGGTTAGCATAGCGCATGAGCGCAGGCATCAAAATAATCCATCGCTCCTCCTTCACGGCGATACCGTGGAAGAATGGCGGCGGCATCACCCACGAGGCGATCCGGGTACCGCCGACAGGGGATGCATTCCTTTGGCGCGTCAGCGTGGCGCAGATCGATTCATCGGGCCCGTTTTCGGATTTCGCGGGATACGAACGCAAGATGGTGCTGTTGCGCGGGCGGGGAGTCGACCTCGAGTTCGGTAGTGGGAAACGGAGTGCGTTGCGCCGCGTGGGGGACTGGTCGGAATTCGACGGCGCGATGTCCACGCACTGCAAGCTGCTCGATGGACCGTGTGTGGATTTGAACCTCATGGTGTGCAAATCGCTGCGGACCGCGGCGCGCGTCGAGCGTGTGAGCGAGCCTCTGCGGGTGGCGGCCATTCACGGCGAAACGACTTTGATATTCGGGATTCAGGACCCATTGTCGCTGGATAGCCTGGAGGATTCCGCGCGCCTGGAGCCTTGGGATCTTGCTATCCTTAAAGACTGCAGCGCGCATTTGAGCAATATGTCTCCTGGCGAGAATTCTGCGTCCAGCGCAGTGTTTATTGCGACGATTAGCCCGTAAAATTACAGATCATGGCCGCCAACCCGCAACCGCCCGTTTCGAGCACCCCGCCGGAAGAACTGCGCCAGACAATCAGAGATCACGGCACGTGGCCGGAAGACCAAGCGGTGCGGCGGCTGCTGCACAGCCTGGAACTCACCGGCGGTGCGCGACATCGCGCCGTTGCCCTGGCCATGAAGCTGGTTGAAGGCGCCCGCGAGCGCCGCGACGAGCGTCCTTTCCTCGATGCGTTCCTGCAAGAGTTTGGCCTGTCCAATCAGGAGGGCATTGCGCTCATGTGCATTGCCGAGGCGCTGCTGCGCATTCCCGATGATGTCACGGCGGATCGACTCATCGCCGAAAAGCTCGCGACCGGCGACTGGTCTGCCCACTCCGGCCAATCGGAGTCATTGTTCGTCAATGCCTCGACTTGGGGCTTGATGCTCACCGGCGGCATTCTCGATCTGGATCCCTCCATCAAGACCGATGCCACCGGATGGATGCGCAAGCTGACGCGCAAGGCGGGCGAACCCTTGGTGCGCCTTGCGGTACGCCGGGCCATGAAGATCATCGGCGGCGAGTTCGTGGTGGGCCGCAGCATCGAAGAAGCGTTGGCGCGCAGCGCCCGCGAATCGGAAGTGGGTCTGTGCTCCTTCGACATGCTGGGCGAAGGCGCGCGAACGCTGCAGGATGCCGCGCGCTACTTGCAGTCCTATCGGCATGCCATCGATGTCATCGGAGCGACAGCGACAGGACGCGCGGTTCATGAGGCGTCGAGCATCTCCATCAAGCTCTCGGCCTTGGAGCCGCGCTACAGCTTGCTGCAGCGCGACCGCGTCTTGCGGCGGCTGGTGCCGCAAGTGCTGGAGCTTGCGCGCCGCTCGGCACGACTCGGCATTCAACTGACCATCGACGCCGAGGAGGCGGATCGGCTCGATCTCTCGCTGGATGTGATCGAGGCGCTGGCGAAAGACATTGTCACCAAAGAATGGCCGGGGCTTGGGCTCGCCGTGCAGGCCTACGGCAAGCGGGCTCTGGAAGTCATCGATTGGGTTGCGGCCACGGCACGCCAGTGCGGCAGGCGCATGACGGTGCGTTTGGTCAAAGGCGCCTACTGGGACTCCGAGATCAAGCGCGCGCAGGAGCGGGGTCTTGACGGCTATCCGGTTTACACCCGCAAGGTGACCACCGACGTGTCGTATTTGGCCTGTGTCGGACGCCTGTTTAAACATGCGGACCTGATCCACTCGCAATTCGCAACGCATAACGCACACAGCATCGCCGCGGTGCTGGAACTCGCGCCCGCGAACGCGAACTTTGAGTTTCAGCGGCTGCATGGCATGGGCCGGCTGCTGTATGCGGAGGCCGCCCGGCAAGTGGCCGATTTCCCGCGGGTGCGGGTCTATGCTCCGGTGGGAGAACACAAGGATTTGCTCGCCTACCTCGTACGGCGGCTGCTCGAGAATGGCGCCAACACCTCGTTCGTCAACCGCTTCATGGATGAGCAGGTCCCGGTGGCTGAGATCGTCCGCGATCCGATTTCGGAGCTCGAACGCTTCGAGTCGTACGCCCATCCCCGGCTGCCCATACCGCCCGTTTTGTACTCCGATCGGCGCAATTCGCGCGGCATCGATTTGGGGGATCCGCGCGAGCTTGAAACACTGCGAACCGAGATTTCGGCCCACCGCATCAGCAAGGCCGCGGCGCCGACTGCCGGTCCGATCATCAATGGTCAATTGCGGCCCGGAGATATGCATGCCGTGACCAATCCGGCCGATCGCCGCGATCAGGTCGGTTCCACGCGCGATGCAACACCCGCGGAAATCAAGATGGCATTTGACGCCGGCGCCGCGGCACAACCCGCATGGAACCTGGCCGGCGGTAATGCGCGCGCCAATTGTCTGGAGAAAGCTGCGGATTTGCTGGAGTCCGACCGTGCGGCATTTCGCGAACTATTGGTTCGTGAGGCGGGCAAGACGATTGCGGACGCCATCGCAGAGGTGCGCGAGGCGGTAGACTATTGCCGCTACTATGCGTTGCAGTCGCGCAAGCAATTTGCGGTTCCGGCGCGGCTCGAGGGCCCGACCGGCGAGGTAAACGAGCTGACGCTGCAGGGGCGGGGCGTATTCGCCTGCATCAGTCCATGGAATTTTCCGCTGGCGATTTTTGCAGGCCAGGTGACCGCGGCGCTCGGGGCGGGGAATGCGGTGGTGGCGAAACCGGCCGAACCCACACCCTTGATTGCCGCGCGCTTTATTCGCCTGCTGCACGAGTCCGGCGTTCCACCGCAAGCGGTGCACTTGATGCCGACGCCGGGACGCTTGTTCGGCGAAATTGCGCTCGCGCATCCCGCGCTGACCGGCGTGGCCATGACGGGCTCGACAGCCACAGCCTTGACGATCAATCGCGCGATGGCCGCGCGCGGCGGAATCATCGTGCCGCTGATTGCCGAAACCGGCGGCTTGAACGCCATGATTGTGGATTCGACCGCGCTGCCCGAGCAGGTGGTTGATGATGTGGTGAGCTCGGCATTCATGAGTGCCGGACAACGCTGCTCCGCGCTGCGCTTGTTGTTCTTGCAGGAGGAAATTGCCGACGCGGTGGTGGAGATGATCGCGGGAGCCATGGACGAACTACTCATTGGCGATCCATCCGACCTGCAAACCGATGTGGGCCCCGTCATCAATGCAGCGGCCCGGGACGGTCTCGCGCAGCATGTGGAGCGGATGCGCAGCGAAGCGCGCGTCGTCAAGGCTTGCGAATTGAACGACGCGCATGCACACGGCAGCTTCTTCGCGCCGCACCTGATCGAACTCAACAGCGCGAGCCAATTGACCCGCGAGGAATTCGGGCCGATCCTGCACGTCGTTCGCTACCGATCGAACGACATACAACAAGTGCTGAAGGCGATTCGCGACAGCCGCTACGGCTTGACGCTCGGCGTGCAAACTCGGCTTGAATCATTTTGGCAGCAGGTCTTCGCGGATACCTCGATCGGCAACACGTATGTGAATCGCAACATGATCGGTGCGGTCGTCGGTGTGCAGCCGTTCGGCGGCAATGGCCTATCGGGTACCGGGCCCAAGGCGGGAGGGCCGCATTATTTGACGCGCTTCGCGAATGAACGCACGCTCACCGTCAATACGACGGCGACGGGCGGCAACGCGGCACTGCTCAACCTTGGCAACTAGCGCCGGCCAGCCTTCCTACTTTCGGCTGGTCCCCGGCGACGTCAACGGCTTCTTAGGGCTCGTCGTCGACAATCTGTCGGTTCTTGGGTTGCTCGCCGCCGTCTTGATCGGCGGCTACGGTGTTCCGGCGGACATCGTGTTTGGAAAAATGTTTCCCGGGACGGCATTGGGCGTGCTGGTGGGCGACTTGATTTACACCGGCCTCGCTGCGAGGCTCGCGCGCCGCACCGGCCGCAGCGATGTCACCGCCATGCCGTTCGGCTTGGATACGCCGTCCACGATCGGCATGGCGCTGTTGGTACTCGGCCCAGCTTTTGCAAACTTTCGGGCCGCGGGCCTTGACCCAACTTCGGCCGGACTCGAGACCTGGTATCTCGGCATGGCCGCAACTTTTGCCATGGGCGCCTTGAAACTGCTGTTGTCCTTCGCCGGAAGAACCGTGCGACGGGTCATTCCGATGGCCGGGCTGCTGGGGTCGTTGGCGGGCATCGCGCTGACGTTGATCGGTTTTTTCCCCATGGTCGACTTGTTGCAGTTTCCCATGGTCGGTCTTCTGTCCTTGGGTCTCGTTCTCTACGCCCTGCTCGCCAAAGGATCGGCGCCGTTCGGCATGCCGGGCGTGCTTTTCGCGGTCATCGTTGCGACCTTGTTTTACTACGGTGCGGGTCACTTCGGCTTTTTGGGCATGCAGATTCCGGCGCCGGCCATGCCGACGCTGCGTCTTGCGTTTCCGCACCCCGACCCCGGCATTTTGCACGGCTTCGCAGGTCTTTCCGGCTATCTGCCGTTGATCATTCCATTTGCTTTGTTGACGGTGGTGGGCGGGGTGAACAACACGGAGAGTGCGCGCGTCGCGGGCGATGACTACGACGTGCGCAGTATTTTGTTGGCAGAGGCGGCTGCGACACTGCTGGCAGGATTGGCGGGAGGCGTCGCGCAGACCACCCCTTACATTGGTCATCCCGCTTTCAAGGAAATGGGCGCGCGCTCCGGATACACGCTGTTGACCGGGGTTTTCATCGGCGTGGGCGGCATGCTCGGCTTCCTGGCGAACCTGATAGAGCTGGTGCCGCTCGCCGCGCTGGCGCCGGTGCTGGTGTTTCTGGCGCTCAATATCACAGCGCAGGCATTCAGCGCCGTGCCCGCGCGCCATGCGCTCGCGGTGGCAATCAGCTTTTTTCCGTCGATCGCGCGGCTGCTGACCATTCAATTGAGCGATCCCAAGTTCGTTTCGGCGCAGAAATTCGCGACACTGATGACGGCGCCCGAACATGGCCTGCCGGCCTTGAGCGTGATCGTTGCGATGGGCAACGGCTTCATCATTACCGCGACGATCTGGGCAGCATTCGTCGTTGAAATGACCGAACGCAGACTGCGATCCGCGGCCGTGTATCTGGCAGTGGGCGGCGTCCTATGTTTTTTTGGGATCATTCACTCGGTGCGCCCGGATGGCAGCGCGTACGTGCTGCCGCAGCTGGACGGCGTGGCGCGCGCGGTCGCGATCCAATTCTGCGCGGCGTATTTCTTGCTGGCCGGCGTGCTGCTCCTGCTATCCCTGCAGCGGCATGTTCCACCCATCAAGAGGATTTAGCGGCGCTATGTAAAGCCGCGAATGTCAGCCGTTTCCTACAGGCACGCTGCAGGTTCTCACGTAGAATTTCGTGGCTCGCCATTCGAGCATCGCCATGGATTCCAACAACTCTTCAACCAGCTCGATCGGCGCGATGCGCAGTGGTTTGCCGCTCCCGCCCAAAACGCTGATCGGATTCTTGCTGGCCGTCGTCGCGGTGGCGATCATCGCGCTGTTGTCCTACCAATCGTTGCAGTTAACCTCCACGACGGCGGCAAACCTGACGCAGACGATCGAAGTGCTCGGGCGTTTGGAAAGCCTGCTTTCGACCCTGACCGATGCGGAAACCGGGCAGCGCGGATTTCTGCTCACGGGTGAGGAGAGCTACCTCACGCCGTACACCGACGCGAAGGATGCGCTTCCAGACGAAATCAGGTCGACGCGGGCGCTGCTCTTCAACCGGCCCGAGCAGCGGCGGCGTCTCGACGCGCTCGAGTCTCTGGCAAATCTCAAAATGGCCGAATTGGAAGCCACAGTCAGCGCACGCCGCGCGGGCAGGACAGAGGCAGCCCTGGCCATGGTGCGCACGGATCGCGGCAAGATTTACATGGATCGCATCCGAGCCGCATTGAGCGAGATGGAGTCGGCCGAGCGACAGTTGCTCGCCCGGCACGCCGAAGAGTCGCGAACGGCGGCGACGGTGTCGCTGGCGGTCACGTGGGGAGGATTGGGTCTATTGCTGTTCTTGATCGCCGGTGCCGCTGTGGTCGCTTCTCGCGATTTCCGAACGCGACAGGCGCAGGCGTGGATCAGATCCGGCCAGATGGGCCTCAGCGAACAAACGCAGGGCGACCAGTCGCTGGATAAATTGGGTGCCAATTTGCTCGGCTTCCTGGCGGGGTACGTGGAAGCACAGGTCGGCGCCGTGTATATCGCCGAAGCCGGCAATTATCGGCGTTTCGCCGGTTACGCCGTCCCCGCCGATGATACGGTGGAAACCGTGCGTCCCGGCGACGGCATGGTAGGCCAGGCGGCCAAAGACAAACGCGCACTTCGGGTGCGGGATGTGCCGGCCGGCTATTTGCCGATTTCCTCGGGGATCGGCAAGGGCACTCCCAATGAGCTGGTGGTGGTCCCCGCGAGTGTTGACGGCGTGGTCCAGGCCGTGATGGAACTGGGCTTTTTCGGCGCCACCGATTCGGATCAGCGGGAGCTCTTGTCGCGGGCGGCGGAGTCGATTGCCGTCGCCGTGCGCGCAGCCAAGGATCGCCAACGTCTCGAGGAATTGCTGCAGGAAACCCAGCAACAGGCCGAAGAACTGCAGGCGGGCGCGGAGGAGTTGCGCGTCAGCAATGAGGAACTCGAGGAGCAGGGACGTGCGCTGCGGGAATCGCAGGCGCATCTCGAGGTGCAGCAATCCGAACTCGAGCAGATCAACTCGCAGTTGGAAGAGCAGGCTCAATTGCTCGAGCACCAGAAGGACGAGCTCGCCAAGGCGCAGGGCGTTCTCAGCGCGAGAGCGGACGAGCTGCAACGGGCGAACGAATACAAGAGCGAATTCCTTGCAAATATGAGTCATGAGTTGCGCACCCCGCTCAACTCGACCCTGATACTTGCGAAACTGTTGGCCGACAACAAAGACGGCAACCTGACGGCGGCCCAGGTGAAATTTGCGAAAACCATTACTTCCGCGGGCAACGATCTGCTTGCACTCATCAACGACGTGCTGGATCTATCGAGAATCGAAGCCGGCAAGGTGGAGCTGGCGCCCGAGAAAATCTCGGTGGCTGCCGCGGTGGAATCGCTGGTCAAGGCGTTCCAACCCGCGGCAGATCAAAGCCATTTGCGCTTCTCGTGGGTTGTCGAGCCGGGCGTACCTGAGCAGATCGAGACGGATCCGCAACGACTCGGGCAGATTCTCAAGAACTTGCTGTCGAATGCCTTCAAATTTACCGAGAAAGGCGAAGTCGCGCTGCGGGTCTTCTCCGCGCCGGCCGGCATGGTGGCGTTCGCCGTGCGCGACACCGGCGTTGGCATCGCTCCGCACCAGCAACAAGTGATCTTCGAGGCATTCCGCCAGGCCGACGGCAGCATTCATCGCAAGTTCGGCGGCACCGGTCTCGGCCTGTCGATTTCCCGCGATTTGGCGGCCCTGCTGGGCGGCGCCATCACGGTGCAAAGTGCGCTCGGCGAGGGTAGTGTGTTCACCTTGACGCTGCCGCTTGCGTTCAAGCCCGGCGTGCCGGCGGAGGAGATGCCGGCCGCGCCGAAGCCCGCGCTAGTCGCCAAAAAAAACGCACCGCCAACCGCCGCGGCACCGGCTCCGGAAGATGATCGCAACGCAATTGCGCCGGGCGGCCGCGTCATCTTACTGGTCGAAGACGACCCGGCGTTCGCGATGATTTTGCGCGACCTGGTGCGCGAGATGGACTTTCAATGCGTCGCCGCCGCATCGGCCAACGATGGACTCACTGCAGCAGCGCAGTATTTGCCGAGCGCGATCATCCTGGATGTGAACCTGCCCGATCATTCCGGCCTCGGCGTGCTCGACGCGTTGAAGCGCGATCCGCGCACGCGGCACATCCCGGTTCACATGATCTCGGTTTCCGACTACAAACGCGAGGCACTGGAACTGGGCGCCGTCGGCTATGCGTTGAAGCCGGCGAAGCGAGAGGAGTTGGTCGAGGCGCTGCGGCGATTGGAAGCCAAGTTTTCGCAAAGCGTGCGCCGCGTGCTGATCGTCGAGGACGACGCGCGGCAGCGGGAAAGCGTGCGGCAATTGCTGAGCAATGGCGATGTGGAGATCACGGCCGTGGCGAGCGCAGGGGAAGCCCTGGCCCACCTCAAGAAGACTACGTTCGATTGCGTGGTCGTCGATCTGAACCTGCCGGATTTAAGCGGCTATGATTTGTTGGAAAGGATGTCCCAGCAGGAGGACGTGGCTTTTCCGCCGGTCATCATTTACACGGGACGCAGCTTGGATCGGGAGGAGGAACAGAGGCTGCGCCGCTATTCCAAGTCGATCATCATCAAGGACGCGCGCTCGCCGGAGCGGCTCCTGGACGAAGTCACCCTGTTCCTGCACCAGGTCGAAGCTAAATTGCCGCCCGAGCATCAGCAGATGCTCAAAACGGCGCGCAACCGCGAGAGCATCCTGGAGGGCCGGCGGGTGCTGATCGTGGAAGACGATGTGCGCAACGTGTTCGCCTTGTCGAGCGTGCTCGAGCCGAAAGGCATCACCGTGGTCATCGCGCGCAACGGCCGCGAAGCGCTCGATGTTCTGGCGCGCTCCTCGCAAGAGGCGGGAACTCACATAGACTTGGTGCTGATGGATATCATGATGCCGGAGATGGACGGACTGACCGCGATGCGCGAGATCCGCAAGCGCGGCGAGTGGAAGAGTTTGCCGATCATCGCGCTGACGGCGAAAGCGATGGCGGACGATCACGATAAGAGCCTGGCGGCCGGCGCGAACGATTATATCGCCAAGCCCCTGGATGTTGAGAAGCTGTTGTCGTTGGTGCGCGTGTGGATGCCGAAGTAAGCGGCGCCAGAAGCGCGGGACGGGAGTTTGACATCGAGTTCAAGCTCCTGATCGATGCGATTTATCAGATGTACCATTACGACTTCCGCGCCTACGCGGCCGCCTCGCTGCGGCGCCGAATCAAGGCGGCAATGAGCCGATTCCACTGCCGAACTCTGTCGCAGCTGCAGGACAAGGTGCTGCACGATGCCACGGCGTTTGCGGCGCTCTTGGATTTTCTCACCGTGCAAGTGAGCGAAATGTTCCGCGATCCTGCGTATTTTTTGGCGTTGCGCGAACAGGTCGTGCCTCTGCTGCGCACCTATCCCTCGCTCAAAGTGTGGGTCGCCGGCTGCAGTGCCGGCGAGGAGGCGTACTCGCTGGCAATACTCCTGCTGGAGGAGGGCCTGCTTTCCAAGACCATCATCTATGCGACCGACATCAATTCCGCAACGTTGCAGAAGGCAGCGGCCGGGGTCTATGAGGTGGAGCGCATCGCGGGCTTCACCGCCAATCATCGCAAATCCGGAGCCCGCTCGTCGCTCTCCGACTACTACACCGCCGCTTATGGCCGCGCGGTTTTTGACAAAGCGCTGAAGGATCGTATCGTCTTTTCCGATCATAGCCTCGCAACCGACAGTGTTTTCGCGGAGGTGCAACTGGTGTCCTGCCGCAACGTGCTGATTTACTTCAATCGCGTTCTGCGGGATCGTGCGGTTGGATTATTTCGGGACGCTCTGTGCCGCCAGGGATTTCTCGGCATTGGCGCCAAGGAATCGATTCGCTTTTCCGCGCACGCCGGCGCCTTCTTGGATTTCGTGCCGGCCGAGCGGATTTTTCAGAAACGAGCCGAGCTATGAATCTCGCCGGACGTATTGACGCAGTCGTTATTGGCGCTTCCGCGGGAGGCATAGAAGCGCTGAGCGTGCTGCTGCCCGCGCTTCCTGCCGGATTACGGCCGCCGGTGTTCATCGTGCTGCATCTGCCGCGGGACAAGCCGAGCATGCTCGCCGAAATTTTCGCGCGAAGGTGTGCGCTGCCGGTCCGCGAGGCGCAAGACAAGGAAGAAGCGGCGCCGGGAACCGTGTATTTCGCGCCGAATAATTATCACCTGTTGGTGGATAACGGTCCGCAACTGTCGCTCTCGGCGGATGAGCCCGTGCATCATTCCAGGCCTTCGATCGATGTGCTGTTCGAATCGGCGGTCGAGATCTACGGCAATCGTCTGCTGGGAATCATTCTCAGCGGCGCAAACGACGATGGCGCGTCCGGTCTCGCCGCGATTCATGACGCGGGGGGCGTCACCGTTGTACAATCCCCGGAAAGCGCGCGCGCACCGCATATGGCGTTGTCCGCGCTGAAATTGCGGCCCGCCGACTGCGTGATGCCGCTCGAGGAGATTGCTCAGGTGCTGCGCACCTTGGACGCCGGCGCGACTCGCGCGCGATTGAACTGAACATGGATACCGCGACGCCTGCCCCCATCAAATGCCTGCTGGTCGACGATCTCGAAGAGAATTTGCTCGCCCTGTCGGCCCTGTTGGCCCGCGGCGATGTCGAAATCTTGACGGCGCGCTCGGGCTCGGAAGCGCTGGAATTGCTGTTGGTGCACGATGTGGCGCTGGCGTTTTTGGATGTGCAGATGCCGGACATGGATGGTTTCGAGCTCGCCGAGCTTTTGCGCGGCAGCGAACGCACCCGGCACATACCGCTGATTTTCGTCACCGCGGGTTCGCGCGAGCAGCATCGTCAATTCAAAGGGTATGAAGCCGGCGCGGTCGATTTCATCTACAAGCCGATCGAACCGCACATTCTGAGGAACAAGGCTGATGTGTTCTTTGAGCTGTATCGGCAGCGCCGGGCCCTGTCCGTCGAACTCAGAGATCGAACTGAAACGCTGCGGCTGAATGAAATGTTCAGTGCCTTGCTCGCCCACGATTTACGCAGTCCATTGAGCGCGATGCTGGCCTCGGCGCGCTTACTGCAGCGCCGTACGCAGGATCAAGCCGCGCTCGAGGCCGCCGCGCGCATCGTCTCCAGCGGCAATCGCATGGCGCGAATGATCGAAGACATGCTGGACTTGGCGCGTGCGCGGCTGGGCGGAGGCATCATCGTCAAGCGTGAACCAGTGGATTTCAAGGCATTGGTGGAGCGAGCGCTGCGTGAGCATCAGGCGGCCGCGCCCGACAGAACGATCGATGCCAGCTACCTGGGAGATTTCGCGGGGCGCTGGGATCCCGAACGCATCTCCCAAGTGGCCTCCAACCTCATCGGCAATGCGCTCAAGCACGGTACCCCGGGAGGCCCAATTCAAGTGAGCCTGGATGGCAGGGACCGCGATCACGTGACCTTGGTCGTGAAAAATGGCGGCACCATACCGCCGCACATCCTGCCGCACCTGTTCGATCCGTTTCGCGGCGGCCAGCGCCAATCCGGCCGTGGCGATGGGCTGGGCCTCGGCCTATACATTGTCTCGCAGATCGTGCACGCGCATGACGGCCGCGTGGATGTGAAAACCGGCGAGCGCGGAGAAACTGCTTTTCACATCTGCTTGCCGCGTGCGGATACCGGCCCGCGAACGGAGTCTAGCCCGCGACAAGATCGGTGATGAGCGCTTCGATTTCGGTAACCTCGAATGGTTTGATGATGGCGCGGACATTGGCACCCCAGTTTTCGAGCCCGAAATCCAGCGAATAGCCCGACGCAATGATGATGGGCAAGCGAGGCTTGATGCGAAGCAGGTTGCGCGCAAGCTCAATGCCCGACATGACGGGCAAGCTCACGTCGGTGATGACGACGTCGAAGGAATTTTCGCGAAATTCCTTGAGCGCCTCTTCGGCGTCGGCACAAGCGACGATGTGCCGTTGTTCCTGCGTCAGGAGCTCGGCGGTCACTTCCCGCACGAGCGAATTGTCCTCGACGTAGAGAATCTTCAGTGAGTCTTTTGCACCAGCCATAGGCCGGGTTTGCCCCTGGGGCTTAAGCCAATGTGCACCAGCGCGGACTTGGTCTCGAACAGACGCGCCACGGGCAGGCCTTCGCGATGCACTCTACGTACGAAGTCCTCAATCGCGGGATGCGCTCGCATTCCGACCGAGCCCAGATTTGGGACTGCAACCTGCTCGTCGCCAAGATTTTGATGATGCGCCGTCGAGGGGAAGGCACCGGGCTTCTCCGCAATATTGCCGGCCTCCACGGCGTGCGAAGGGGCGCGCAGGTCCAGGTGTTGGGCAGGCGCTTGAATTTGACTCTGCATGTGCGACTGCAACCGCCCCTGCGGCGGCGCCGCAAAGGCGCCGGAAGCCAGCAGGAGCAGGGCGCCGGCTGGAAGTGCCGCGGTGGACACCGACTTAGTTTTTAAGTTCATTGCCACGTGTGCAGTTGACCACAGCGCTGCAGGGGTCGCATTCAGTCCCGCGAGCGACCGACCGTAGGAAACGTCTTAGCAAATCGCTATCGGTCGATTCCTACAAGGCTTCAAGACGACAGGCCATTTATTCAACTATCCGGCGAAGCGAGCATGGCGGTAGCACAACGGATGGTGGGAGTTTCAATATGAAACATCGTTCCCCTACATGGGCCCTGGTGCTCGCCGCCGGCGAAGGCAGCCGGTTACACAGCTTGACGAAAGACGAGCGCGGCATCGCCGTGCCGAAACAGTTCTGCTCGCTGCAAGGGGGGCCCTGTCTGTTGCAAGAGGCCCTGGAGCGCGCTGCGTCGGTTGCGCCGCTGGCACAGATCTGCAGCGTCGTCGCGGAACAACATCGGCGATGGTGGGCGCCGATATTAAGTTATCTGCCTGAGGAGAACGTCGTCTCGCAGCCGCAAAATAGAGGCACGGCATTCGGCATTCTGCTGCCGCTGCTGCGCATTCTGGAGCGCGATCCGGAGGCAACTGTGGTGTTGCTGCCGGCTGATCACTATCTAAGCGATGAGAAAGTCATGGCCACGTCGCTGCGCCGTGCCGCGGCCCTCGCGGACGCCGACCACAGCGCGATCTATCTTTTGGGAGTCGAGCCGGATGTGCCCGACACCGAACTGGGCTACATCTTGCCCGCGTCCCGCGAGCGGGACGGCGCGGCGGCGGTGCGGCGCTTCATCGAGAAGCCAAACGCCGCTCGCGCCCGCATGCTGCTCGAAGAAGGAGCGCTGTGGAATGTTTTCATCATGGCGGCGTCAGTTCGCACTTTGCTCAGCTTGTTCGACAGCCGATTCGAGACCACCATCGCTGCGATGCGCGGCTTCGAGAGCGGCGACCTGGATAGTGTCTATCAGAATTTGCACCCGGTGGATTTTTCCAAGGACGTGATGCAGGGCCGTGAATCCATGCTCAAAGTGCTCACCGTGCCGCAATGCGGGTGGACCGACTTGGGCACGCCGGAAAGGGTTGGACAGATCCTAGAGCGGCTGCCGGATCCGGTGGCGCCGCCTTATTTCCCCGCGCACGTGAGTCTCGCGGACCAATTCATGCGCTCCGCATCTAATTTTTAGGGGTGGAAAATTTAGCCGCGGCCAGCGCGTCGAATAGACTGCGGCCGGGATGTTTCTTGCAGTCTGCCATCAGCGAGTCTTCGAAGTTTTTCAGGCCGCCTGAGTCAAAGACGTGGCTGCCGGTTTTGGCAACCGCGAAGCCGAACAACCACATCATAATGGTGTCCGCGCTCTCGCGATCCGATTGCTGGAGTTCCAAATGACGGGCGGCAAAGGTTTGGCATTCCAGCGCGGATAAATCCATCGGATTCTTGTTGTCCGGCTTGATCTTCGCCAGCGCCTCCAGCAGGCTTTCCGCGGGGTTGTTTTTGCATTCCGCGTCGAGCGCGAATCCGAAGCCGGCCAAGGCATCGCCGTACATGACATGAGCGCCCGAATTGCCCACGGAATAGCCGAACAACCACATCATCGTGTTGATGGCATCCGCGCCCGGCGCGGCAACGGGCGGCGCCGCGATCTCGTTTTGATATCGCACGCAGGTCAAGGTCGCGAGATTGACGGGCGCGGCGCGACTGGCGCCGGCGAAGCAGCATAGACAGAGAAGCAGCGCGCCGCAAAATTTCATGGCTCGGACCTCGATGGCAAGACTCGGTTGACCTGGACCGCGAAGCGTCCGGATTTTACCCAAGAGCGCGCGACGTCGATATCCGGCGCAAAGTATCGATCAGCTGAATAAAAGAGCACGTCGCGGCGGATACCCGCGTGAACTTCTTCGAGCCGCCGGGAAGATTTGGCCGGTCGATGAAAATCGATGCCTTGAGCCGCCGCCAATAATTCGATGCCGACCACCGCGGCGGCGTTGTCCACCATGACGAGCAAACGGCGCGCGGCATGCGTCGCCATGCTGACATGATCTTCCTGATTCGCGGAAGTCGGGATCGAGTCGACGCTGGCCGGCACTGCCAGCGTCTTGTTTTCGGACACCAGCGCGGCCGCGGTCACTTGGGCGATCATGAACCCGGAATTCAACCCGCTGTTGTTGACCAGGAAGGGCGGCAGGCCGCTCATTTTCGGGTCAACGAGCACGGCAACGCGGCGTTCCGAGAGGCTGCCGATTTCGGCGATCGCCAGGGCGAGCGTGTCGGCGGCAAAGGCCACCGGCTCGGCGTGAAAATTTCCGCCCGACAGAACAGCGCCCGCGTCGGTGAATAAAAGCGGATTATCCGTGACGGCATTGGCCTCTATCTTGAGCGTCGCGCTGCAGTTGCGAATGAGGTCCAGGCACGCGCCCATGACCTGAGGCTGGCAGCGAAAGGAATAGGGGTCCTGCACGCGGGTGCAAGCAAGATGCGAGGCCCGGATGGCGCTGCCCGCGATCAATTCCCGATATTCGCGCGCCACCGTAATTTGGCCGGGCTGTCCGCGAGCCTGTTGGATGCGTGGATCGAAGGGCGAATCGCTGCCCTTCAGCGCATCGACTGACATCGCGCCGGCTACGATTGCGGCGGCGAACAGGTCCTCGGTACCGAACAAGCCCGCCAGCCCCAAGGCCGTGGAGACTTGCGTGCCGTTGATCAAGGCGAGCCCTTCTTTGGCATGCAGCTTCAAGGGTTGTAATCCGGCCCGGTGCAATCCGTCGGCCGCCGGCACTCTTGCACCGTTGACGCGCACGTGGCCGATGCCGAGCAGCGTCGCGCTCAAGTGCGCCAAGGGTGCCAAGTCTCCCGACGCACCGACCGATCCTTGCGCCGGGATCATGGGATACACCTCGTGCTCGAGCAGGGCCAGCAAGGCGTCCACCAGCCCCAAGGTGACGCCGGAATGACCACGGGCCAACGCATTGATCTTGAGCGCGAGAATGAGCCGAACCACGGCGTCGGGAAGTGCATCGCCGACCCCGGCGGCGTGCGAGAGCAGCAAGTTTCGCTGCAGCAGTTCGAGTTGCTCGTTGGGTATGCGCGTTTGCGCGAGCAGCCCGAATCCGGTGTTGATGCCATAGGCGATATCGCCGCTCGCGACGATTTTGTCCACCAGGGCGTTGGCCGATGCGATGCGCGCGCGATCCTGCGGCGACAGATGCAGCACCGTCGGCTGCTCATAGATTCGCCGCAATGCCGCCAGTGACAGCGCGCCGGCCTGCAAGGTCAGGACGTTGCTCACTTAAGAGGCTCGATCATCGGCAGCTTGAGGCCCTGTTCGCGGGCACAGGCAATGGCGCTCTCGTAGCCGGCATCCGCATGCCGCATGACGCCGCTGGCGGGATCGTTCCACAGGACGCGCCGGATGCGCCTGGCTGCCGCATCGCTGCCGTCGCAAACGATGACCAGTCCGGCATGTTGCGAGTAGCCCATGCCGACGCCGCCGCCATGGTGAATCGATACCCAGGTTGCACCCGACGCGACGTTGAGCATGGCGTTGAGCAGCGGCCAGTCGGAAACGGCATCCGAGCCGTCCCGCATCGCTTCAGTCTCGCGATTCGGACTTGCGACCGAACCTGAATCCAGATGATCGCGGCCGATCACGATGGGAGCGGAAATTTCACCGCTCTTTACCATTTCATTGAATGCGAGTCCCAAACGATGACGCTGACCCAGGCCCACCCAGCAGATGCGCGCCGGCAATCCCTGAAAATGGATTCGTGCGCGCGCCATATCGAGCCATTGATGCAGGTGCGGATCGTCTGGAATCAACTCTTTGACCTTGGCGTCGGTTTTGTAGATGTCCTCGGGGTTGCCCGAGAGGGCTACCCAGCGGAATGGACCCACGCCGCGGCAAAACAGCGGCCGAATGTATTCGGGAACGAAGCCCGGGATGTCGAAGGCATCGGCAACGCCTGTGTCGAATGCCACTTGCCGGATGTTGTTGCCATAGTCGAAAACCGGCAGTCCCATGCGCTTGAAGCGCAGCAAATACTCGACGTGCTTGGCCATGGAGCGCGACGCGGCGGCGGCGGTGCCGGCGGGGTCGTCGATCCGCCGTTCGTCCCATTGCTCAATCGACCAGCCCTGGGGCAGATAACCATTGACCGGATCATGGGCAGAAGTTTGGTCAGTCAGGGCATCCGGTTTGATTCCGCGCTCGAGCAACGCGCCGAGCACATCGACAATGTTTCCAAGCAACGCCACCGACAGCGGTTTGCCCCGCTTCTTTGCCGTCTCGATCATGGCCAGCGCCTCATCCAATGTGCTTGCCTGTGCATCGATGTAGCCGGTCTCGAGACGTTTGGCGATCCGGCTTGGACGGCACTCCACGGCGAGCAAACTGGCGCCGGCCATGGTCGCGGCCAGCGGCTGCGCGCCGCCCATGCCGCCCAAGCCGGCGGTGAGAATCCATTTGCCCGTGAGATTTCCGGCAAAATCACGCCGGCCCATTTCCGCAAATGTCTCATGCGTGCCCTGCACGATTCCCTGGCTGCCGATATAGATCCAGGAGCCGGCGGTCATCTGGCCGAACATCATCAGTCCCTTGCGATCGAGCTCGTGGAAATGCTCCCAGGTTGCCCAATGCGGCACGAGATTGGAGTTGGCAATGAGCACGCGCGGCGCATCGGGGTGGGTGGGGAACACGCCGACCGGTTTGCCGGACTGCACGAGCAATGTTTCCTCTTCCGTAAGAGACTTCAAGGTCTCGACGATGCGGTCGTAGCAGTTCCAATCGCGGGCTGCGCGTCCGATGCCGCCGTACACCACCAGCTCGGCAGGATTCTCCGCGACCTCGGCATCCAAATTATTCATCAACATGCGAAGCGGCGCCTCGGTCATCCAGGTGCGCGCGCTCAAGGTATTGCCGCGCGCCGCGCGGACGATTCTGGGCTTGGGAGGGGCGAGCATGCTGATTCCTTTAGGGGCGAAAGCGACCCGACAATTCGTACCGGGATCCGGGATAGTACAGGCGCGCCACCGAGGCGATTTGCCCGGCGGTCCACGTTCTTCTGATTACCACCAAGCAGGGTTCGTCGCGCTTCATGGCCAAGAGTTTGCGCGTGCGCTCGTCCGGCATTTCCGCACGCAGTAAATGTTCCGCCTCCTGCAGGGGCGCCACCTTCACCAAGTAGTCGTGCGGCGTGGTGCGGCTGAAATCCATGTTCAAGTAATCGGGTGCGAGCTTTGGCAGCACATACCGATCCTCGAGTTGAATCGGGCGGTCATTCTCGAAGTGCACGATCAGCGAGCAGTACAGTTCGCTGCGGGGCGCGATGCCGAAGTCCTCGGCAAGTTCAGCCACGGCGCGAATTCGCTCCAGCGAAACGATCTCGGCGCGGTGCACGTGGCCGCGCTCGCGGATCTCATCGGCGATGCCGCGGATCTCCAGCGGATGCGCATGCGCGTGGCGGTCAGCGACAAAGCTCCCGACTCCGGCAATACGCACCAGGACGCCTTCGTCGCGCAACTCGCGCAGCGCCCGGTTGGCGGTCATCCGCGAGACCCCAAAGGATCTGACGATGTCGTTTTCCGAAGGCACGCGCGCGGCGGCGCCCCACTTGCCGGAGCCGATGTTGTCCAAAATATGGCGTTTGACCTGCAGGTAAAGGGGTTGCAATGACAGGGCGGCCTTGCTCATGTGCTTAGATTAAGCTGTATAGACAGGTACGGTCAACCGATGCTCAAGTCATTCATTGTCCGTGCAAAATCAACGCGCAACGGCTCGTCCTCCGTATGGCGCCCGCCCTTAATCACCCATCGGCCGCCGACCATCACGTCGCGAATCGCCTTATCCGCACCGGCGAACAGCAAACGATCCAACGCGCCATCCGCCGAGGCGCCCGCCATCGCAGGATGCTGGGTGTCCAGCACCAGCCAATCCGCGCGGCAGCCGACGGCGATGCTGCCCACCGGTTGGCCGAGCGCGCGCGCGCCATTCTGCGCCGCGTCGCGCCACAGGCGAGTACCGACGTGCGACTCGGTCTTCGCAGCCAGCACGCCGCGGCGCTTTTTTCGCAAACGCTGTTGATATTCGAGCCAGCGCAGTTCTTCAGCCGGGCTCACCGTCGACTGGCTGTCGGAACCCACGCAAAGCCGCCCGTTCATCTTGAGGAAGCGCGCGGCGTCGAAGAAGCCGTCGCCCAAATTGGCTTCCGTGGATATGGATACGCACACGGTGGCGCCGGCCGCAGCGAGGCCCTGCAGTTCCTCAGCCGTGGCGTGGGTTGCATGAACCACGCACCAGTGGGGCGTCAGCAGCCCCTGATCCAGCAGCAGTTCGATGGGCCGGCGACCCGTCACCCGCTCACAGGTGCGCACTTCCGGCATTTGTTCCGCGACATGGATGTGCACGGGCATGCCGGCGTCGACGCCGCGCAACGCCAGCGTGACCTCGCGCAAATGAGCGAGCGGCACGGCGCGCAGGCTGTGGAACGCCGCGCCCGTGTGCAGCATATGGTTGCCCGCGTGGCTGCTCGCGCGGCGCTCGGCGCCGATACGCTGTTCGATGGCGCGCAAAAACTCGTCGTTGCCTAGAAAAAATCCCGCCTGCTCGGGTTTCAACGGCTGACCGCCGAAGTCGCTGCTTTGATAAAGCGTCGGCAGAAGCGTCAGCCCGATGCCCGCGGCGCGCGCGGCATCGCCAACCGCCTCCCACAACGGATTGACGCTCGAGCGCTGCGCAGCGCCGGCGGCGCGAT
This sequence comes from Steroidobacteraceae bacterium, assembly GCA_036495805.1. Lineage (GTDB taxonomy): Bacteria > Pseudomonadota > Gammaproteobacteria > Steroidobacterales > Steroidobacteraceae > Bog-1198. The sequence goes on along the minus strand of DASXMG010000091.1, from coordinate 7,373 downwards.
GCAAGTAGTGAAATTCCGCGACCGAGGTGTAGCCTGCTTTGAGCATTTCGACGAACAACTGGGTTGCGACGATCTGCAAGGCTTCTGGCGTGATGCGATTCGCGAGCGCATACATGGCCTGGCGCCACGTCCAAAAACTGTCGCGCGCGCCCATTCTGTGTTCTGCGTTTCCAGCCATGGCGCGTTGGAAGGCATGACTGTGGGCATTGGGCATCCCGGGCACAACGATGCCGTCGAGCCGCTCGATCGGCTCGACGCGCGCGGGCTGCGCTTGCGCCGCCGCGCTCGTGTCGACCGCGGTGATCATTCCCTCGGCTACCGTGACCAGCACGTCGCGAACCCATCCTTGCGGCAAATACGCGGACTGCAAACGGTAGAGGGTCATGTTGGTATCATACGTGGTGCCTAAAATTTCGGACAATTGGGACCAGGTGTGGGTGGGTGCAAACATCGCGACCATGGCAGGGTCCGGCGCCTACGGCAGCATTCAGGACGCGGCGCTTGCGGTAAAAGGTGAGCGCATTGCTTGGCTGGGCACGGCCGAAGAAGGCCGGCAGCGGGCGCAGGCGCAAGGCGCGCCGACACACGATGTGCGGGGTCAGTGGATCACGCCGGGCTTGATCGACTGCCACACTCACTTGGTCTATGGCGGCAATCGGGTCGCGGAATTCGAACAGCGCTTATGCGGTGCATCCTATGAGGACATTGCGCGCGCGGGCGGCGGCATCCAATCGACCATGCGCGACACGCGCGCGGCAACTAAAGAATCCTTGTATGAGTCAGCGCTGGCGCGGCTCACGTGCCTGATGGCGGAAGGCATCACCACCATCGAGATCAAATCAGGTTATGGCCTGGAACTGCCCGCGGAGCGCCGCTCGCTCGAGGTGGCGCGGCAGCTAGGTGAGAATCTGCCGGTATCGGTCAAGAAAACTTTTCTCGGCCTGCATTCGTTGCCGCCCGAGTTCGCCGCCCAGCGTCAGCGGTACATCGATGAGGTGAGCGGACCGTGGCTCGCCGCGCTGTCGGCAGACGGGTTGGTGGACGCGGTCGACAGTTTCTGCGAGAACATTGCGTTCTCCGTGACCGAAACCGAGCAGTTTCTGCAAGCCGCGCAGAGGCTCGGGCTGCGCGCCCACGTGCATGCCGGTCAATTGAGCGACATCGGCGCCGCGCAACTCGCCGCGAAATGGGGCGCACTGTCGGCAGATCATCTCGAGTACCTCAGTGCGGACGGCGCGGGTGCCCTGGCAGCAGCGGGCACCGTGGCCGTGTTGCTGCCGACCGCCTATTTCACCTTGCGACAAACGACCCCGCCGCCGGTTGACATGCTGCGCAGGGCAGGCGTGCCGCTGGCGGTGGCCACCGACAGCAACCCCGGCACCTCGCCCTGCACCTCGATCCTGCTGGCGCTCAGCATGGCCTGCACGTTGTTCGGCTTGACCCCGGAGGAGGCGCTGGCAGGCGTAACCCGGCAGGCGGCGCGGGCGCTGGGCGTGCTGGATGAGGTGGGAACGATCGAAGTGGGCAAGCGCGCGGATTTGGCGTTCTGGCGCATCGGACGGCCCGCGGAGCTCAGTTACGGGCTGGGCGGGAAACCACTCGCCGCGGTCATGTATCGAGGAAAAATTCGCGCCGGCGCGGCTGCTTGAGGGGGAGGGAAATTCCCCTGGGCGCGGCATAAGATGCGCGCATGGCCAGCCGATCTCGCCGCGGAAGACCGCCACATGATGATGTGTTGACGCCGGCTGAATGGCGCACCGTGCATGCGGTAAAGCATGGCCTGACCAGCCGACAGATCGCGGCGCGGCGCGGCATCAGCATCGACGCGGTGAAGTACCACATCGGCAACGCGCTCGCGAAGCTGGGTGTCGCCAACCGTAAAGAACTGCGCCAATGGCACCGCGCGCCCAAAGACGGTGCCCTCAAGGACAATACAATGAATTCGCCGCTCGTTTCAGGATCCATCGTGCAGATCGCACGCTCGGTGCAGGACATCAAGCAATCGGAAGCCTGGTACAAAAATGTGTTGGGGCTGCCGCATCTCTACACTTTCGGCGCACTCGCTTTCTTCGACTGCAATGGAACGCGATTGATGTTGAGCCAAGAAAATGCGGTGGCAGCGGAATCGATCCTGTACATGCGCGTCGGCGATATCGGTGCTGCATATGAACTCTTGAGGTCTCGCGGCGTCGAATTCATCAACGCGCCGCACATGGTGCACCGGCACGCCGATGGAACCGAAGAATGGCTGTCGATGCTCAAGGATCCTGAAGGGCGTCCGCTCGGCATCATGGCGCAGGCAAAACCCTAGCGTAAAAAGCCTGTAATCTTGGCTGCATGAGAATTGCGGCCATGCTCCTGGCATTTTTACTGACCGGCATCTGCGCGGCGGCGCTGAGCGCCGGGCAAACTCCTCCCGCACTCGAGGAAATCGTCGTCACCGCCGAGCGCACGGGTCCCGGCATGTGGCACGTGCATCGCGGCGATGCCAATGTCTGGATATTGGGCAGCATATCGCCGCTGCCGCGGGACATCACCTGGCGTTCCAAGCAAGTCGAGTCGGTGCTCGAAAGCACCAGCCAGGTGCTGGTGCAGAAACCCATTGAAATCAGCGTGCCGCGAATATTGTGGATGCTGATCGCCGATCGAAAACTGCTGATGGTGGGCGGCGGCAAAAGGCTCAAGGATGTGTTGCCGGCGGATTTGCACGCGCGCTTTGCCGCGCAGCGAAGCAAAGTGAGCGACGATGCGGACAAGTGGGAACGGTATCGTCCGATCATCGCGGCGGCATTCTTGCAGCAAGCCGCTTTTCATCAAGTCAATTTGTCGATGCGGCTCGATTTGGGCGCGGCGCTGCGTGCCCTCGCGAAAAAGCACGGGGTGCGCGTCGAGGAGATCAAGGTGGCGGGCGTGAGCGACATGCTGGAAGCGCTCAAGACCATGCCGGCGGCGACCGAGCGCACCTGCGTGCAAGCCTCGCTGAGCACGGTCGAGAGCGGCTTGCCGCGGTTGGTGGACCGCGCGCAGGCGTGGGCCAGCGGCAATGTCGAGCGAATCGAGAACATGCCGGAGCTCAAGGAAGTGGATGCGTGCCGCAACGCCTTGGACGCCGGCAAGGGCGCCGTCGATGTCATCGGGCGTATCCGCCAGACCTGGCTCGACAGCGTGGAGCGGTATCTGCGCTCCGCCGGCACGACCATCGCCGTGGTCAACCTGGACCTGCTGCTCGAGCGCGGCGGCCTGCTCGATCAACTGCGTGCCAAAGGATACGAAATCGACGCGCCCTGAACGAATGCGTATTCTTGTGCTCGAGGTGGTTCCGGTTGAAGTAGCTGCAGGGAAAGGGAGTTGGATATGCCAAATGGAAACAAGCTGCGGGCGGCCGCAATTCTTTTCGCTGCTTTGCTCAGTATCGGCGTTGCCTCCTCGAAGAAGCTGACACCCACTGTCGACACGCAGGCGCCCGATTTTCAAGTCACCACGTTCGATGGGCAAAAGCTTGCGCTGGCTGACTTCAAGGGGCAAGTCGTGGTCCTTAATTTCTGGGCGACCTGGTGCGGGCCGTGCAAGCGGGAATTGCCGCTGCTGGAGAATTACTATCGCAGGCAGCATTCCAATGGGCTGGTCATTCTCGCGGTAGCGACTGAGGACTCTTTGACGCCATATCAATTGCGGCCGCTCGCGAAAATTCTGACGCTGCAGATGGTGAAGCGATTCAAAGGCAACTACGGCGACATCAAATATCTGCCGACCAACTTCGTGATCGATCGCAAGGGAATTTTGCGCTACGCCGAATCGGGCGGCTTCACGGAGGAGGGCCTGGACCAGGTCATCGGTCCGCTGATTGCCGAGACAGCGGAGCCATCGCAGACCGATGCAGGGCAAGCGCAGAGCAGCGGGAGCCAATAATTACTGTTGCGGCGCACCAATTGCCTTGACACCCGCACGGCCGGTTCCTACAATCGCCGGCCTTTGTCTCTCGGGCACCTAGTGCCGGGCATGTGCCCGTCAATTTTAGTTTTTGCATCAAGGGACCTTCTATATATCTGGACGGTCCTCTAAAGGTATTTATGGCGACGACGACCCAATTAATCCGCACCGGCCGAAATGAACCTGCTTGGAAGTCCAAGGTTCCGGCCCTGGCCGCTTCGCCGCAGAAGCGCGGCGTTTGCACGCGCGTCTACACGACCACGCCGAAGAAACCCAATTCGGCGCTGCGCAAGGTTTGCCGCGTGCGCCTCACCAATGGGTATGAGGTCTCGAGCTACATCGGCGGCGAAGGCCACAATCTGCAGGAGCACTCGGTGGTGTTGATTCGCGGCGGCCGCGTCAAGGATCTCCCCGGCGTGCGTTATCACACGGTCCGCGGTGCGTTGGATTGCGCCGGCGTCAGCGACCGTCGTCAAGGGCGCTCAAAGTACGGCGCAAAACGTCCCAAGAAATAGGCCCAAGGCTTAAGAAGGTTTTCCATGTCCCGTAGAGCAGCAGCACCCCACCGCACCATTCTTCCCGATCCCAAGTTCGGGAATGACATGTTGGCCAAATTCATCAATATGGTGATGGAGCGCGGCAAAAAGTCAGCCGCCGAGAAGATCGTCTATGGCGCCATCGACCGTATCGGCGAGAAAGGCGGACGCGCCGGGGCCGAAGCGATTGCTGTGCTGCAGCAGGCATTGGATAACGTCAAGCCGGTGGTCGAGGTCAAATCCCGCCGGGTCGGCGGCGCCACCTACCAAGTGCCGGTCGAAGTGCGCGCGAATCGCCGCCAGACTCTGGCCATGCGCTGGGTCATCGAAGCGGCTACCGCCCGCAGCGAGAAGTCCATGGCGCATCGCCTCGCCGCCGAACTGATGGAGGCTGCCGAGAACCGCGGCGCCGCCGTGCGCAAGCGCGAGGACACGCATCGCATGGCCGATGCCAACAAGGCGTTCGCGCACTACCGCTGGTAGCTTGGAGCGGCCATCTACTGGCTGGTAAAACCCTAGACCAGGCCATATATCTATCGGGCGGGGTCGTTTCGACCCCGTTTAGAGGTGGCGCGAAGCGCCTAAAAAGTTGCGCGAAGCGCTTAACAATCGCGAAGCGCCTAGGAAGTCTATCTTGGCACGCACTACGCCCATCGAGCGCTACCGAAATATCGGTATTTCCGCTCACATCGACGCGGGGAAGACCACCGCGACCGAGCGTATTTTGTTCTACACCGGCGTGTCCCACAAAATCGGCGAGGTCCATGATGGCGCGGCCGTGATGGATTACATGGAACAGGAGCAGGAGCGCGGCATCACCATCACCGCCGCGGCCACGACCTGCTTCTGGAAGGGGATGGACAAGAGCTTCCCCGAGCACCGCATCAACATCATCGATACCCCGGGACACGTCGATTTCACGATCGAAGTGGAACGCTCGTTGCGCGTGCTGGATTCGGCGATTGCCGTGTACTGCGCGGTTTCCGGCGTGCAGCCGCAGTCCGAGACGGTCTGGCGGCAGATGAACAAGTATGGCGTGCCACGCATCGCTTTCGTCAACAAGATGGATCGCGCCGGCGCGAATTTTCTGCGTTGCGTGGAGCAGATCAGGACCCGGCTGCGCGGCAACCCCGTGCCGATCCAATTGCCGATCGGCGCCGAGGACGGCTTCACCGGGGTGGTCGATCTCATCAAGATGAAATCCATCTTTTGGGATGACGAGACGCAAGGCATGAAATTCGAATATCGCGACATTCCCGACGAGATGCGCAAGGAATGCGAGGAATGGCGCGGCAAAATGATCGAGGCCGCCGCGGAAGGCGACGATAAGCTGCTCAACAAGTACCTGGAAACCGGTTCGTTGAGCGATGAGGAAATCAAGAAGGGCCTGCGCGCGCGCGCCATCAAGAACGAAATCTGCCTGGTGACCTGCGGCTCGGCTTTCAAGAACAAGGGCGTGCAGGCGGTGCTCGATGCCATCGTGGAATACATGCCCTCTCCCGCGGAAGTGCCGCCCGTCAAAGGCCAGAGCGAGAGCGGCGAGCCGATGACGCGCAAGGCGGACGATGCCGAGCCGTTCGCCGCGCTGGCGTTCAAGATCCTGAACGATCCCTTCGTCGGCAATCTCACCTTTTTCCGGGTTTATTCCGGCACGCTGAATTCAGGCGATCAGGTGTTCGTCCCGAACCGCGGCCGCACTGAGCGCATCGGCCGGTTGCTGCAAATGCACGCGAGCGACCGCTCGGAAATCAAAGAAGTGCACGCCGGCGACATCGCCGCCGCCGTGGGTTTGAAGGACGTCACCACCGGCGACACGCTGTCCGATCTGAACAAGGTGATCATCCTCGAGAAAATGGATTTTCCGGAGCCGGTGATCTCAGTCGCCGTGGAGCCGAAAACCAAGGTGGATCAGGAAAAGATGGGCCTGGCCCTGCAGCGCCTGGCGAAGGAAGATCCTTCGTTTCGCGTGCACACGGACGCCGAATCCGGTCAGACCATCATCGAAGGCATGGGGGAACTGCATCTCGAAATCATCGTCGATCGCATGAAGCGCGAGTTCAAGGTCGACGCCAATGTGGGCAAGCCGCAGGTGGCGTATCGCGAGACCCTGCGCAGCACGGTCGAATCCGAGGGCAAGTTCATCCGCCAGACCGGCGGCCGCGGCCAATACGGGCATGTGTGGTTGAAGCTCGAGCCGCTGCCGCAGGGCAAGGGCTATGAGTTCGTCAACGGCATCGTCGGCGGCAGCGTGCCGCGCGAATACATTCCGGCCGTGGATAAGGGCATCCAAGAAGCCGTGCAAACCGGCGTGATCGCGGGCTATCCCATCGTGGATGTGAAAGTCACGATATTCGACGGCTCCTACCATGACGTCGACTCCAACGAAATGGCCTTCAAGATTGCGGGCTCGATCGGATTCAAGGAAGGATTCCGCAAAGCCAAGCCGGTGCTGCTGGAACCCATCATGAGAGTGGAAGTCGTGGTGCCGGAAGATTATTACGGCGACATCGTCGGCGATTTGAGCCGGCGCCGCGGTCAGATTGTCGGCACGGAAGACAGTCCGTCCGGCAAAGTGGTCACCGCCGAGGTACCGCTTGCTGAAATGTTTCAGTACTCGACATCCATGCGCTCGATGAGCCAGGGCCGGGCCAACTACACCATGGAGTTCGCCAAATACCAGGAAGTGCCGGGCAACGTGGCCGATGTCGTGATGAAGAAAGCTTCTTAAGATCCCAAACGCATCTATATTTCTGAGAGGTAAGGCCTGTGTCGAAGGGGAAGTTTGAGCGAACGAAGCCGCACGTGAACGTGGGGACGATTGGGCATGTTGATCATGGCAAGACGACCCTGACGGCAGCACTGACGAAGGTGATGGCCGAGAAGCACGGCGGGGAGTTCAAGGCCTAC
>DASXMG010000090.1:0-31043 GCA_036495805.1 Steroidobacteraceae bacterium | reverse complement strand
AAACGCTTGCTGTCGGGGGCACAAAACCTGGCGGTTCTGCATGCGCGTGTGCGCTTTGAGATTCACTGGCGACCCCGCTATCGTCAGGCTTCCGAGGAAGCCCCTTAGACCGGTGGTTTTGCGTCCCCACCTTTCGGCGGGTTTGCCCTTAAACAGCTCGCAATACTATGCGATGGGCCGCCGGGCTTGTAAAGGGGTATTTCAGGGAACGGTGCTTCGGGTAAGGACCCAAGTACTCGAGGGCGATTAACCCATCAAAAGCAGCGTTTCCGCATGTTCCACGGCCTCTGGCGTGCCGTAAACGACCACCACATCGCCTTCCTTGAACACGGTGTCCGGGCCCGGGTCGCGTCCTACAATGCCGTCCCGCCGCACCGCGTTGACCGTGACCTCCGCGCCGCGCTCCTTCAGATCCATGATGCGGCGGCCGACAGCCCAGGCATGCGGCGGCAGAATGACGCTGTGCAGCTCCTCGCGAAAGGCGTGAGTCGCGTCCAGATGCTCCGCGCCGGCGTCGCGAAAGTATTGCCTGAGCATGCTGTAGCGATGGCTGCGAATGTCATTGACGGTGCGCAGCACGGCGCCGACCGGCAGCTTCACCAATAACAGCAAGTGAGACAGCAGCATCAAACTGGCCTCGAAGGTTTCGGGCACGACCTCGGTTGCACCCGCGGCTTGCAATTCCGTGAGCTTGGTATCGTCCTGGGTGCGCACCAAGATCGGCACATCGGAGCGCAGCTCGCGCACCGCGCGCAGGATGCGCAACGCGACGTCGGGATTCGCAAAAGTAATGACGACGACGCTGGCCTGCGCAAGGCCGACGTTTTCCAACACTTTGACCTGGCCGGCGTCGCCATAGACCACCGGGTCGCCGGCCTGGCGGCCCGTGCGAATGCGGTAGGGATCGACGTCGAGCGCGATGTACTCGAACCCGGACTGTTCCAGCACCCGCGCAATGTTCTGTCCGACGCGGCCAAATCCGCAAATCACCACGTGCTCGCGATCGGCGGCAGCCAATGTCACGCGTTCCTGACGCACGGCCTCGGTCAGCGGATTGCCCGTCTCGCGCAAAATGATGCGGGTGATGCGCCGGTTGTGGCGGATGATCAGCGGCGATAACACCATGCTCAACACGGTCGCGGCCAGCAGCGGCTGCACGATGGCCGGCTCGAGCAGCTCTTTGCGGAGCAACAAAATCAGCAGGGCGAAACCGAACTCCCCGCCCTGTGCGACGATCACGCCGGTGCGCAGGGACTTGAACCAGCTCTTGGTCGCGGGCTTCGCCACGATCGCAACTACCGCTGCTTTCAGCAGCAGCATGCCGAGAAGTATGGCCGTCACCGCGGCCAGATCGCGCAGCAGCAAGCCGACATCGAGCAGCATTCCGACGGTGATGAAAAACAGGCCCAGCAGCACTTCGCGGTAAGAGCGAATCGTGGCCTCGACCTGGTGCCGGAATTCAGTCTCCGCGAGCATCATCCCGGCAAGAAAAGCGCCTAACGCCAGCGATAAACCGACCGCGTGCGTCGCCCAAGCAGAGGCCAGCACGGCGAGCAGCACCGCCAGCGAGAAAAGTTCGGCGGAGCGCACCGAGGCGATCATCAGGAATAGCGGGCGCAGCAGCCATCTTCCGCCGGCCAGCACCAACAGCAGCGCGACCCCGGCCTCACCGATGGCACTCAAAATGTGCGTGGCATCGGTCCTGCCGACACCGCCGCTCAACGCCGAGAGCAACGCCAGAAGCAGCGGAAAGCTCAGGTCCTGGAACAAACAAATCGCCACGGCGAGCCGGCCGTGAGTGCGGTTGTTCTCCGACTGCTCGGTCAGTTGCGCGATGATGATGGCCGTGGAGGACATGGCGACCGCGCCGCCGATGAGGACGGCGACGGCCGGCGCCACATCGAAGAACAGGATGGCGCCCGAGGCGACTACGCCCGTGGTGATCAGCACCTGCGCGCCGCCGACCCCGAGCACTTCCCAGCGCATGGCGACCAAGCGCGGCAGCGAGAACTCCAATCCTAAGGTGAACACCAGGAACACCACGCCGAAGTCCGCCAGCAGCTGCGTGGTCTCGTTATCCGCCGCGAGCGCAAGCGCGTGCGGACCCAACAACATGCCTACCGCGAGATAACCCAAGATCGCCGGCAGGGCCAATCTGCGCACCGCCGCCACCACGCACACCGATGCCGTGAGCAGGATCAGGATCTGCAACAGCGGATCGTTATGCCCCATTGCTGCTAGCATATCGCTATGAGTGCAACTATGACGGACCCGTTGGCGCTCGAGCCGGACGGCGACGGCTGGCGGCTCAAGCTACTCGGGGACTGGTCGTTGCCGGCGATGCCGCGCATCGAAGCGCGGCTCAAAAGTTTACCCGCGACGCTTGCCGGAAATTTGCTCTGCGACTGGAGCGATGCGCGGGCGCCCGGGATCAGTCCCGCCTGGGCGTTGCTGCGGCAATTGGCCGAAGTGGTGCCGCCCTTGAGCGTTACGCACACGGGTAACCCGCCGCACTTTTTGGATTTGCTGCAAAAGCTGCATGTTGAACGCCATGCTGCCTACAGCCGGCAGGTGCCCCCGACCCTGGAACGGCTGGTCGGCAAGCTGGGACGCTGGTCGGTTCTGCAGGGCGTGCATGCGCGCGGCGTGATTGTCTTTCTCGGGCGCATCGCGACGGTGGTCGGGGAAGCATTCCGGCGGCCGCGAGCATGGCGAATCTCGTCGCTGGCACGGCATATCTACGAAACCGGCATTACCGCCATTCCGATCGTCGCGCTGATCGCATTTCTCATCAGCGTGATCGTGGCCTACCTCGGTGCGCAGCAGCTGTCGCGTTTCGGCGCCGATATTTTCGTGGTGGACCTGGTGACCATTGCAACCCTGCGCGAAATGGGCGTGCTGTTGACATCCATCATCGTGGCGGGCCGGTCGGGCAGCGCCTTTGCCGCCGAGATCGGGGTCATGCAGCTCAACGAGGAAACCGATGCGCTGCGTGCCATGGGCATGAACCCGGTTGAGCTCCTGGTCGTGCCGCGGGTGGTGGCGCTGGTCATCGCGCTGCCGTTGCTGACGGTGATTGCCGATGCCATGGGCCTTGCCGGTGGGGGCCTGCTATCGCTGATCAATCTGCATATTCCCTTGCCGCAATTCATGGCGCGCCTGCGCGAATCGCTGTCGCCCACGACGTTTTGGTCGGGACTGGTCAAGGCGCCGGTCTTTGCCGTTCTCATCGCCATGGTCGGCACGTATCGCGGCATGCAGGTGCGCGACTCGGCCCGCGAGCTGGGCCGGCTGACCACAGTCGCGGTGGTCCAGTCCATCTTCATGGTCATCCTGGCCGATGCGCTGTTTGCCGTGCTGTTCGTGCAAATCCATTTCTGATGCTGGACCCGGATTTCAATTCGGCGATCCGGGTGCGCGGACTGCGCAATCGCTTTGGCGCGCAGATCGTTCACGACGGGCTCGACATGGAGGTCGAGCAACACGAAATATTCGGCGTGGTCGGCGGTTCGGGCGCCGGCAAATCGGTCCTGCTGCGTTCGATCCTGGGGCTTCGCCATCCCGACAGCGGCAGCATCGAACTGTACGGCCGGGATGTCGAAAGTCTCGCAGCCACCGATCGCCGCAGCCTGGTGCAAAGCTATGGCGTGACTTTCCAAAATGGCGCCCTCATCAGCTCCTTGACGGTTGCGCAAAATGTGCAATTGCCGCTGCGCGAATACTATTCCTTGTCCGAGAAGACCCTGGACGAGCTGGCGGAAATGAACTTGCTCATGGTGGGTCTGCCGCCCGACGCCGGCGCGAAGTTTCCGTCGCAGTTGTCGGGTGGAATGATCAAGCGCGCGGCACTCGCGCGCGCACTGGCGCTGGAGCCCAAGCTCTTGTTCCTCGACGAACCGACCGCCGGTCTCGATCCGATTTCCGCCACGGCCTTCGATGAGCTACTGTTATACCTCCACTCGCAGCTGCGGCTCACGGTTGTCATGATCACCCACGACCTGGATACCTTGTTTCAAACCTGCAGCCGCGTCGGCGTGATCATCGCCGGCCGGATGATCACCGACACCTTGCCTGGATTGCTCAAGAACCAGGATCCGTGGATCCAGGAATATTTCCACGGGCCGCGGGCGCGAGCCGCCGAGCTGGAAGCGCACAAGGACGGCAATGGATAGAGACGCCAACTATGTCGCGGTCGGCGCCTTCGTGCTGCTGGTCATCGCGATGGCCGTGTCGTTCGTGTTTTGGTACACGGATCAGCAGGATAAGCGCACTTATCAACGTTACGAGATTTATTTTCCGGGATCGGTCAGCGGCCTCACGGCCGGCAGCCCGGTGCGATATCTCGGCGTGGACGTCGGCAAGGTGGTGCGCATCATGTTGGACCCGCAGCAGCACAAGACGGTTCAGGTGATCGTCGATATCGATTCCACGGCACCCATCGATGACCGCACCCGAGCCTCCCTGAGCTTGCAAGGGGTGACGGGCCTGCTGTTCATCGATCTCGAGCAGGATCCGAAGGCCGAATCCACCGGCGTGATGGCGCAGGGCCAGCGCTATCCGATCATCCGCTCGCGACGCTCCGACTTCGACGTGCTGTTGAGCAATCTGCCGGAATTGACCACTCACCTGGTGGAATTGGCGGATCACTTCAATCAAGTTTTCAGCGACGAAAACGTGCGCTCGCTCAAGGCCACTCTGGACAATGTAAGGCTCGCCAGCGAACGGTTGCCCGACACGGTGCGCGAGACTCAACAGGTCCTGGCCGAACTACGTCGCACCACCCAGGAGGTGCAAGGCACGGTGGTGGAGTTGCACGGCCTCATCACCGAAGGCTCGCCGGACCTCAAGGCGGCGTTCGCCAATATCCGGCAGATTTCCGACAATCTCGCGAAAACCACCGCCCGCCTGAACAGCTTCGTAGCCGAGAATGAGCCCGGGTTTTCGCGCTTTTCCGCGCAGAGTCTGCCGGAGTTCGAGCAACTGCTGCGCGAGAGCCGTCAGGCGGTGCGGGATTTTCGCGACCTGTCGCGCAGCCTGAAGCTGGACCCCTCGCAGCTGATCTACGAATCCAACTACCGCGGCATCCAGGTGCCCAAATGAAGCGGACGCTGTCGTTGGTTCTGCTTTGTGTGACACTCGCGGGGTGCGCCGGATCGCTGTTCAAAAACAAGGCTGCTCCGCCGGCCATGTACATGCTCGGTGCGACACGCAGTGTCGCGGCCGCCGATCCGTCGGGCGCCGCTGCGCCGGGCGGCACACCCCCGGGCGCCAATCCGGCCGCCGATCTGGCGGTGCTTCGGCCGCGAGTGCGCGCTGGGCTCGGGACAGATCGGATCGCTGCGCTTTATCCGGATCGACGCATGGATTATTACGCGGATGCCCGCTGGAGCGGGCCGCTCGATGAAGTGGTGCAGGATCTGGCGGTGCAAGAGCTTCACGCCAATTCCGCGCTGCGCAACGTGAGCGGCGATGCATCCGTGTTTGCCAGCGCCTACTGGATGGAAATCGAGGTGATCGACTTTCAAGCAGAGTACTCGGACGCGGGCGGCGCCCCGACGGTGCACGTGCACCTGCAGGCGCGCATTGGCGACTCTTCCGATCGGCATGTGCTGGGGCGCTTCGAGCCCGATGTGCGTGAAGCGGCGGCCGACAATCGCATGAGCGCCATCGTCGATGCTTACAACCGCGCGGCCGACATAGCGCTGGGAGAAATCGCGGAGGGCGCGGCGCAAGCGCTCGCGCACAAATAGCCGAGTGCCCGGCCGGGCGAATCATGTACGGTGCTACGCTTTTAGCGGGGGCTGGATTCAGCGCGATATACCACTTTGCCATCCGGATTGAGCATTTCCATGCGCGGCTGGCCACTCTTGTCTACGCCGATCCGGATCCGAGCGCGACCCTGCGCGTCAGAGATCACCAGTTGCGCGTTCTGATCTTCGTCGGCCAGCGTAATGCGTTGGACACCCTGACTCGACTCGATCGCCCCGGTGTAAGGACGGCGATCGAAAATGTCGAACCCAGCACGCCACCGCGTGCCGTCCGCGCTCTCCTGCTTCCACATCCTGATGCCGTCGGTCAGCTGGTACGTGTAATCAAAACTGAAGTTCGCCACATCGTCGCCGCGGCGCTTTGTCGTTCCGAGACCGCCGGTCTCATCGCCCTTCGTATCCAGGAATAGCAGCCCCGCCGTATCATCGATGCTGCGTGGATAGGTCTTGCCGCGTATGATCGCGCCGGGGAACCGAGCGCTATTGGCGATAATCAACCGCGTCTTGCCGTCGGCATCAGTCACGTTGATCCGCTGCACCGTCACGGTATCGAATGTCGCGGATGTCGATACAGGCATCGGACTAGCCTTCGCCGCGGCGAATGGCATATAAGGCCTCAACAATAAACCCCAGACGCCCAGTGCGAGGGCGGCAAGCAGCAGTTGGGTCACATGTTGCGAACGATATGATGACGTGGGCATGGTGTATCCCCGTGTGTTTTTCGCCTTGTTGCCAGTTTCCCGAGTCTATTGATTTTCTCCGGCCTCCGCCGCTTCGATGGCGGTGCCGATCTCAAGCCACTGAGTTTCCAGGTACGCGGCGTCTCTCTCCAGGTTCACGCGCCGCATCGCAAGCCGGCTCTCCGAGGAATTGGCTGCAATCTCCGCCTCCAGCAAGACTCGCTCACGCGAGAGCGCGGCGATGCGCGTCTCAACCTGCTCGAGCTTCTGGCGCAATCGGGTCAGCGGATCGCGCCGAGGAGATCTCTTCTCGGCGGGGACCTGCGCCGCAGATTTTTTGCCGGCGACTTTTGGCTTCTTATTGGCGGCCAGTTCCCCTGTTGTCGCGGCTTGCGAATCGTTGCTCCGTGATCGCAGCCACTGCTGATAGTCGTCGAGGTCGCCGGCGAACTCCTGCAATTTACCGTCGGCCACCAGCCACAGTGTGTCGGCCACCGATTTGATCAAGTGCCTGTCGTGCGAGACCACCACCAGGCCGCCTTCGAAACTTTGCAAGGCCACGCTCAGCGCCTGCCGCATCTCGATATCCAAATGATTGGTCGGCTCATCGAGCAGCAGCAAGTTGGGTCGCCGCGCCACCAACAGTGCCAGCGACAGCCGGGCCTTCTCGCCGCCGGAAAATCGCGCCACCGGTTCGAAGGCGCGGTCCCCCTGAAATCCGAAGCTTCCCAGATGGTCGCGTATTTTTTGTTCATCGCCGACCGCATACTCCGATCCGCCCAGATTGCGCAGATGCCAAAAGGCGTCGCAGTCGGGCTTGAGCTGCTCCAATTGCTGCTGCGCGAAATAGCCGATGGAGAGGTCCGGGGCCGCGGTGCGCTTCCCCTCGAGCGGAAGCGATTCGCCGGCGAGCAGCTTGGTCAAGGTGGATTTGCCCGCACCATTCGGCCCGAGCAGCGCAATTCGATCCAGCGGCCCGATCGACGCATTGATACCACCTACTATGGGCCTGCCGTCGTAGCCGCATACGGCGTCCTCCACGGTCACGAGCGGCCGCGGCGTCTTCAGCGGCTTCGAAAATTCGAATTCGAATGGGCTGTCGACGTGCGCCGGCACGATGCGCTCCATCCGCTGCAGCATTTTCAGGCGGCTCTGCGCCTGACGCGATTTGGTGGCGGAGGCGCGAAACCGGTTCACGAAAGTCAGGATCTGCGCGATTTGTTTCACCTGCCGGGCATGCAGCACGGACTTGAGTGCCAGTTCCTCGGCCCGTTTTTGCTCAAACTGGGAATAATTGCCGGCGTATGCGCGGATGCTGCGATTCTCAATGTGCAGTACGCGATCGATGATCGAATCGAGAAATTCCCGGTCATGCGAAATCATCAGCAACGTGCCGGCATAGGCGGTCAGCCATTGCTCCAGCCAGACGATGGCATCGAGATCCAAGTGGTTGGTGGGTTCATCCAAGAGCAGAAGATCGGCGCGGGAACACAGCGCGCGTGCCATGGCGAGGCGCACTCGCCAGCCACCGGAAAATTCCGCAACGCTGCGCTCGTGATCCGACACCTTGAATCCGAGGCCATGCATGATTGCCGCCGCGCGGGCATTCGCGCGATAGCCGTCGATGGCTTCCAATGACGCGTAGAGTTCCGCGAGCGCCATGGCGGCATCGCGCCGTTGCGCCTCTTCGATGGCAAGCTGCACGCTGCGCAGCTCGCTATCGCCGTCCAGCACGAACTGAATCGCGGGCCGCGTGCCGGCGGCAATTTCCTGCTCGACGTGCGCAACCTTGAGTGCCGCCGGCAGATCGATGTCGCCGCGGTCGGGCGTGAGCTCGCCCAATACCGCGGCAAACAGGCTTGATTTTCCGGTGCCGTTGGCACCGGTGATGCCGACTTTATTGCCGCGAAAGACGGTGAAAGTGACCTGCTCGAACAGCGGCTGCGGGCCGCGCCGCAGCGTGAGATCTCGGGCGCTCAGCATCGAGACTGGTTACGAGGAGAGGCGCATCGGCCGCAGCACGGTCGGCGCGCACAAGTTGCCATGATGCGGCGTTCCGCTTTCTTGGCCGGCGAGAATACCCAGCAATTTATTCGCTTCCATGGCGTCGCCGAACAACCGGCCCTGAGCGTAGTAGCAGCCATGGGTACGCAGGAATTCAAGCTGCTCGGCTTCCTCGACGCCCTCGGCAATGACCTCGAGGTCGAGGCTCTTGCCCATGTCGATGATGGTCCGCACGATGGCTGCGTCGTTCGTGTCCACCGCGACATCGCGCACGAACGACTGGTCGATTTTCAAGGTGCCGATGGGGAATTGCTGCAACGCCGAGAGCGAAGAGTATCCCGTGCCGAAATCATCGATGGCGAGGCTCAAGCCCATGGCATACAGCTCGTTCAGCAGGCCGATGGTGCGCTTCGGATCGGTCATCAAGGTGGTTTCGGTCACTTCGAGCTCGAAGCAGGTGGGCGATACGCCATGCTTGCGAAACACGCTGCGGCAGCGGGCGATGAAGCTCGCCTGCTTGAGTTGCCGCAATGACAGGTTGATCGCAATCCGGCCCGGGTGCGGCACGACTTTCTGCCATTCCCGATAGTCGGAGCAGACGCGATTCAGCACCCACTCGCCGATATCCAATATCAAACTGGTTTCTTCCGCGAGGGGAATGAAATGCGAGGGCGAAATATCGCCGTAGCCGGGAAGCCGCCAGCGCAGCAGCGCCTCGGCACCGACCACGCGTCCGGTCCGCAGGTCCACTTTCGATTGATACAGAATCACCAGCTCATCGCGTTCCAAGGCGCGCCGCAGCTTGCTCTTGAGCATCAAGCGCTCGACCGCGGCCGCGTTCATGCTGGGCACATAGAATGCGCACGAATTGCCGCCGTTCTGTTTCGAGTGATACATCGCCGCATCGGCATTGCGGATCAGATCGATCACATTCTCCGCATCGTAGGGGCATATCGCGATGCCGGCGCTGGCGGTGAGGTAAACCTCCTGCTGGTTCACGTAAAACGTCCGGCTGATTTCATCGAGCAGCGTGCGCGCCAGGGTTCCCAAGGCGGCGCGGTTGTCCGTATCCACCGGCAGATCGTCGATGAACATGGCGAACTCATCGCCCGCGAGCCGGCCTATCACGGCGTCCTTGCTCAAATTTCGCGTCAGCCGTTCGCTCAATATTTCCAGGGTTCGATCGCCGGCCGCGTGGCCGAAGGTGTCGTTGACCTCTTTGAAGCGGTCCAAGTCCAGGTACAAAAGCGCCAGGGAGCGCTGATTGCGCCGGGCGCGCGCAATGGCCTGCTGCAGCAGATGCTGGAACTGCATGCGGTTCGGCATCTTCGTCAGGGTGTCGTAGCGCGCGAGATAGCGGATGCGGCGCTCGGCGCGCTTGCGCTCCGTGATGTTGCGCGCGACGTAGATGTTGCCCTGAAATTGCGGGTCTTCCGAGTCGATGGCCGAACTCGCCATGGAAACCGGAATGGTCTGGCCGCTGGCGGTGCGCAGCACCGTTTCGCGCGCCTCCGCCGCGGAATGCGTCGGGTCGAAGGCGCTGCGATGCACCTCATCGATGAAGCCGATCAAAGGCCTGCCGACCAATTCATCGGACGAATAGCCCAGCAGCGATTGCGCGGCCTCATTGCAGCTTTTGACGACTCCGTCCGGCGAGGTGACGAATACCGCATCGCTCAAGCTGTTGAGCACGGTATTGAGGTAATTCTTGGTGATCGTCGTTTCGTTCAGGTTCTGCCGCATGCGCTCGAGCGCAAATTGCAGATCGCCGAGCTCGTCGCTGCGCATGACGGCCAGAGGCCGGGTGTAGTCGCCGTCACCGATCCGATCGGCGCTCTTGACCAGGGCCGCGATCGGGCCGGAAAGCCGGCGGGCGATGAGCCATGCGCCCAGCAGCCCCAATATGAACAGCGGCACCGTGATGACGGTGAATACGCCGCGGATGCGCTTGGTCTGGATGCCTTGCTTGTTCAGCAATTGCGTGCGTATGCTGGATAGGGTCTCCTGCATTTCGGCACGGCTCATCCAAATCTCGAGAATTCCTGCGCGCGGCAGCTCGGTGCGGAGGACGAACGGCCCCGAACCGGTCGGGCGGGCGTCGGGATTGCTGCCGGAATAAATGATGTCGTTGTGCGGGCCCCAAACCTCGACCCGCTCGATGTCGGGCTCATCGAGGAGTCTCGCGGCGATCGCGGCTACGGCGGCGGTGTTGCCCTCCTTGAGCGCGGGAGCGAGAGAGGTGCTGGTTATGTTGCTGAGAGATCGGGCGCGAGCCTGTAGATCGGTCTCCAGCTTTTGTTCGACGGTGGCATAGGTAAGCTGGTTGGCATCGGAAGTGTTGACCCGATGCTCGTAGTAAGCCAACCCGCCCAGAATCAGCGCAAGCACTGCGCTGACCCCTAGGGCAAGCAGCAAATAGCTCGTTTTGAGGCTTCGTGCCATCGCTTTTCCAGTCCCCGGTCTCTTAGCCGATAATCATACCTGTTCAGGCCAACCCCCATAAGGGGCGCGGGTACAATCTAAGCTAATGGGCGGCTTATATGCGTATTGATATTTATTCGGACACCGTCTGCCCTTGGTGTTACCTCGGCAAGCGACGTTTCGACCTCGCGATCGCGGCGCGACCGCAATACGAACCCGTGGTCGTATGGCGGCCCTTCGAGCTGAATCCCGACGTCCCGGTCGAGGGCGTGGATCGCGAAACCTACATGGCGGCCAAAATGCCGGATCAAGTTCGCCTCGAGCAGTCACACGCGGAACTCGAGCGGTTGGGCGAGGCCAGCGGCATTCATTTCCGTTTCGACCGGATCAGCCGCATCCCCAACACCCGCCGTTCGCATCTTCTCATCGCGCACGCGGCGCGCAGCCGACTGCAGGCAGCAATCAAAGATCGCATCATGCGCGCCTATTTCGAGGAAGGCTGCGACATCGGCGACCCGGACGAGCTCATACGATTGGCCGGCGAAGTGGGCTTGAACACCGCGGCTGCGCGCAATGCGCTGATCTTGAGGGTCGGGCAGGATGGTGTCGTGGCGGCGGAGCGCCACGCGGCCGTGCTGGGAATCACCGGCGTTCCGACTTACATTTTCGACGGTCAGTACACGATCTCGGGCGCCCAAGAAGTGGGCATTTTCGCGCGGGTGTTCGACCAGGTGGCCGAGTTCGCCTCCACCCGCGGTGTCGTCTCGTGAACGACGCCGAGCTGACGGGCCACGCGCGCTCGCATATTGCCGCCGTTGCGGATCCTGAATGCCTGCTGCACCGCCAAGTCGTGGCGCCGTTTCTGAATCTGTGCCGCGCCGCCCAGGCGGAGGGAATCGAGCTGGCGGCTGTGAGCAGCTTTCGCGATTTCGCCCGGCAACTCACGATCTGGAATGGCAAATTCAGCGGCGAGCGGCCGATGTTCGACGCCTCCGGCGCAAAGCTCGACGTCAAGGCGCTCACGCCGCGGGAGCGCGTCGATGCCATTTTGCTCTGGTCGGCGCTGCCGGGCGCCAGCCGGCATCACTGGGGCACGGATCTGGACCTGGTGGATCGCTCGTTAAGCACAGCGGGCTATGAGATCAAGCTAACTCGCGCCGAGTATGCGCCGGGCGGACCGTTGGCGCGGCTCGACCTTTGGCTGGATGCAAATGCGCCACGCTTCGGATTCTTTCGTCCCTTCCAGGGCGTGCGTTCCGGCGTGCAACCGGAACCATGGCATTTCAGCTTTGCCCCGATCGCTGAAACAGCGCGGCGGCGTTTGAGCGCGCAGGTTTTACGGACGGCCATTGCGGGCGCACCGCTGCTGGGAAAGGACGTCGTGCTCGAGCAACTCGATGAGCTGCACGCGCGCTACGTCGCGAGAATCGATCTGCCTTGAGGCTTAAGCCCAGAGCGCCTTTAGCCGATTCAGCATCAAGCCGCGAACCTGATTGATCTGCGTGTCTTCAGAGGTAAAGAGCGGCGGATTGCGCCGGAGCATCGGCCAACGCTCGGTGCGCAGCACGCGATGCAAATAACCCAGATTGCGTTCGATGGCCTCGAGGTAAGGATTCTTGCCGCCGAACAGGCATTCGACAAAGCGGTAGGCGTGCTCGAACTCGCCTTCGAGGCGCGCGACGAAGGTCTCACGCACAAATTCAGGAGTCTGTCGCAATAGATCCAAACCCGAACTGTAGCGCACGCGCAGCGACCCATCGACAGCCGTGCTGGCGGCAACTCCACCGAGTACGAATTCCGGGTAAAGCCGATCGCGGCACTTCTCGAGGTAGCAGCGATCGGCCATTTGCGCGATCAAATCCGCGGTGCCGAGCAGATGACCGAGCTTTCGGTCCTTCGGATCGGCGAGCTGGATCATATTGAGCTTGATCTCGTAACCCGTGAAATGGACGATCCGCGTGGCAACGGGCACCCAGTTTTCCATGCCGATGCTCGGCAGATAGCGCGCCAGGAACCGCGCGCTGCGCGTCACGTGATACAGGGTGAATTCGGCGCCATTGCTGTGTTGGCGATCGTCGAATTCCCGGATGTAGCCGGCGTCATGGAACAGCGACGTGACCAGAGCCAGGCTGACGCGCTCGCCGCCGAAGCGCAGGCGGCTCTCGACGCTGCGCTCGTAGCCGACCAACAGACGCGCCATGGCGAGCGTCATGTCGAGAGAGTGCTGGCGATCGTGATACAGCGTATCGACGCCGTGATAACCGGGCATGCGACCGGTGAAGAGCTTGTCGAAGTCTTCAAAAGCAACCGCGACCTTGTCGAAGTATTCCGCCGGCCATGCCGATGTAAATAGTTCACGGACGGCGCTGCTGACCGCCGCGGTGGAGCTGACTTGAACGGAGTTCGCGACGTCGTAATCGTTACGTCTGAGGTCGTACATCAGCGGGAGTTTAGGCTCTGCCGGCCGGGGGCGCCACGTGCCTACTTCTCCTTTGGACGCAGCTCACAGTATTAAGTCAACCAGTGGACGAGAAAACCAGGGATTTAGTAAACTTTGATCCCCCCGAATTTCCCGCGTATGCGCCGCGCCAGCGCGGCATACCCTGCCCAAAAACCGCATGTCAGTCCGAGCCCGGCCGCGATGCCGGTGATCACCGGCCAGCGCGGTGCCGCGGCCGCATGAATCGCCGCCAGCGTGCCGGACGGCGCCGGCTCTGGCGTCACGGGTGACGATCCGCCGGCTCGCGCGGCGTCCAACTCGCTTTGCTTTGCAGCAAGCTCGAGCTTCAGCCGCTCGACTTCGCTGCGCGCGGCCGCCTCCGCCAGCGCCGGCGTGGTCGCGCGACGCCGATCCAGCTCCTCTTCGAGCTGCTTGACCCGAACCACGGCCGGCTCCTTGGTGGTCAAAAACGCGGATTTCACCCAACCGGTGGTACCGTCGGCCAATCTAACCTGGGTGAAATCGCCGTTTTGTGCCAGGGTCTCGACGCTCGTACCCGAATGCAGCGTCGCCAACCTTTGGCCCTGATTGTTCTCTTCGGCATAGACGCCGAGCACCAGCTCATCGCTCACGTAGGCGGTGGCGGCGACTCCTCGGATCGACAGCAGCGCCAGCAGCAGCGCGGCCAGCCACCTCACGCCGCGATGCCCGTTTGCTTGAGCAGGGGCCGCACATCCGGCTGGCGCCCGCGAAAGCGCACGAACGCATCCATCGCATCCACGCTGCCCCCGCGGGCCAGGATGGACTCGCGAAACCGCGCCGCCGTCTTGGCGTCGAAAACACCGGCTTCCTCGAATGCCTCGAATGCATCGGCGGCCAGTACCTCGGCCCATTTGTAGCTGTAGTAACCGGCGGCGTAACCTCCGGCGAATATATGCGCGAAGCTGGCCGGCATGCGGTTGAAGGGCGCCGCAGGCACGATGGCCACTCGCTGCCGCACGGCAGCCAGGGTCGCGGCGACATTCGCGCCCACGGTGGGATCGAAATTGGCGTGCAGCTCAAAGTCGAACGTGGCGAGCTCGATCTGCCGCAGCGTGTCGAGCGCCGCGTTGAAGGTGCGCGTGCCGAGCAGGCGTTGCAGCATGTCGACCGGCAGCGGCTCGCCGGTGTCGATGTGCGCTGAAATCAGCGGCAGCACCTCGGCGCGCCAGACGAAGTTTTCCATGAACTGGCTCGGCAGTTCCACCGCGTCCCAGGCGACGCCGTTGATGCCGGCGATGCTGGGATACGCCACCCGCGTCAGCATGTGATGCAACCCGTGACCGAACTCGTGAAACAGCGTGATCACCTCGTCGTGCGTCAGCTGTGAGGGCTGCGGGCCGACAGGGGCGGTGAAATTGCAGACCAACTGCGCAACGGGAAGGGCCGTGCCCGAAGGCAGCGCCTTGGCCACCACGCATTCGTCCATCCAGGCGCCGCTGCGTTTCTCGGCGCGTGAATACGGATCGAGGAAGAAGCCGGCCACGATGCGCTGATCCTTGTCGAGCAAATCGTAGAAGCGCACGCTGGGATGCCAGACGCTGACATCGGTGCGCGCGCGCACACTGATGCCGTACAAGCGCTGCGTCAGGGCGAACAGGCCGTCGAGCACCTTCGGCAGAGGAAAGTAAGGGCGCAGCGCCTCCTGCGAGACTCTGAAGCGGCTCTCTTGCAGCCGCTCGCTGTAGTAGGCGATATCCCAGGCATTGAGCTTACGGCCTGCAAACTCTTCCAACCCGAGGAATTCCTCACGCGCCGCCGGCCTGCAGCGCCGCGCCAAATCATCGAGGAAGGCCAGCACCTGCTTGCTGCTCTTGGCCATGCGGGTCGCCAGCGCGAAGTCGGCGAAATTGGCGAATCCGAGCAGCTTGGCGAGCTCGTCGCGCAGCGGCAGGATCTCCGCGATGATGCCATAGTTGTCGAAGCGCCCGGCGCTCGGGCCCACATCCGAGGCGCGCGTGATCCACGCCTCGTAGATATCGCGGCGCAGCTGCTCATTTTCGGCGCTGGACATAATGGTCATGTAGGTGGGTTGATCGAGCTTGAAAAGCCAACCCGCTTGATGGGCCTCGCGCGCATCGGCGGCGGCGCGATCGATGGCATTGCTGGGCAGACCGGCCAGCTCCGCGCTATTGGTGACGCTGCGCGTATAGGCGCGCCCCGCATCGAGCACGTTCTCGGAAAACTTGGTCGCCAGGTGCGCCAGTCGCTGCGCGACTTCGCGGTAGCGGGTTTTCTGATCGGCGGGCAAGTCGACTCCGGCGAGCCGGAAATCGCGCAGTGCATTCTCCAGCAGCTTGCGCTGCGAGGGATCCAGCGCCTCGCCCTCCGTCTTCAGGACATGCGCGTAGGCGGCTTGCAGCTGCGCGTTCTGTCCCAGCTCCGAGGAATATTCGGTCAGCAGCGGCACGCACTCGTTGTACGCCCCGCGCATCTCGGTGGAATTCGCGACTGCGTTCAGATGCGATATCGGGCTAAAAACGCGGCTCAGGCGGTAGCTCAGATCCTCGACCGGCACCACCAGCGTGGCGAAGGTCGGCTTCCCCTGTGCGGTCAATTCCGCGAGGCGTGCACGGTTCTGCGCCAGTATCTCTTCGAGGGCGGGACGCGCGTGGCGCGCCTCGATACGTCCGAAGTCCGGCAGCGCGCCTAGTTCTAGAAGTGGATTGTTCACCCCACAATTCTAGCAGACGCGCGCCCGCATCCAGCCACGGGGCGATAAGGCATGCGAACACGTATCATTGAGGCTTACCACGTCCTTTGAGGGTTGAAACCGACCGTGTCCGAGCAAGCATTCGATCTCATCAGCATCGGCGGCGGCAGCGGCGGCCTGGCCTGTGCACAGCGCGCGGCTGAGTACGGCGCCAGGACGGCCGTGATTGAGCCGCACCGCCTCGGAGGAACCTGCGTGAACGTGGGATGCGTTCCCAAAAAAGTCATGTGGAATGCGGCGGGCGTCGCCTTGTCCTTGCACGATGCGCACGATTATGGCTTCGAGCTCAAGGTGGGCGAGTCCGACTGGGCGGAATTGAAGCGCAAGCGCGATGCCTATGTGCTGCGTTTGAACGGCATCTACGAACGCAATCTGGCCGCCAAAGGCGTGGCCTACGTGCGCGGTGCCGCCCGATTCGTCGATGCCCACACCGTTCTGGTCAACGGCCAGCGCTTGAGCGCCCGTCATGTCGTGATTGCGACCGGCGGAAAACCGACGCTGCCGCAAATTCCCGGCGCCGAGCTGGGGATCAGCTCGGACGGTTTTTTCGACCTCGAATCCCGGCCGCAGCGGGTCGCCGTCATCGGCAGCGGCTATATTGCCTGCGAGCTCGCGGCATCCTTTCGGGAGCTCGGCAGCCAAGTGGAGCAGTTCATTCGCAAGGACCGCTTGCTGTCGAACTTCGATGTCATGCTGGGCAAGTCCCTGATGCGGGAGGTGCGCGCGCAGGGAATGATCGTCCGGGAACGCGCCACGCCGGCCGCGCTGCGCGAGATGTCGGGCAAGAAGACTCTGTCGACGCAGGACGGGCGGGAGTTTGCCGGCTTCGATTGCGTCCTGTGGGCGATCGGCCGGGATGCAAATCTTGCCGGGCTCAACCTGGAAGCGGCCGGCGTCGCCACCGACGAGGCCGGATTCGTCGTTACCGATGACTTTCAGAATACGAATGCAACGGGCGTCTACGCGATTGGCGATGTGACCGGCCGCACGGCTCTGACGCCGGTGGCCATTGCCGCGGGCCGGCGCCTGAGCGATCGCTTGTTCGGCGGCCAGCCTAAGCGCCACTTGGATTACAACCTGATTCCGACCGTGATTTTCACCCATCCGCCGATCGGCACCATCGGAGCGACCGAAGCGGAAGCCCGCGCGCGGTACGGCGATGCCGTGAAGGTCTACGTGGCGGACTTCACGCCGATGTATCACGCGCTCACCGCGCGAAAAACTCACACCGACATGAAGCTGGTGTGCGTCGGGCCCGAGCAACGCATCGTCGGCTGCCACATTCTGGGCAGCGGCGCCGATGAAATGCTGCAGGGATTCGCCGTGGCGATTCGCATGGGCGCTACCAAGGCGGATTTTGACGACACCGTAGCCATCCATCCGACCAGCGCCGAAGAACTGGTCACGATGCGCTAGACAGGGAGGTAACAAGACTCAAGGCACGAAGGCAGCAGTGCCTTGAGCCTTCTTACCGTGCCTGACTGGTTTCCCATGTACCGACGCCACCGCCCGATGTTGGCCATTCGAAACACGCCCCCTCGGGCACGTTGGAACTGAGCGTCTGCATGAAAGGGCGTCCAAGCCCGCTCAATTTCAAGAGTGTTGCGCCAATGCCTCCAGCGCCGGTCCCGTGTCGGGGCGTATTCCGCGCCAAAGTAAAAAGGATTCCGCGGCTTGCTCGACCAGCATGCCCCAGCCCTTGGTGGTGCGGGCGGCGTGTAAGGATTTGGCCCATAAGGTAAACGGGGTATGCCCGCGCCCGTAGGCCATGTCGTAACAGATGCTTTCTTCGCTCACCAGCCCGACGGGCATCTCCGGCATCTCGCCCTGCAGGCTCGCCGAGGTGGCGTTGATGATCAGATCATAAGGCGGCCCTTCCACCTCGGCGAAGCCGCAACCTAAAATTTCACCCAGGTCGGCGAATTCCGCGGCCAGCTTGCGGGCGCGTTCCGGCGTACGGTTGGCGATCACGACCTCGCGCAGCTCCCGCTCCATCAAGGAGCCGAGCACGCCGCGCACCGCGCCGCCGGCACCGAGGATAAGCACGCGCTTGCCGGTTAGGCTAAGTCCCAGATTGTTCTCCAGGTCGGCCATCAACCCCAACCCGTCGGTATTGTCGCCCAAAAGAGAAGTCTGTTCGAAGAAAGCAATGGTGTTGACCGCTTTGGCGCGCTCCGCGCGCGGCGTGAGCTCGTTCACCAGTTCCGCGGCCGCCTGCTTGTGCGGCAACGTGACATTGAGACCCTTGAGGCCGCCGGCGAATAGGCGCAGCGCCTCGCGGCGGAAATTCTCCGGTGCTATGTCGAACAATCGATACACCAAATTTTGTGCCGTGGCCTTGGCAAACATGCCGTGTATGAATGGCGACCAGCTGTGGGAGATGGGGTGACCCGCAACTCCGTACTGATCAGGCGCCTCCGACCCCAGGCTCGAGTTCACCTAGGAGCCTGTCTGAGTATTCCGCGTGAGCCGCGTTGGCTCTGCAAAGCCAACCCTTCGGGAGCGGACGGATTTGGCTTCATTCATTGGAATACTCAGACAGGCTCCTTGGCAAGCCACTCCGCGGCACGTTTCGCAAAATAGGTCAAAATGCCGTCAGCTCCGGCGCGCCTGATGCACATCAGTGCCTCCAATGCGACGGCGCGCTCATTCAGCCAGCCGTTGCCCGCGGCGGCCATGATCATCGAGTACTCGCCGCTGACCTGGTAGACCAGGGTGGGCATTCCGAACCGGTCCTTTACGCGCCGCACGATGTCCAGGTAGGGCAGTCCCGGCTTGACCATGACCATATCGGCGCCTTCGCTGATATCGAGCGCCACTTCGCGCAGCGCTTCGTCGGAGTTGCCGATGTCCATTTGATACGTGTGCTTGCCGCCGCTGCCGAGCTGTGCCGCCGATCCCACGGCGTCGCGAAACGGACCGTAGAAACTCGATGCATATTTGGACGCGTAGGCAAGAATGCGCGTGTGAACGAGCCCGGCGGTTTCAAAAGCGTTGCGGATCGCGCCGATGCGTCCGTCCATCATGTCCGACGGCGCGACGATATCGGCGCCGGCGTCCGCGTGCGAGCGTGCCTGGCGCACCAGCGTTTCGACCGTCACATCGTTGAGCACGTAACCCTTGTCATCGATCAAGCCGTCCTGGCCATGCGTGGTGAACGGATCGAGCGCTACGTCGGTGATCACGCCCAGGTCGGGAAATTCCTTCTTGACGGCCCTGACCGCCGTTTGTGCAATGCCATCGGGATTCCAGGATTCGCGGGCGTCCAGGGTTTTCTTCGCTTCCGGCGTGACCGGAAACAAGGCGATCGCCGGAATTTTGAGGCGGACGAGCGTCGCGCATTCGCGCAGCAATTGATCGACCGACAGCCGTTCGACGCCGGGCATGGAGGCCACGGGCTGACGCTCGCCGCGTCCCTCGACCACGAAAATCGGGTAAATCAACGAGTCCACGCTCAAGTGCGTTTCGCGCATCAAACGGCGCGAAAACTCATCGCGCCGCATGCGCCGCATGCGGGTTTTTGGAAATGAATTACCGCCCATTCCGGTCATCTTGAATGTGACTCCTAGCATGCAGTTTACCGCCGCAAATCCGCCAAATTCGTGCCCAGTCGGCACATTTGACCGACAGCACCGCCCGTCGAACGCGGTAATATCGCAGGAACGATACCTTAAGCCGGGTTTTGATTCATTCATGAGCGATGAGGCAGGCGGAACGCAGAGACGCGCCCGGTTCCAGGCGCTTTGCCAGTCCCTGCGCCCGGACCTGCTGCGCTTCGCCTTTTGGTTGTCCCGCGATCGGGCTCTGGCCGAGGATGTCGTCCAGGAAAGCATGTTGCGGGCCTGGAAGGCGCAGGACTCGTTGTTGGACGAGGCGGCCACCAAGCCCTGGCTGCTCACCATCATCCGCCGCGAATATGCGCGCACATTTGAGCGCAAGCGCTTCGTGACGGTGGATGTGGACGAACTGATCGCCAAAGAGGAGCCGATGTTGGCAGCCGCCGAAGATCAAGACATCAGCGATGTGCGTGCGGCCATCATGAAGCTGCCCGACGAGTACCGCGAGCCGCTCGCGCTGCAGGTGTTGATGGGATATTCGACCGCCGAGATCGCGCGCGAACTCGAGCTCTCGGGACCCGCGGTGCTGACCCGGCTGTGCCGCGCGCGGCGGCAGCTGCGAGCGGCTTGCGGCGAGGATACGAGCCGGGATCCGCAAGAATGATGGAACACACGCACTATCGAGCCGCCATCTTGGCCGATCCGCACAGCACCGATGCGGAGCTGCGCGCCCACCGCGAGGCTTGCGCCGAGTGCCGCGCGTATACCGAACAGCTTTTGAAATTTGAAGAGCGGCTCGAACGCGCCATGCGCGTGGACATTCCGCCCGGGGCCGATGTGCTGCCGTTCGCACGCAAGCGCGGCGACGCGGCGCCGGCTGCACGACGCTGGATGGCGATTGCGGCCAGCGTTCTGCTCGGCGCGGCAATTGTCGGCGGCGTTTGGCTTGCCTTGCCGCAGTCCAGTCTTGCCGGCGCCGTGGTTGCGCACATGGCCGGAGAGCCTGATGCATGGCAACGCACCGACATAGCGGTGCCGAAGCCCGAATTGGAAGACGTGCTCAAGGGTTCGCAGCTTCGCCTGAAGCCCAATGCCGGCATCGTCAGCTACGCCAGCAGTTGCACGTTCCGCGGGTACAAGGTGCCGCATCTTGTCGTGCAAACATCATCGGGGCCGGTGACCGTCATGGTGCTGGTGCATGAGTCGGTGCGCCGCGCCATGCCGTTCGACGACCAGGGCTATCGCGGAACCATCGTGCCGGTGCCGGGCCATGGCAGCATCGCCGTGCTCATGCGCGATTCCGGCATCGGCGCGGATGAAATAGAGCGCGTAGCCGCGCGAGTCGACGCATCGATTGTCTGGACCCGCTAGGCTCGCAGTCGCAGGGCTCCGCGTGGCCTAAATGCCCACCTCGTTCAGCAGGTCGACGAGCCGCCGAGCACTGGCCGCCAGCGTCGGATGTTCGGCTTCGAACTGCACCGCGACTTGCTCCAGGCGCTCGGGCAGTGACTTGTCGAGGGATGGAGCGGTCGCGTCCGCCGGCTGATCAACCATGCGTTTGACGTCCGGGAGAATCTCGCCGAGCGATTGTCGCGTCGCGGGATTTTGCTGATGTGCGTCGGCCAGCTCGGCATGCAGCTTGGCGAGCCGCTCGCGCAATGATTTTTGGTCCATGGGCCCCTACTCCAAAAAGAATGCGCTATTGTGCCATCCGCTCAGGCGTGAGGCGGCCTACTTCGACGTAACCTGCGCCGGAAGCGGCAATTCCCCGGTGAATCGCGCCGTAGGCATCGCGAAGAAATTGATCCGCGCCGTACGGCGGATTGACGAGCATGAGCCCGCTTCCGGCCAGGCCCAGCCCGGCATCGTCCGGATGAATCGCCAGATCCGCAGATAACATCTTGGGAATTTGCAGGGCCTCGAACCGCGCGTGCACCATCCTGCGCTGCGTCGCGCTGCGAATGGGATACCACATCAAATAGACGCCGTTCGGCCAACGCCGATACGCCAGCGTAAATGCCTGCAGCATCATTTTGAGCTCATCCAGGCTTTCATAGGGCGGATCGATGAGCACCAGCCCGCGGCGCTCATCAGGCGGCAGGAACGACTTCAGCGCCGCATAGCCATCCTGGATTTCCGTCCTGACCCGACCGTGCGATTCGATCTCGCGCTGCGCGGCGCGCGCTTCCGCCGGCATCAGCTCCACGAACAGGGCGCGGTCTTGCCGACGCAGCGCGTGCGCGATCAGCGCAGGCGAGCCGGGATAGCGCGGCAGCCGCTTGCCGCGCCGTGCATGGATGGCTTTAAAGTAATCGGCGAGGGATTTATCGCCCAGGGAATTGACGATCAGG
The DNA here is from genome assembly GCA_036495805.1 of Steroidobacteraceae bacterium. Lineage (GTDB taxonomy): Bacteria > Pseudomonadota > Gammaproteobacteria > Steroidobacterales > Steroidobacteraceae > Bog-1198. Next base: position 9,070 of record DASXMG010000090.1, on the reverse strand, counting down.
CGTTGCACGCCGCGTTCCGCCTCGCCGGATTTCTGTGCTTCCGGTGCTTGTAAGTCGTAGAAGCCACGGCCGGCATGGCTGTCCAGCGCGAAAAATCCCGCATCCTTGCGCTTCAGTGCACTCAAGCAGTACAGCAACCCAACGTGCTTCGCGACATCGGCAAAATTGCCGGCGTGATAGATGTGGCGGTAATTCATGCCGCATTGTGCCCTCCTGAGCGAGCACGCGCCAAAGCCTCGCTTGCGAAGCAGCCCCCAACTGGGCAGTCTTGAGGCATCCATATCTCCTAAGGGCGGTCATGAAGAGCGGAATGTTCGAGATTGACGGCATCGAATATCCCGATGCCGATGCTTCGGACCCGATTGCTCTGGGCTGGATGCAGGGCTCGCCGCCGCCGCCGGCAAAACAAATTCGTTTCGAGGACGACCGCTTCCTGGAGTTTCCGCAGATTCGCTGGTCGTTGTCGCATATGCGCGAGTTGGCGCCGACCGCGGCCGTCTGGCGCGCCGGCAGTGTGCCGAGCGATCTTGGCGTCGTGCCTCACGGCCTGGAATCATCGATCGATGCGCTGGCCTTCGCGGATTTGCAAGGCCGAAAGCTCACCTGGGCGCAGTCCCTGAAGCACACCTACACGGATGGCATCATTGTCTTGCATCGCGGCCGCCGAATATACGAGCGCTACTTCGGTGCGCTGCAGGCGCATCTGCCGCACGCGTGTTTTTCGATAACCAAGTCCTACGCGGCCACGCTGGCGGCAACGCTGATTCACGAGCGAGCCTTGGACGAAGCCAAGACGGTGGCGCATTACCTGCCGGAGATGACCGGCACCGCCTATGAGGACGCGACCTTACGCCAGGTGCTCGACATGCAAATCGGCGTCGAATATTCCGAATTGTATGCCGACCCCGCCGCACATATTTGGGACTACGCACGCGCAGGGGGTTTAAGGCCGCGCGGGGCCGATTACCAGGGGCCGGGAAACTTCTACGACTACCTGCGCACCCTGCGCAAGGAGGGTGTGCACGGCGCGGCGTTTGTCTATAAAACGGTGAACACGGAAGTGATGTGCTGGGTGATGAAGCGGATCACCGGCATCGCGCTGCCCGACATGCTGAGCGAGCGAATTTGGTCGCAGATCGGCTGCGAAGAAGATGGTTATGTGACGGTCGATAGCATCGGCGTGGCCATGGGCGGCGGCGGAATGAGCGCCAGCCTTCGCGACCTATGCCGCTTCGGCGAACTCATGCGATGCGACGGCGCCTGGCACGGCAAGCAGGTCATACCCGCGGCAGTGGTCGGGGATATCCGGCGCGGTTCGGACCCGGCCAAATTTGCGCCGGCGGGATACACGCTTCTCCCGGGCTACTCCTACCGCAACATGTGGTGGGTGTCGCACAACGCGCTCGGCGCCTTCGAGGGACGCGGTATCCACGGCCAGCGTCTGTACATTGCGCCGAAGGCCGAAATGGTGATCGCGCGATTCTGTTCCCATCCGGTCGCCTCGAGCGCCGCGAATGATTCCATAACGTTGCCGGCTTTTGCGGCAATGAGCCGGCTGATGGCCGGCTAACGCCCGCACCCCCTTGGCGATTTAACATCTTGCAGCGGCGGGCCCTGAAACCGGGCGGCAGTTCACAGTTGCAGGGTGCGCGCGCGGCATCGGCGCGCATTCTTTAGGATACTGCCCGGCAAGGAGAGAGCTCATGAGCACGACGGCGGCCGACAGCTTGATCGAATCGCATGAATACGACGGCGAAGAGCTGGTGCGGCGCGCGACCCTGGAGCGCCGCAACTATGAGCGCAAGTCGGTTGCGATTCGCGCCAATGTCACGGTGCCGGGAATGTCGATGCTGCCTGGGCATACCGTCGATATGTCGCGCGCCGGCGCCAGCATCACGGTGCCGTTCGAGCTGGCGCATGGGCAACAGTGCCTCATCGATTTGGAATTGGAAGCCTGCGGCGACATCACGGACTTCCACATTCAGGCCGAGGTGCGCTATTGCGTGCCGATGAGCGACGGCCGTTTCCGCGCGGGGTTGCGCTTCGGCGAGACCGACGCTGCAACCTCGGCCCTCATCGCTGCAATACTAAAGACTCCCGTCTGAATTCAAAAGGTCGCGCGCCGCGACGTCGCTGTCGCCCCAATGCGGAAATGCCTGCAAGGCGTCGACGTAATTGTGGATGACGTCGGTGTGTGCGTCCTCCTGCCAACCTCCCGGCTGCAGTGTTTGCGGCAGATCCCGAGGCCTACCTTGCTCATCGATGCAGTAGAGCGTGAAGTTCAGCGCCTGGCGCGCTTCGCCCGCCAGGGCCTGCGACCCGGCTGCCTTGGCATACAACGCGAGAACGGCACCGTAAGTTGAATTCACGCCGCCCCAAGCCTGTTTGTCCTCGTCCTGCTCATGGCATACCGCCACGCCAAGCTCCCGGTGAGTGAAGTTGGCGCGCACGAAATCAATCAATAGGCGGCAGTGGTTCTGCCAGTCAGGGTCGAGCAAATCCTTTTTCTCGAGCAGGTATCGCGCAAGATTCAACGGCGCCCAGGCACTGCGATTGGTAGGGGTGTCGTGGTCTTCGAAAAACTGCGCGAACAACGCGCCGTCGGCGGCGGCACTGGGAATCTGCCGATCCCTGACCCATTGCCACAGCGCGCGCCGCGGCCCTGCGAATTCCCCATAGCCGTGCGCCGTGAGCAGGTCGTAGAGGCGCAAAATGTAGGTCATATTTCCCGAGACCGGCCCGCGTCCCTCGCCGCTGCGAAAGTCGGCGCGAAACGGCCAGGGTGAATGTTCGTCATCGCCTGTTTGCTGGTTCGCGACCAGCACGCGCGCGTTTTGCAATGCCTGCGCAAGGTACCGACCCTCGCCGGTCGCTTCGAAGAGCCGCAGCAGCGCGAAACCCGCGATCCCACCCTTGTCCGGCTGAATTTCATACGGTCGATCCGATTGCGAACCGCAATCCGCCGGCTGCGGGAATTGCGCCCGCTTGCCGGTGGAGCGCGTGAATCCGGGGTATTTGCCGGAAACCGGTGTGAGCACTTCCTTCACGAGATAGTCGCCGAACAGTCGCGCCGTGGCGAGCCAAGCCGGCTGCTGTTCGCCGCGCATTTCATAAAATTTGAGATACGAGAGGATTCCCATGCCATTTTGCGTCGACGGAATGATGTCGGTGCGCTCCGTGCTGGGGGTCCAGCTGGAATCCAAAAAAGTCTCGCAGGCAAAGCGCGGATAGCCGCGATCCAACGGGCAGTGCTGGTAGAAATTCATTTCCCGATCGAGCGCCGCGGTCCAAGACGTCCACGGCAGCAATTGCCCCGACGCATCGAAGATTGCAGCATGCCCGGCGATGGTCTGCGACGCGCTCATGGAGTTAGTTTCCGCCCGAAATTTGACGATTCATCGCTTGCTAACGTAAAACTCGCCGAGCGTGCGGTAGAAAAAGGTCGTGTCGCACAGGCCGCCGGCCGGCAGCAGCGCATAGCCGGGGATGACCCCGCAGCGCTGCCACCCCAATCTGGCATACAACCGTTCGGCATCGCCGCTTGCCGTGTCGAGCACCAGCAGTGTCTTGCCGGCACCGTGTGCGGCGCCCTCGGCCGCCGCGAGCAATGCCGCGCCCGCGCCGCGCCTGCGCGCCCGCCGATGCACCAGCATTTTCGCGATATCGGCACGGTGCGGCTGGTTCTCCGGCTGCGCCAGGACTATTTGCACGGTACCGATGATGCCGCCGGCCGCGTTCTCAGCCGCCAGCAGAATTCGCTCGCCCCGCTCGACGCCGGCCGCGGCACTGCGCCAGAACGCAATGGCCGTTGCGCGCGCGATGGGCAACATGAAACTCACTGAGGCGCCGCCCTCGACGCAGTCGATGAGCACGTCGCTCAATTCATGAATCTCGCGCTCGCTCACCGCCTGCAGGGTTCGAATCCGAATGGCGTCTGGCACTGCCTGAAATTCCTCGCTGCGCGGAAGATCGCACGACATCACAAAATACCGCGCCGCTAATGTCAATTGAAAATCCTCTAAGCTAGGACCGAGTGAACCGACCGCTAGCGAGGTGTGTGATGAACTTGCAGGACCTGCTCGGGATTGAACTGCCGGTCGTTCAGGCGCCGATGGCGGGCTCGCAAGGCAGCGAACTGGCAATCGCCGTATGCAATGCCGGCGGTCTGGGCTCTTTGCCTTGCGCGCTGCTTTCCTTGGATGGCATGCGCACCGAACTGTCGGCCATTCGCGCCGGGACCGACAAGCCCTGCAACGTCAATTTCTTCTGCCACACCCCGCCGACTCCGGATGCGAAGCGCGAAGCGGCGTGGCGCGAACGGCTGGCTCCTTATTTCCGCGAGTATGGCATCGATTTGAATCACGTTGCTGATGCCGCCTCGCGAGCCCCATTCAGCGCCGAGGCGGCGGATGTGCTGGAGCCATTCAGGCCCGCCGTGGTCAGTTTCCATTTCGGCCTGCCGTCGGCCGATCTCCTGGCACGCGTGAAATCCTGGGGCTCGAAAATGCTCTCGTCGGCCACGACCGTCGAGGAGGCCGTGTGGCTGGAGCAGCGCGGCGTCGATGCCATCATCGCGCAAGGCGCAGAGGCTGGCGGCCATCGCGGCCTATTTTTATCGGACGACTTGAGCACTCAAGCGGGGACCTTCGCGCTGTTGCCGCAGATCGTCAAAGCCGTGCGCGTGCCCGTGATCGCTGCCGGCGGAATCGCGAACGCGAGCGGCGTGGCGGCGGCGATGGCGCTCGGCGCCGCGGGTGTGCAACTCGGCACCGCTTATTTGCTTTGCCCCGAGGCGAAGACCAGCACGGTGCACCGTGCGGCGCTCAAGAGCAGGTCCGCCTCGCACACCGCCCTGACCAATCTGTTTTCCGGACGACCGGCACGCGGCATCGTGAATCGCCTCATGGCGGAATTGGGGCCCATCAATGACGCGGCTCCGGCTTTCCCGCTGGCCGCCGGCGCGCTCGCGCCGCTGCGCAAAAAAGCCGAGAGTGCGGGCGTAGGGGATTTTTCCCCGCTGTGGGCCGGGCAGAACGTCAGCGGCTGCCGAGAAATTGCCGCCGCTGCGTTGACCCGTGCCCTGGTTGGTTAAGATGATCCATGGCGCTCGGCGCGACTGTCTATAACTTCAAGATCGAACTCGCCGATTCGGACCGCGGCGTGTATGCGCCATTGGATTTGCGCCTGGCGCGTCACCCGTCGGAGACCGAAGATCATATGCTGACGCGCGTTCTTGCCTATTGTATGGAGTACACCGAAGGGATCGGCTTCTCGAACGGCCTGTCTGACTCCGATCAGCCGGCCATAGCGGTGCGCGATCTCACCGGCGCGTTGCGCGTTTGGATCGACATCGGCGCGCCGGAGGCTGCGCGGCTGCACCGCGCCGCAAAGCTCGCGCCGCGTGTCGCGGTGTACACGCACAAGGATGCCGTGCAGCTTGCCGCCCGCTTAAGTAGCGAAAAGATCCATCGTGCGGAGGCTCTGGAATTGTATGCGGTGGACCGGGAATGGCTGGCGGCGCTCTGCGCGCGACTGGCGCGGCGCATGGAGTTTGCGTTCACGGTCGCGGACCGCCATGTGTATTTATCCATGGGTACCGAAACGATGACCTGCGCCATTCTACGGGTGGCGCTTGCCTAGCGCCTAGGCGCCGTCCAGCTCGGTCAGATAATCCCGCGGACGCAAGAAATCGTCATACAGTCTTGCCTCGGGCGACCCGGGCGCCGGCTGCCAATCGTATTCCCAGCGAACGATGGGCGGCAGCGACATCAGGATGGACTCGGTGCGGCCGCGCGACTGCAATCCGAACAGCGTGCCCCGGTCGTAGACCAGATTGAATTCCACGTATCGGCCGCGGCGGTACAACTGGAATTGGCGTTCACGGTCCCCGTAGGGCAGATCCCGGCGCCGTTCCAAAATGGGCATGAAAGCGGGCAGAAAGTGATCGCCGACGCTGCGCTGAAACGCAAAGCAGCGGCTGAAGCCGCCGTCGTTCAAATCGTCGAAGAACAATCCGCCGACACCGCGGGTTTCGTTTCGATGCGGCAGATAAAAATAGCGATCGCACCAAGCTTTGTATTTTTCGTAAACGCCGGGCCCGGACGCCTGGCACGCGTCGCGCGCGGTTCGATGCCAATGCAGCACGTCCTCATCGTAGGGGTAGTAGGGCGTCAGGTCGAAGCCGCCACCAAACCACCAGACTTCCGCACCGGCTGCGGGGCGCGCGATGAGGAAGCGGACATTGCAATGGGTCGTGGGCGCATGCGGATTGCGCGGATGAAACACCAGCGATAGCCCCATTGCTTCGAAGGGCGCGCCGGCAATTTCAGGACGTTGAAGCGATGCCGACGAAGGCATCTTCTCGCCGAACACATGCGAGATGGATACGCCGGCACGCTCGAAAACCGCACCGTCGCTCAAAATTCGGCTCTCGCCGCCGCCGCCCTCGGGCCGCGACCAACGGTCGCGCTGAAATTTCACCGCATCGATTTTCTCGATTGCCGCGGTGATGCGGTCCTGCAGTTCATTCAGGTAACCCTTTACCGCGGATGCGTCTGCGGAGTCGAGTATTGGCATTCGCCCTAGGCTCCTAAGCCCTCTTTTGTGCGGGCCTCTTTTTGGCCGTGCGCTTGGCCTTGGCTTTTGCCTTGGGCTTAGTCGCAGTAGCCTTAGGCGCAACAGCCGGCTTCACCGGCGCCTGTTTATTGACGGCCGCCTTTTTTCCTTTCGCGGCAAGCTTTAGGGAGGCTGCCGGCGACGGGGCGGCCGCTGAGGTGCCGGCACCTGCCGCAGGCGCGCCCTTCTTCGAGGCAAACCTTCCGCCCTTGGCGCCATTGCGTCCCCACTTGCCGCGCTCAGGTGCTGCCGCCAACAAAGTCTGGCACTCGGCCAATGTCAGGCCTTTCGGATCCTTGTCCTTGGGAATTTTCGCGTTGCGCGCCTTGTCGGTGATATAGGGCCCGTAACGCCCGTTGAGGACTTGGATTCCGGCGTCGGAGAACTCCAGAATGAGCCGATTGGCGTCCGCAATTTCCTTCTCGCGAATCACCTCGAGCGCGCGCTCCGGAGTGATCTCGTAGGGGTCGTCGGTCTTCAAGGAAACGTACTTGGCGCCGTACTTCACATAGGGACCGAAGCGGCCGACATTGGTCGTGATTTCCTCGCCGCTCGCGGTGGTGCCCAACTTGCGCGGCAGCTTGAACAGTTCCATGGCCTGTTCATACGTGATTTGATCCATTTTTTGTCCCGGGCGCAGGCCCGCGAAGCGAGGTTTGTCCTCGTCGTCCTTGGTGCCGATCTGCACGAAAGGCCCGAAGCGTCCCATGCGCACGCTCATCGGCTTGCCGCTTGCCGGATCAACGCCCAAATCCCGCGCCTGCGCGACTTCTTCGCGGCTGACGGACTTCTCGGTGTGCTTCACCAGATCGATGAAGGGCTTCCAAAATTTATCCAGCAGCGGCACCCATTCCTGCTCGCCGCTGGCGACCGCGTCCAGCGAGTCTTCCATTTTTGCCGTGAAGTCGTAATCCACGTAGGTCGTGAAGTACAGCGTCAGAAATCGACTGACGATCTTGCCGATGTCCGTGGCGGTGAAGCGCCGGCTCTCGATTTCGACGTATTGACGATCGCGCAGCGTGGAAATAATCGAGGCGTAAGTGGAGGGACGTCCGATGCCGTATTCTTCGAGTGCCTTGACCAGTGAGGCTTCGGAGAAGCGCGGCGGCGGCTCGGTGAAATGCTGAGTCGGCACGACGCCGAGCAGCTTGACCCGATCGCCCTCCTGCATGGGCGGCAGCACGTGATCCGAATCGTCCTGCACCGCGTCATCCAAGCCTTCCTGGTAGACCGAGATGTAGCCCGGTTTGACCAAGGTCGAGCCATTGGCACGCAGCACCGTGCGCTTCGCGCCCTCGGCGCCCGCACGCATTTCCACAGTCACGGTATCGAAAATCGCCGGCGCCATCTGGCAGGCGACGGTGCGTTTCCAGATCAGTGAATACAGCCGAAATTGATCAGGCTCCAGCTTGTTCTCGATGTCTCCGGGCAACACGCCGGCCGCCGTGGGCCTGATCGCCTCGTGTGCCTCCTGAGCGTTCTTTGACTTGGTCTTGAAGATTCGCGGCTCTTCGGCAAGACCGGCTTGCCCGTAGAGCTGCACGATGACGTCGCGGATCTGGCCGATGGCTTCTTGCGCCAGGTTGAGCGAGTCGGTGCGCATGTAGGTGATCAGGCCCACCTGGCCTTCGCCGATGTCGACGCCTTCGTAAAGCTGCTGCGCCACGCGCATGGTTTTTTGCGCGCTGAAGCCCAGCTTGCGCGCCGCTTCCTGCTGCAGGGTGGAGGTGGTGAACGGCGGCGCCGGATTGCGCTTGCGCTGCTTGCGGTCCACGGATAGGACCGTGAGTTCGCCCTTGGCTGCATCGTTCAGCGTGCGTTCGACTTCCCGGGCTTGCGCTTCGTTGGTGAAGCTGAACTGCTCCACCTTCTCGCCCTGGTACTCGACCAGCTTGCCGGGAAACTTTTGCTCCGAGTGCGACAGCTCGGCATCGATGCTCCAGTACTCGCGCGCCACGAACGCCGCGATCTCATCCTCGCGCTCGCAGATCATGCGCAGGGCCGGGCTCTGTACCCGTCCGGCCGACAGCCCGGGACGCACTTTCTTCCACAACAGGGGCGAGAGATTGAAGCCCACCAGAAAATCCAGCGCACGGCGCGCCTGCTGCGCGTTCACCAGGTCGACCGACAGCTCGCGCGGCGCGGCCATGGCTTCACGCACCGAATTCTTGGTGATCTCGTAGAAAACCACGCGGCTGACTTCCTTGCCCTTGAGCTCACCCTGGGATTTCAAGAGCTCGTGCAGATGCCAGGAGATCGCTTCACCCTCGCGATCGGGGTCGGTCGCCAGAAACAGGGCCTTGGCCTTCTTGAGTGCGCGGGATATGGCGTCGATGTGCTTCTGATTGCGTTCGACCACCTGATATTTCATGGCGAAGCGGTGCTTCGGGTCGACGGCGCCTTCCTTCGGCACGAGGTCGCGCACGTGCCCATAGGAGGCCAGCACCTCGAAGTC